>NZ_SSXA01000115.1 GCF_021698975.1 Blastococcus sp. KM273128 | reverse complement strand
GCCGGACAGACCGGCGGCTGCTTCACGCCCGCACCGGCTGACCAAGATCAGATCAGAGGCCGACCGAGCCGACCAAGATCGACGGTGGATCGAGGCTGATTCGACCCTGATTGCGTGGAGCGGCAGCCTGGAGGCGGCTCACGCCCGCGGGCAGCAAATCAGCTTTAGCAGTCAGGCGAGTGTGAACGCCATTTATCGACCGTTCACCAAGGTGGTGTGCTATCGCGACGACGCTCTTATCGAACGTCGATACCGTATCCCTAACCTCTTTCCCGATCGGAACGCTACGAATGTCGGCGTTTACCAGGTGGGATCTGGATCCGCCGTCCCCTTCTCTGTTCTTGCGCTGGACGTAGTTCCCGACCTCCATGTCACGGGAGCAGGCTCGGGCGGTCAATTCTTCGCGCGGTGGCGGTACGAGAAGGTCGACGAGTCCGGGATGTTCGACGTCCACGGTGATGGTGAGGTGGTCGACGGCTACCGGCGCATCGACAACATCACCGACGAGGCGCTGGACGCATTCACGGCGGCGTACCCGGGCGAGTCGATCACCAAGGACGACATCTTCGACTACGTCTACGGTCTGCTGCACTCGCCGGAGTACCGGGAGACCTATGCCGCGGACCTGAAGAAGATGCTGCCGCGCATTCCGTTCGCGGTCGACTTCCGTGCGTTCGCCTCGGCGGGCAGGCAGTTGGCCGAGATGCACCTGGGCTACGAGACCGTGAAGCCGTACCCGCTGGAGGGGCTGGACCTGACCGGCCCGGGGGGCGAGGGGGACTACGGATTCTTCGCCGTCGGCAGCAAGAAGATGAGCTTCGGCAAGGCGACCGCGGAGCAGAAGGT
Organism: Blastococcus sp. KM273128; assembly: GCF_021698975.1. Taxonomy (GTDB): domain Bacteria; phylum Actinomycetota; class Actinomycetes; order Mycobacteriales; family Geodermatophilaceae; genus Blastococcus. The sequence continues at coordinate 7,421 of NZ_SSXA01000115.1, read as the reverse complement.
CGAAGGTCTGCGGAGTGACAAGTCGGTGATCCACTACAACGAGCGGATCACACTGCGGGGCATCCCGGAGGAGGCCTACCGGTACACGCTGGGCAGCCGCTCGGCGATCGAGTGGATCATCGACCGCTACTGGGTGAAGACCGACAAGGCCTCGGGCATCGTCAACGACCCCAACGACTGGTCCCGCGAGGTCGGGGACGCCCGGTACATCCTCGACCTGCTCGCCCGCATCGTCACTGTCTCCCTGGAGACTATGCAGATCGTTGACGCTCTACCCTCGCTGGACATCCGCCCCGACTCGAATAACCGGAGTGAAAATACTGCCTGACCGTGCGGCAGTACCGGCGGTGCTCGCCCTGCACTCTGGCGATGACGGCTCTTCAGCGTCCCTGAGGCAGGGAGCGCTGAAGGTGAAGTGCAGCGCCGACCGCCGCCCTCCAACGGATCAATTCAACGATAAGCGTGCTCCAAATGGACGTGCCTGAGTGATCGAGCCGCGGCACGGAAATCGGCACCCGTGTCGAAGGTCACGATGACCGTGCGAGGGCCGAGCATGTCGCGGAGGCGGGCGACGACGTCGATCAGTTCGTCGTCGGCGCGGGTGAGACGCACGTGCGCGGAGGACTCCATGAGAACCTCGACGGTGACTTCCCCGTGTTCACCGGAGGCGTCCTGCAGCGTGCGGCGGCCGTCCGGCCTGTCGACCAAAAGCTCGTGGATGAGCTTGAGCATGAGCCGGGCGCGCGTCCGCGTCGCTTGCTTGGAGGACTGCTTCAGCCTGTCGAGCTCGTCGATGACGACAAGCGGGATGACCACGCGCAGGATATCGAAGTCGCGCACCTGGTCTCGGAGCATGCCTCGCCAGTCGGCGGTGCGAGCTTCCTCGGCGTGAGCGATCAGCACGTTGGTGTCCGGCACCAGCACGATTGCTGCCTCGGGTACGTCCGCAAAGCGCCGCCGGAACGACTCGATGGACGCACCGGCGCGCCCCAACTCTTCCTCACGGACCGCCAGTTCCCCACTGATGAGTGCCCCGCCAACCGACGCGTGCGGGTCGAGTTCCATAGCCGCCCAGAAAGTCGCCGTCCTGATCAGGCGGTCGACGTCGTCGCTGGCGAGGTGCGGCCGCAGGCGCGTGACGGCGCTGACTGCCCAGCGCTGGTAGGCCGGCAGCAGGTCCGCGCCGGAGGCAGTGAGACCGATCGCTTCGTTGCGGACATGCTCGAGTGCGGTCTGCAGGGCATCGCCGCTGCTGCCGGTGCGCGGCCAGACGACGGGGGCGGTCATGCGGCAATGATGCGACGGCCGTCTGACAGTTCTGTCCTGCCGCCGCGAAGTCCTCCGTGCGCGGACGCGCCCCTCGCGACCGAGTCGTCAAGCAAGGTTGCCGTAGCGCCTCGGATCGTCGAGGGCTAGATGCGGCAAAGACGGGCCTCACCGCCGCGATCCGGGGCCGTACGAAGTGCCTGGAGGATTTGTCGACGCTGGAGCAGTCGCTCCGGCGTGTGCGATGCCAGGTGCTCAGGACTCGGGACCGGGAGCGTAGACATCCCATGATCAAGGGCCTCCCGGGCGCCTGCCTACGGCGTCACAGCCGCAGGCGTTGCCCCATCCGAATAGGAGATTGAGGAGGGCGGCCCCCGGATGCGGTTCGTTGGGCTGCCTGCACGCTGTCGGTCAGCGTTTCCGACCCTGTCTCCGCTGCGGACATCACGGAGGTGGAGGGCTCCGTCCCCAGGTCAGTGGACGGTTCGGGAAGTTCCCCGGGCAACGCTGTGCGTGCCGACACGCAAGCATTCTCTGTCCGAGCACGGGCGGCGTCGAACACTTCGGACAGTGCGATGTCGGGCGCGATACCGGTGCAGGCCACGACGTGGGTGAGGTGCGCCGGCCAACTCTTTGACGGGAAGGCAGCGATCACTTCCGCGGCGCGGCGAGCGGCGTGTACCTGGCCTTCGACGGTATCCAGCCGGTCTGCGTAGACGGCAATGCGGGCGTCGATGAGTGCAGTGGCAAGGCTGGGGGAGGCCACGAGGGCCTGATGCAGAGCGGTGGCGCCGGCCGTCTGTAGCAGCTCGGCGGGGTCCTTGCCGGTCGGGATGGCGAGGCGGTGGGGATCATCACCACGGGCGGTGAGCTGCCAGAAGATGCGCTCGGCGGCCTGCTGACCGGCCCGGTCGGCGTCCGTAGCGACGATGACGCCGGGCTTTCCATCGCCGAGGAATGGGCGTAGAGCCTCGGCCTGCGCGTCGGTGAACGCAGTGCCCAGTGGGGCGATGCCGACGTAGTCGCCCTCGCCGGCGAGGGTGACTGCCAGCGCGTCGAGGGGGCCCTCCACGAGGACCGGGAAGGCGCCGGCAACCAGGGCCGCAGCGCCTTCGGTCAGTCCGTACAGCTCGTTGCCCTTGGTCAACAGCTCGGTCTCCGCGGTGTTGAGGTACTTCGGGACGGCGTGGTCCCCGTCCTCGTTGTGCGCGGGGTTGCGGCGGCCGATCCAGCCGTGGATCTCCTCGCCGTCGCGGATAGCGAAGACGAGCCTGTCGCGGAAGCGATCGATGACCCGGCCGGTGGAGGCGTAGCTGCCCAGACCGGCGGCGACGACCTCGGCCTCGGTGGCGCCGAGGCGGCACAGGTGGCTGGTCAGCGCGGTCCAGCCGTCGGGGGCGTAGCCGACGGTGAACCGGTCTTCTCCCGTCAAGTCGGTGCCGAGCCGGTCGGTGAGGTAGGCCGGTGCCCAAGAACCGCGGTAGCGGGCGGTGAAGAAGTCGGCTGCCTGCTGGTTGAGCTCTAGGAGGCGCTCTCGGTCAACTCCGGTGCCTCCTTCGTCAGCCCTCTCGGCTTCGGGTGGGCGACTGGCGTCGGCAGTGCGATTGTTGAGTCCTGTCGAGACGGGGTGCTCGGCAGTGGCTGGGTCGTCGCCGTCCAGCTCCTCGTGGAGAGCTTCGGTGTCGTCGGGTTCGACGAGGCTGGCCAGCCAGTCGTCGTCGGCAACTCCGTCGGCTGTGGGCAGGTGTTCGAGGTCGGACGACGACGTCGGCGCGTGGCCGCGTGCGGCGGACGCCGGGTCGGTGAGCACGCCGACGCGCCACACCAGGGCGGTGGCCAACTCGTCCGGGCGCAGTTGGTCGTCGTCGGGATGACCGGCGCGCAGCAGGTCATGGGCTGTGGACAGCACCTGGTCGGGCTGCCAGCCGGCGTCGCCGGCAGAGGTGACGGCGGCGACCAGCGCGGGCCAGGCTGGGTCGGCGACCACCCGCTCGGCCGCTGCGGGGCCGACGACGTCGGCCAGGACGGGGCTCCAGTCCGGGCGCAGCGCCTCGGAGACGGAGGTGCCGGTGGCGGTCATCGCGGCGGGGGAGAGGTGCCCGCACAGTCGCCACCACAGCGCAGCGGCGGGCTGCTCGTCCGGCAGGGGACGTTCGGCGGCGACGGCCTGGGTGAGCGCGGTGATGTCGATGCCGGCGCGGTCGGCGGCGGCGAGCCGCTCGGCCAGGACCGGCCAGTAGGGGTCGCCGGCGATGCGGGGGTCGATGCTGTCGACGAGCGGCGCCCAGCGCGCGGTGAGCGCGCGCCCGTCGCCGAGCAGCCGCGTGATGCGGTCGTCAAGCGCCCGCTGGGCCCGGGCGTCAGCGGCGCGCGGCAGCGTAGGGCCGGTGGGACGGCGGTCGGCGTCGTCAACGCCGTGGGCGGTGCGCCAGACGGCGAGATCGGCGACCAGCTGGGGATCGCGGTCGATGAGTGGAAGCGCCCACGCGGGAGCGCTGTTGGGGGTCCAGGCGCGTGCACGGGCGGCGACGTCGACGGCCGGTGAGCTGACCTGGTCGGCGGAGTTGGCGAGGTAGGGGCCCCACTCGAGGTCGTCGCCGAGCGCCTTCGGAAGGCCGGGCAGCCACGGCAGGGGGCCGGTCCCGTCCGAGTGGCGCCCGGTGGGGTCGACACGCCAGTCCAGGACCGCGGCCACATCGCGGGCGTCGTCTAGACCTCGATCCGAAGCCAGGGCCTGCCCGAGGACATCGGAGGGATCACGACCGGAGACGGCGCACAGCGCCAGGTGCGCGCGCAGGACGGGGTAGGCCGCCTGCACGGTCAGGCCAGGCATCGCCGCGTCGGCGGCGGTGTCGATGGCCTCGAGGGCGTCCCGGCCGAGGCGGTCCTCCGCGGCGGTATTGAGCGCGTCGTAGTACCGATCTGCAGCGCAAGCAAGCAGAGCGGCGGGATCGGCCAGCGCGCGGGCCTGGCTCATGGCCGAGGTCGGGGAGCCGTCGCGAGCCAGCACACGAGTCAAGACGTCGACGGCGGTGGGTGGCAGCAGCGCGTCGCGGGTGATCACGCTGTGCGGGTCGCCGACGCCGGCGGTGGTGAGGAAGAGGTGGTTGGCGTGCCTGCCGCGGGTCAGGGCGACGTAGAGGAGCTGGCGGGACTCCTCGCCGGTGGCGACGGTGTAGCACGTGTCGGCGGTGAGGCCTTGTGCGCCGTGGACGGTGGTGGCGTAGCCGAGGCCGACGTGGTCGGTGACGTAATCGGCAGGCAGGGTGAGGCGCCGTCCGGTGCGCTGGTGGACGACGTCGAGGGCGCCGGTGTCGCGGACGGCGGCGACCGTGAACCGGTCGCCGTTCTTGACCCAGTCGGTGGCGCTGATCGGAAGGGTGCGCTCGTTGCGGCGGGTGATGACAGCGTCGCCGGCGGATGCCTGCGAGGCGTCGGCGAGGGTGACCTGGGGTCCGACCGGCCCGTTCTGCTGGGCGAGGCGGTCGCGGCGGGCGCGGGTGTTCAGTTCGGCGACCAGCTCGCGCGTGGGCGCCAGCATGATGGCGTCGCGCCCGGCGGCTCGGTCGATCGACCAGGCAGCGTAGGCGTCGTCGGTGACCGTGGCCAGGTCGCCGACGTGCACCCGTCCGTGATCGATGTAGTAGGCGAGGGCGGCCGGGTCGCCGTCGCGCAGCGCCAGGGACGCGGCGCCTTCGGCGTGGTCGGGGGCACCGGTGTCGGGGTCCGTGAAGCGCAGAACCTGAGAGAGGGTGACGGCACCGTGGGTGGCGGCGATGTCGCGCAGCACTCCGCCGGCGCCGATCGCGGCCAGCTGCTGGTCGTCGCCGATCAACCGGACCGACCCGCCGGCCTCGGTGACGAACGCGATCGCCCGCGCCAGGTCGGAAGTGCTGGCCATGCCGGCCTCGTCGATGACCACGAGGCTGTCCGGGCCGATGCGCGCGACCCAGGGCGGGACGTTGTTGCCGGTAGCCAGTGCGTGGATCAGCTTGGCGAGAGTGTCGGTGTCGGTGCCGACTTCCTCACCCAGCACCGCCGCCGCGGCTGCCGAGGGCGCGAGGCCGACGACGTTCCCACCGTCGCCTCGCCACGCCGCAGCGAGCGCACGCAGGGCGGTGGTCTTGCCGGTGCCTGCCGGGGCCAGCGCCAGTTGCACCCGGGTGCCGGAGGTGGCCAGCTCGCGGACCAGCTGCACCTGGCCGGGGTTGAGTTCGACGCGATTGGCGGTCGACTCCAGCAGCGCCACGTCGACGGCCGCGTCCGGCGCCACGCGTCCGTCCCGGCGTCCGGCCGCGGTGAGGATGGTTCGCTCGGCGGCGACGATCGCGGTCGAGGTGTACAGCGCCGAACCGGCCACGGTGTAGACGGAGCTGCCGTCCGAGCGGCGCAGCGCCGCGGGCTCGGTCACCGGCTCGCGGCTGCCCAACGGCGTCGACAGGGACAGCGCTCTCTCGACGACGGCGTCGATGGATCCGTCGAGGTCGGTCAGCCGGATCGCGGCGGCGCGGGCCTGCCGCTCGGCCTCGGCGCGGACGTGGTTCACCTGCCAGGTCGCCCGAGAGCTCTGCACCGTCGACAGCACGTGCTGGGCGGTCTGGTCGACCCATCTGCGCGTCGGGCGCTTTCCCTCGGGACCGCGGCGGGGGGTGAGTGCACTACGGAGGTAGTCGCGCAGGCCGCTCTCCCCGCCCAGCACCGCCAGCGCCTCGGTGTGCCAGGCGGCGCGCTGCTCGGCGAAGGAGCGGGGCTGGTGCTTGCGCTGCCGGGTCTCGAGATTGGCCCGCTGCGCCAGGGACACGGCCTCTTTCGGCGTCGGCGGCCGCCCGTGGTCGGCCTGGAACTCCGCCGACAGCACCGCGCGGCGGGTATCGATCGACGTTCGCCGCGACGACCAGAGCCGGGGGAGCTGGCCGTCGACGCCGACGATTTCTCGCACCGGCCGCTTGTTCGGATCCCCGTCCGGGCGGTCGGCGAAGCGGACGCCGAGCCGCTCGGTGAGCAACGCCTGCAGGCGGGTGTTGTACCGCTCTGAGGCGGTGACGTTGTTCTTGTAGAGCAGTCGACCGTCCAACGCGAGCCACCGCCCGTCGCGGGTCTGCACCTTGTTGCTGACGGCCACGTGGGTGTGCAGATCCGGGTCGCCGGCGCGCGAGTCGCGGTGGGTAAACGCCGCCGCGGTCAGTCCGCGTACCTCCACCTGCGCCACTCCGTTGCGGCCTGTGCGGGTGTAGGCGGCGTGGTCTTCCAACCAGGTCAGGGTGTCTGCCACGGCGTCGGCGTGCGCCTGCTCGATGACGGCTGCGACCTTTGGCGGAGCGATCGCCCACAGCGTGGAGACGCTCTTGACCGGGCTGAACGTCAGGTCGTACCCGGCGACCGCGGTGGTGGCCTGCCGGGAGATGCGGGCCAGATGGCCGGACAGCTCGCGGGCGTCGGCCGGCGAACGGCCGTAGGTCTCGACGAACATGGCCGAGGCCAGTTCGGTGCGGATGCGGGCTCGTTCCTCGGCCGGCACGGGGGTGTCGGCGGGCAGGCCGAGTGCGGTGTTGTGGTCGCGGAACGCCCCTGCCGAGCGGCGGTGAAAAATATTCGCCTGCTCGTGAATGCGGTAGGGCGCGCCCAGGCGGCTGGCCTGGTCGACCTCCTGCGGGTCTTTGCCAGCCAGCTGCGCAGCGCGCTCGATCTGGTCGGCGTTCGGGTGCCGCCCCTCCCCGAACAGCGCGACCATCTGCGCCTCGGTGACCCGATCACCAACCGGAAAATCGGGCACGGCGGCAAGCCCGCGTCCCATCCAGACGCCCGGAGCCTCGCCCTTCTCGCTGTAGTAGTCGCCCAGGTTGTCGTACCCGCGGGTCGTGGCGTCGTGCGCAGCAACCTGGCGGGTCAGATACGTGTATCCGTCCCCCGCGGTGAGCTTGTGCAGCGTCATCACGACCTGAGAGTCGCGTGCACCTATGCCACGGTCCGGACCCTGCGGAGCATCGATATGGGGCGGTCTGGGCCGTGATGCATGAGGTGTGTCAGGTCGGAGGGGGTGGGGTGACGCCGGGTTCGGTGAGTGGCGTCCACCAAGGTGGTGTGCGACGGCCCCGGTGACCAGCGGGCCCTGCACGTGAAGGCGGCCACCGCGTGATCTTCTGGATACCTTCCAC
>NZ_SSXA01000114.1 GCF_021698975.1 Blastococcus sp. KM273128 | reverse complement strand
CAACACCTCGTCCCTCCCCGGCTCGGCTCGAGCCAGGGTCTCGGGAGGGGGTCAGATTTCGAGCGTCGCGAGGGGGTCAGTTTTCAGGCGTCGTCGACAGAGACGACCGAGGCCGCTCCCCGGCGGGGAAGCGGCCTCGGTCGATCGGGTGGAGCTGAGGGGACTCGAACCCCTGACCCCCACACTGCCAGGCCGTCATGATCGCGTTCGCAGAGGTTCGCAGGTGTTCCGTAAGCCGGTTGACGTGCTCGTTCGTACTGTGGCGACCGTCAGAGTGCTTCGGCGGACGAGGTCAACTGCAACCACAACTGCAACCACTTCATGGCCCCGTCCAGACCGAGGGCATGAGGAGCTCAGAGGACCCTGAGGGCGGCCTCAGGAAGGCATACTCCGGTGCTGATCTCGGCGCTGTACGCCGTATCAACGCTCCGGTCTTCTTGACGGGCAGTCGTCATCCATGTCGGCGCCCTCCCGGTTAATCAATGTGAACTCCCCACCGTCAGGCTCGCTTTCGCGCGTCCGGCGGATTTGTCCGTGAACGCCGAGGAAGTCGATCATCACCTGCACGGCATCGGCAGCTTCCCAAGGGCTTGGTGCCGCGCCGCGGTGAGCGGCGTCGTTGCGCAGTTGCTTGAGCCAGCGCAGCCGGTCGACCGGAACAGCGAGCTGAAGGCGGGAGTGCTCGGCGATCGCGATGTAAGTGCCGAGAGCTGTCCGCTCGTTGATGCGTCCTCGCTGGGTATCTGGCAGCTGGTCAGCCAGGCCACGGATGTGTCGGCCCAGGACGATCTCGAGCGCGGTAGCGGCCTCGATGATCGCGCGCCGGTTGGCGTTGCGTCTCTGTGCAGCGCGTGCGTCACGGCTCAGCACCTCTTCGAGGGGCGGCTCCTCGCCGTCCCGGACGAAGCCGAGGATGGCGGCCCATTCCTGTGCACGCAGTGGAAGGACCCTAGGCGTCGTTATCTGGAGGCCCAGAGCGCCATCGTGGGGCGGCTCGATGAAGGTGAGCCCGGTGCCGACCGACTCTGCGTCGTAGACGCGGTGATTGGGATCGAGGTCCTGCCCGGTGAGAACCTCAGCCCATGTGCGCACGTCGTCGAACCATCGGTTGATGTACTCGGCGAGCTGATGCTCTGGGGTGAACCATGACCTGTGGTCGTCATAGCTGGGGCCCTCGACCTCGGTCAGGACTACGCGTTGAAGGGCGATGGCCGGCCGAAGGGACTCGGGAATGAACGCGCCGTACTCCTGCGCCCATACGACCTGCCCGCCCGCCGATTCCTGTGGCGGCATGGCCGGCAGGTCAGGGGGATCGCCAACGGGTGGCCGGGCTTGGGGCATCACGACGTTGAACCGAAGGTCGCCGTAGCCGGTGGGGTATGTCGTACCTAGCGCGTCGCACTTCATCCAGATGTGGACAGGCAGCTCAAAGATCGCTCTTACGTCCATGCTCATCCCCTCACGAACACCTTCGAATCGGACCAGCCACCACGCACAGCCCTAGGCGCAGAGCCGGCATGGCGCGTGAAGCCGGGCGCAGGCGTCTCCAGGGCCTTCCGAAGGCGACTCGCGGCTCGGCCAGGCTGCTCCCTCAGCGAACTCTGGGCGGCACTGCGGGGTGCAACAACCGAGACCTCGCTTCTTCACGGCGGGTCAACCTCGCCGTTGGCGACTTGCCACAGCCGCGACACCGCAGCGCTGAGGTCTACCGCGGCGGCGCTCAGAGCTTCCCCATCCCCAACTGCGCCAAGTACGCCGGCGGCGGCGCTGCCGACCGCTTCACCTACGCCGGCGAGAGAGCCGGCGAACATGCGCAGCACGGCAACTTCTTCTTGAAGGGCGCCGAGTGCCTGCAACGCCGGAGGCTGGTGGGCTTCCCACACCGCTCGGGATTTGGCGTTCCACTCGTCTTGTTCGACGCGTGACAGCTGCAGGCGGTCGTAGCCGACCCTAGTTTCGTTGCCCTCTTCGTCCCTCTCGAACATCGGCCCGAAGCTCACGGCCCGCTGGTAGCGAGTCTGTTCGGCCGCCGCTCGCACGGCGTCGATGCCCTCCTGGGCGGCCCGACAAGACGCCGTGAGGCGCTGGGCTCGCCGAGCAATGTCCATTAGGCTCTGGCGCTCTTCCGCTGTCAGGCCCCGGTAGGAGCGAATATCGGCGTCTGAAACCGGCGTTCCTGAGCCCGCGGAAGCTCGCTGAGCCTGCTTCCAGGCCTCTAACTCTTCGATCGAGTAGGCCTGTTCGTGGCGGTCCACCGGGCGGTGGTGCTTGCCGCAGAGCAGGAGGAGATTGTCGGGGCCGTTGATGTTGCCGCCGTAGCTCGGATCGTAGCGCGGACCGCCGGGGGTCTCGGAGCGGATGTGAGCGATCTCGGCGACCGCAGTGGCCGTGCCGCGGTCACGGAAGATCAGCGGCTCGCCACAATCGGGGTAGGCGCATGCCGACGCTTCGCCAAAGAGTTCCTTGATTGTGGCCTGTGTGTAGGAGCGAGCCACGACTTATCGATCTCCGGTCAGTGCGGTTGCCAGCAGGTAGTTATGGGAGCGGTCGAGTATGTCGGCTGCGGTCCTGGCGTAGCGTTGTCCGTGGGTCGGCGCGGCCGAAGGCGTCGACTTGCGCGGCCTCGCCCATGTCGATGTCCTGCCCGATCCAGGTAACAGACGACTTGGAGACGATGCCGCGCTGGCGGCGCCGAGAGACGCCGCCAGCGCTACACCTACTTCTCGTTGCGCACGCCCTTGTGCTGCTTCGGACTGCCGTTCAGGATCCGCCCAGTCGAGGCGTCCCTCTTAAACCAGGTCTTGCCGACCTTGAACTCGCTTCGACCCTTGACAGCCCCCACGCGGTGCCCACGGCCCGTGTTCTTAGCCATGTCCCATCACCTCCTTTCTGAGCGCGCCCGTGATCCCGGGGCGATTTCGTGCTCACTCAGTAGTCGAGACAGGCAGGCGAAGAGTTAGGGCCGGCCTAACTGCGGCATTCGGGGCAGAGCCCGTCGACGAGAAGGTGCGACTGGAAGCGCATGAAGCACCCGCCACTGCAGAGTTGCTCCCTCAGGGCCAGCTTCTGGCACCTACAGAGACCGCAAGCGGGACAGAAGGGATGCCCACACTCTGGACAGGGGTATCCACGAACGACCCGGTCCTGGCCGCAGCAGTGGATTTCGGCGGCTGGTCGCTTGTCGAATTCGCGTGCCTGTTCAAGGTGCAGCGATTCAGCTCCCCACAAGTCGACGTCGGAGAGTATGGCAACAGCGCGACGTGCCCTCCCGGCAATTACGGCGTCGACGTAGTACTCTGCGCGGTCCCCCCAAGGCGTGGACCAGAACGTCTTCATCGTTCGACTGTGGACCTGTGCCAGACTCCGCAGCGGGTGCCCAATGGGAAGTACATCTCCCGGCCAGGGGTACGCCGTCGGCCACCCAAGCTCGGCGTCAGGTTTGACGCTCGAATGGGTCACTGTATTGCTCGAACCGTCGATGATCGCTACCGCGCCCATAGTTGGTAGCCGGCTGGCCAGCGCTATCGCGCATGCCGGGGCACTGGCTTCACTAGCGTCGTACAGCTCAAGAACGTGGCGGGCGCGAATAGGCCCTTCGCCGACAACCTCCTTAAGCACGCCGTCGGGGAGCAGCAGCCGTTGAGCGACACGGTCACAGACCGTCTCCAGTAGACGCTGAGGGTTGGACTGGTCGGCAATCCAGTCGTAAAGGACGCCCGACTGCTCGATTAGCCAATGCCCCAGTTCGTGCGCCAGGGTGAAGTTCTCGCGCCGGCTGTATGGAGTCGGGGCATAGAGGATGACACCATCCTGCAAGAACGATAGGCCGTCACAGGCGCCTCCGTCGTCACGCTGCTGGGCGAGCGTCTCCACCGCTCGGACAGTCAGTTGCAACTCCTCCCGAAGGACCTCCAGGGGATTCGACGCAAAGTGCGACCGGATGGGAGGATCAAGCTGTTCAAGTGCGCGGTCGGCGCACGTCTCAGCGTTCATCGCGCGACTCTGTCTCAAGGGCATCAACCAACGCGCTAAGCGATCCGAGCAGTTGCTCCGCATCGGGCCGCTCCCCCCGATGAACCGTTGCCAGCATGCGCGATTCAAGGGCCGTGGCGGCGAGTGTGGGGGAGATCGCCTGCAGATTCGCCCATCGATCTACGAGCGCACGGAACTTGGGGGAACGACGCACCTCGTCAACCGCAGCGGGGAGCCCCGTTTTCTCGAGAGTCTTCGCCAGCTTTTCCGGGGCCGTGCCAATTTCTTCAGCAATAGCCCTAATTAGGGCGGGCGCCACATCAGCCGCAGACTGCGTTTCCCACCGGAATACGTCGCGGCCCTGCACGTTCCACCCTCTGGTCGCGAGGCGTGCCGCCAAGTCAGACGGCTTTAGGCCGGCGTTCTTCCTTGCCCGAGCGAGCTCGCGCGGGTCGAGTACGAACTGGGGGTCCGGGACGAGCCCCAACATAGCGGCAACTGGATCGTCAGTCAGAGGGGGCGCGCCGTGAGCCGCTTCCCAGAGCATGTCCGCAATATCGGCCATGGACTCGATGTCCACCCGCTCAGTTTCATCAAGGTTGAGCTGTTCGATCAACGATTGCCGGCCGGCCGGGTCGCGCAGCAATTCTGCAAGGATTTCGTCTCGCTCCTTCTCAGTCATCTACTTCACCTCCTCCTGCCTCATCGCGTCCAGCAACATCTCCAGCGCCCGTGTTGCCATCTGACTCACTCGCGCCGGAGACACGTCTAGCTCGGCCGCGATCTCGGCTCGAGGTCGCCCGAGCGCGATGTAGTCCCAGGCGACCTTGCGATGGCGTTCGTCGAGCAGGGCAAGGTTGTCCCAGGCGCGGGCCGCGAGTCGTTGACGATCAACAGCGTCGGCAACGTCCTGCGAGATGTCACTTCCGTCGTCGGTGTCGTGATCCGGCCCCAACCCAGGGCCGGCATGTCGAACGGCCGCGGAACGGACTCGGTCGAGGGCCCGCCGCTTCGCGGCGGACACCATGACGGCCTCCCAGTTCTGCACGTCCTGCGGAGGGGATGCCATCAGCGACACCATGGCTTCCTGTACGACGTCCTCCGCCTGGTCCGCGAGTCCTACTTCTCTGAGGACGGTTGCGGCGACCCTGTACATCGGATCCCGATGCTTCTGATACAGGGCCGCCCAATCTGGTGGAGGGACCGGCTTCATTGCAACCACCTACCTGGTCTGGCTTCGGCCGATTTCGTCAGCTTCAGCTTCACTGTCACTCTGAACCACGGGTGAGCCTCCGGGGCCCACCACGTAGTCGACGGTGCTGGACGGGGAGTTAGAGCCGCTGCTCAGCGCAGACTCCCCCTGTGTCACAGCGAGTCAGGCCGTCCCTCAAGCACGGAAGTCGGAGCGACTTGCTCATCCGCGCTGTCGTGTTGGCGGGGCGGGGCGGGCGACCAGGCTGGTGGTCAGCTCGACCGTGCCGAGGTACCACCAGAAGACCCAGTCCAGAAACGCCTCGTCGTAGTCGCTGCGCTGGTCCGCGTTGCGGTGGCGGAGGTCGAACCCGTTGGCGATGGCGAACAGGGCTCGCTCGTCTTTCGAAAGCAGCGTGTTCTTCAGCAGTGTCCGCTGATGCTCGAGCACCCGGGCAATGGCGACGACTGCGCTCCGCTTGTCCTCCCTAGTCGCGTCGCGTCGGCGGAACAGCGCGACGGAATGCGCCACCTCGTCGCGCTCGGCGGGGTCTGACGTGGTTAGCGCGCGCTCGGTCAGTTGATCACGAGGGTCTCCGGTGGGCTGCACCAGCAGCCCGGTGTCGGGGCCGGAGTTGGCCAGCCGCAGCGGTACAGCGGCACGCGCGAGCAGCTCGTTGACTCGCCACCGATACACCGCCTGTCCCGGTCGGCGCGCAAAGTCGGTGTAGTCGTGCTCCCGGTGATACTCGTGCCAGACGCGGCGGCGTGGCCGGGCGATCAGGTCGTGCAGCGCCTCGACGACATCGAAGAACAGATCCTCGTCCCAGGTCTGCTCGATGCCGGTCAGTTCGCCCAGGTGAGTCAGGGGCCAGAGCGGCGCATCCGTCCCGATCGCTCCGGACAGAATGCGCTGGCCCTCCTCTGCCGGATTGTCGCCGCGAGCATCGGGGCACCGACTTCCGAAGGCGCCCTCGAAGTAGCCAGCAATCTCGAGTTGGATCACCGTCCGGACGAACGCCGACCGCAGCTCCGGCCGCGTCATCATTGGGTCTGCCTGTCGCGCGCGCTGGCGCTGCGAGTAGTAGCGCCTCGGCCGATAGCGGGGCAGGGCGGTGGCGTCGCGAATGAGTGTCTTGACGAGGTCCGTAGCTGGATTGACGGCATGGCGGGCCCTGGCGACGTCGAGATTGCCCTGCTGGGCGGCGTTGATGTTCTCTACTGCCGATCCCAAGGCAACCCAGAGCTTGGCGCGGCGGAGCTCGGCGAACAGTTGGTATCCGCGGTCGCCGTGGAAGGCCTCGGCGAGGAGCCAGCCCATGGTTTCCTCGTCGTCCAAGCCCGAATCAAGCAGCTCTGTCGCCTCGGCGGTGAACAGAGCGGCTGGCCAGACCAGCTCTAGCTCTGAGTACTCGACGGGCACGGTCTCACGGTAGCCGCCGCGTCGGACGAGACCTCCTGCGTCTTCCGTGCACAGAACGGACCTCGCACGGCTGGCCTCGGAGCTCGGGCGTATCAGGAGACGGTCATGAGCGGGCCGTCAGCGCCCTCCCGCATGCGGGTCTGGCACGGGGTTACCACATCGGATGTTCGCGACAAGGCCCACCGGGCGCGACAGCTGCGCGTTGACTCTGTGAAGAGCGCGGCCGACCCCTACCGTAGGAGATGTGAGTGAGGACCTGCCAAACGGCATCCCCGAGATCCTCTCGCACCTTGCGCAGATGGCCGCCGGGTATAACAACCACCTCAAGTGGAACGAAGTGGCCATGCTCAAGGCTGACCTCATGAACGTCCGGCGCCGCTGGCTTGGGGTCCCTGTGGGCGATATTGCGGCACGCTGCCGATCGCTGGGCATGCGGGAAGAGGACGTCGCGCAGATCGTCGAGCTCGTGAAGAAGGCGCAGTCCGGACGCCGGCTGGTTCCGCAGAAGAACTACCGGAGTTTTCGCTTCGCTCCACCGGTTGCTGATGAGCGCGGCGAGTTCAATTCTCGCGAGTGGTGATGGGGAGCTAGCGGCATGCGATCGAGGAGCCGGAGCAGATCTGGGAAGCTCGCCGAGCACGAGGCTAGCCGCTGAAGATTTCGCGCAGACGCTTCATGAAGGCTTCCTCGGCCGCCCGTGCCGCCCGGCTGTCGTTATCGAACTGCTCGGTGCTGATCAGAACTTCGCCCCGTAATGTCACCTCGGCGTGCCAGCGGTCGGGATTCACCTGGTCGACCACAGTGACGATCCTCAGGAGGCGCTCCTGCTCTAGTCGTGACGGGTGATGTATACGAACGCCGGGCTTGATCTCCTGACCATCGTGGGCGAATCGCCTGCTCTCCAAGTACACGCCGACAACGTACGAGAAGGCACCGACAGCAGTGCGCCTGGCGAACCCGCTCTGGAGGGCGGACGGCTTCAACTCACTGCAAGGGCAGAGTCCGAGGGCTAGCTCCCACCGGTCCATGAGCGCGCCGGGCCCCGTACGCGTCGGCGGACGTCGCGCCGTCGGACAGCGCGCAGGCGCTCGCGCCGCTGATCGGCGCAGGTTCGCGGCTTGGACAGTCCGGACGGCCGGGTGTTCGACGGGGTTCGCAATCCCAGCAGTGGCGCCGATGCCAACGAAGGCGCAACGGCCTCGAGTGCGTCCGTTCGCGCCCTTAATCGACACCCGCCCACTTCGGGGAAGTCCGCGCCATCTCGTGTAGGCGCACTTCTCGGCCGCCTAGAGCGACCAAGACCACGAGCCGACACACGTCTTGCATGTCAGGTCGAGGCACTCGTTGTGACGGATCGGCAAGCAACCGCTGGCGACCGGTTCACCCCGCCCCTCGTACGCTCCTCCCTCCTCGCCGCGTTCCTGTACCAGCAAGCTGCCGACATCCGCGACGCCCAGATTGCCCGCGCCATCGCATGCCTAGCGCGGCCACGGGTCACCCACCGACGATCTGGAACTCCCTGAGTAGCAGCTGTAGGCGCGACAGGTCACGTGCGTCAAGAGCGGACTTCCCGGGAGCGGATAGGCGGCTGGCCAGTGGAGTCAAGGTGACCGATCCATCCTTCCAAGCTGGCCATGCCGGTTCGATCCCGGTCACCCGCTCCACGCAAAACCGCCGCTCAGAGTGCCTGTTAGCGCAACTGGAGAAGGTCTGGAGGACCCTCCGGGAGGCTCGATATGACCCGTTTTGACCCTTGTCTTCCGCTGCGTGGGTCATGAATGGATCACGCCGGACGGTCGAAGCCGCGAGGTGAATGAACCGTCACGGGTTCGGTGCCGCTCTCACACGGGCCGCGGCTCCGGTTGGGACGCGGTGATCGCAGCGTAATGAGCCGCTTCGTGCTCGGCTGGTGG
>NZ_SSXA01000113.1 GCF_021698975.1 Blastococcus sp. KM273128 | reverse complement strand
GGATAGGTCCCTCGACAAGACCCATCCTTGCTGGTCAGGAGCACTTTTCAGTTGATCAACACCCGGTCACGCCGCTCTCCCGTGAAAGCCCCGGGCTAGACGGGCGCGTCGTCGTCCCCACGGTCATGCCTGCCGCAGGGCCGGCCTACGCCGCTGGCGGCGGACAGCCAGGTCCTGACGGCTATCCGACGCTCGGCGCCATCCTGGACGTCATAGACCGGACCGGCTCCTCGATGTACCGGGACGGGATCATCCCTGTCGCGGCAGCGCACGGAAAGGCGGCATTCCCTATCGGAGTCGGCACCGACGTGCTGCGGCTTGTCGCCAAGCGAAAGTTGGGTCTGGACCAGCCCCCACCATCGCCCGGCCGATCGGCATGATCGTGGCGACCGGAGCTCAGATGGCGGCTAGAACCCCAGACGCGGACGATCGGATCGCGACCGCAGCGACGTCAGACGGACGCTTGTTCGCGCCCGCAGAAGACACACCTCTCACAGCTGTTCTTGCGAGCGACAGTCTCGCCACCCGGTACACCACAGGGCTCGCCCGCGGCATCCACACCGACCCTGCCGCCATCACGAACAGCGTCGCCAAGGCCCGGTACCAGACGCCGCTGCGCTATCCGGGCGCTAAGACCGGGTTGGCGCCAGTCATCGGAGAGCTGCTGCATGCCGCCTCACGGCATCGCTCGCTCCGCGACATCGACCTGCTCGTCGAACCCTTCGCGGGCGGCGCCTCCACTTCCCTCCGCCTTGTAGGCGACGGCACAGTCCGGCGGGTTCTGCTCGCCGACGCCGACCCGCTCGTCGCCGCGTTCTGGCAAGTCGCTGCGTCGGAAACCGACGAGCTCATCGCACGCATGCGCGCCGAGCACGAGCAATACATTGCCCCTGGCACGGCGGAGGCAGTGCAACGTTGGGACTACTGGCGCGCTTGGTCTCCGCCCGCAGGAACGCGTCCGTCGACATCCCGTTTCGAGTCGGCTGTCAAGTGCCTATACCTCAATCGGACGACGTTTTCCGGAATCTTGCACGGTCGCGCCGGACCGATCGGTGGCCGCTCCCAGACCTCGGACTACAGTATTGGCTGCCGGTTCAATCCCGATGCGCTTGCCGATCGCATCTCCTATGTCGGCCATCTCTACGACACTGGCCGCCTCATTGATGTCTGGTGCATGGATTGGCGCGACACCCTCGAGAACACGGCCTCGGTCTACAAGACGCTCGTCCCCAACCACGTGGTCGCCTATCTCGACCCGCCATACCTACGCAAGTCGGCGAAGTTGTACAACACCTCGTTTGATGAAGGGACGCACTCTCCGCGTACCGTCCCCGCTCCCGCGGGATGGCCGAACGCCTTAGCCCACGAGCAGTTGGCCCGCTATCTGACCAGCAAGATGCGTTACCGCTGGATATTGTCGTACGACTACCACCCGGAGCTGCTCGCGTCGTTTCTGCTCTACGGTCGCGACCGTATGAACCCGTCAGATGGCGCACGGGCCGAGGGCATCAAGCAATGGCGCATCTCCAAACGAATCGTTCGACTCACCTACACCGCCGCGGCCCGAAGCAGCCGTGACGGGGCAGACGAGTTGCTGCTCACCACCCTTCCCCCGAGCGCAGTGCCCACCAACGACCTCATCCGTGCCATCGGCTCCTTGACTCGATGACTGGATCTAGGCGCACGCGGGCGGGCGGTATCAGGCGCGGTGGCTGACATGGCATATCCCGCGTGGGCCTTTTTCCCCAGACAAGTGACACCCGCTACCTGGGTTCAGCCGTTCCTGGAAGTTGTCTCGACATGTCAGGGAGCGATTGACTCTGCGTCTCACCGGTTGTTGGTCAGTGACGACGTCGTCGCCCTCCTGCGAGGTCCACTCATCGCTAACGGATGGCTCGTAGAAGGCAGTAAACGTGCAGCCGATAAGATCCACCGGCCGGTACTGTTTGGAGACAACGGCGTCGTGCGGGTCAAGCAGGAGATCGACGGTTGGCACCCGGAAGAGCGAGTCGTCCTAGAAATCGAGTCCGCTCGGGCGGTGCAGGGTAACGCCATCTACCGAGACCTCGTTCGAGCTTCCCTCATTACTGATGCCGACTACCTCGCTCTCGGCGTCCGCTCGCGATACCAATACGGCACCCGAAACACCGCGCAAAACGACTTTGCATACACGCGTGACGCGCTGGACTCCATCTATGCCTCTGGCCGCCTCGGGCTGCCGTTCCGAGGAATTCTGGTCTTCGGTTGGTAGGTCGAGACCCGGCCAAATCCTGGCGGCGCATCCCGCTGTGAGTGCTTCGTACCGATCGCATCCGTACGAAGCACTCTTCTTTGGACCGGTGTAGTTGGCCCTGTCATAGGCGCCGTCAGCAGACTGCAACGTCGGCTGCGAACAGTATCTAACACGGGCTCTCAGCGACGGCTGGCGGGATTCGCGTCAGATACGGGCTAGCGCAGGTCAATGGGAGTGCCAGACGACGGCCATCCCGTTTGACCCGTCTTGTGACGATCCGAATCTGAGGGCGTTGTCCGGAATGCCTGTCGCGGCCCGGCCGTGAGCTTGTTAGGGGACGAAGTGATCGGTTGGGTCTCGAGCACGGCGCTGTGGACAGTGCCGGGCGGCAAACCCAGGACCTCCGTGACCCGGTCAATGTGTGCCAGCCACCGGCTGGGCGGTAGGGCCACGATGATGGCGCCCACGTCGCGCATCGCCGTGCGAAACACTGCAGTGCTTCTGTCCGAAAGCGCAGCGGTGATGCGGGCGTCCAGAAGGATGTCAGCGAGGCTGCTTGCGGCGTCGATGACCGTCCGAAGCGCGGTTGGCCCCTCGCGGTGGAAGAGATCGGCGGGATCCAGCCCGTCGGGGAGGGTTAGCCAGCGCGGGTCATCGCCACGGGTCGTGAGTTGCCAGAAGACCCGTTCGGCGGCCTGCTGCCCGGCTGGATCGTTGTCGGTGGCCACCAGTACGCCTGGACCGCCACGACTGATACACGCTCCTAGAAGGTCCGCTTGCCGGTCGGTGAGGGCGGTGCCGAGGGTGGCGACGCCAACGGTCCGCCCGGCACCGGCCAACGTGATGGCGATGGCGTCCAGCGGGCCTTCGACGAGAGCTGGGGTCGCTCCCGACGCCAGCGTGGATTGCGTCTCGTAGAGCCCGAACAGGTGCTCGCCCTTCCGGTACAGATCGGTACCCGGAGTGTTGAGGTATTTGGGCCCGGCGTGCCCGTCATCTGCTGCGCTGGGGTTGCGCCGGGCGACGAACCCGACGATCGCGCCGTCGAGGGCGTGGATGGGGAACACAAGGCGGTCGCGGAAACGGTCGATCAGCGCCCCGGTGCGCGCGCGCTGAGCCAGCCCAGCGCCGAGCAGTTCGTCCTCGGTGGCGCCGAGACCGCGCAGGTGCCCGACGAGCGCGGTCCAGCCGCCTGGTGCGTAACCGGGGCTGAACCGCGGATCGCCGATGAGGTCGGCGCCCAGCCGGTTCTGCACGTAACCGCGTGCCCAGGAGTCGGGGTAGCGGGCGGTGAAGAAGGCGGCGGCTTGGGCGTTGAGCTCGATGAGCCGGGTTCGGCCAACGACGGCGGTGGCCCAGAAGTGCTGCTCGAGCAAGTAGTCGGCGTCGTCGGCTGGGTCACTCACGTTGTTGACCGCAAACGGGTCCGGTGTGAACCACCGGGCCGAGGACGCCGGGGGAGGGGTGTCGTAGTCGGGGTCGAACGGCGCCTCCTCCTCTACGGGCGGCACGTCCGTCGCCAAGAAGTCAGCGGACGCAAGGACGTCCACGGCGGGCAGGAGGTACGCGTCGTCAGGCGGCTGCAGATCGGCCGGCAGCGGTTCAGGGTCGTCGACGTGGGCCGGGGCGGGGTCGGTGAGGGCGGCGACCCGGAATACCAGTGCCTCCACCAGGCCAGTGCGGTCGCCGGTCACTGCGGGCCGGAGGCCGGCGACTGCGGCGCTGAGCAGGTCGGCGGGGGACCAGCCTGCCCCAATGCCGTTGGCGACCCCGGCGACCAGGGCCGGCCACGCGGGGTCGGCCAGGACAGCCCGCGCCTCCTCGTGGGGCAGCAGGGCCGAGAGGGTGGCGCACCAGTCCGGGCGTGGCGCGGCCGTGCCCGGGGCACCGGCAACCGTCGCCGGAGCGAAATGGGGTGCCAGCCGCCACCACAGCGCCGCGGCAGGCATGTCATCGGGCAGCGGCCGCTGCGCAGCCACGGCGGCGAACATGCCGGCGGCATCCAGACCGGCGCGGGCAGCGGCGGCCAGCCGGTCGGCGAGGACCGGCCAGTGTTCGTCTCGGCGGATGCGCGGATCGATGCCGTCGGCCAGTGCGACCCACACCGAGCTGTCGCGGGCGGGGCAGGCGGCGGTTACCGCCTGATCCAGTCGTGCCTGATGGCGGCGTTCCGTGGCTGGTTCCCGGGATGGCCCGGTGTGGCGCCGGTCATTGTCGGGAACGGCGAGAGCGGCCCGCCAGATGGCGAGCTCGGCCCGGAGCGAAGCATGGTCCGGGCCTAGCAGGTGCCGCGCCCAGGCGGGTGCGGTGGCCGCTGTCATCACAGCTGTTGCGGCGGCTACCCGCGCCGCGCAGGCGGCGAGGTGATCCGCGCGGGCGATGAGGTAGGGACCCCAGTGCGGATCGGCGGTCAGTGCGGCCGGTATGCCGGCCAGCCAGGGGAGCGGGCCGACCGGACCGGGAACGTGCAGCCGCCAGTCGATGACGGCTGCGGGGTCGCCCGCCGTCTGCAGCTCGCGGGCCTCGACCGCGCTTCTCAGAACGGCGAGGGGGGTCCCGCCGGTGAGGGCGAGCAATGCCAGGTGACCGCGGAGCGCCGGCCACGCCGCAGCACCGGTCAGCCCTGCCCACAAGCGTTCGGCAGCGTCCTCCAGTTCTTCTGCAGTCTCAGCACCGAGGCGGTAGATAGCGGCAAAGCGCAGCGCGTCGACGTACCAGTTCGCGGCGCAGTTCAGCTGCCCCGCGGGGTCGACCGACGTCCTATGTGCGCCGGTGGCCGAGAGCTGCGCGCCGTCCCGGGCCAGGATGCTGGCCAACAAATCGGTGGCGGTGGGCGGAGAAACGGCGGCCGGGGTGACGATGCTGTGTGGATCGCCGTCGCCGACCGTGGCTAGGTACAGGTGGTTGGCGCCGCTGCCGCGGGACAGCGCCACGTAGAGCAGCTGTCGGGACTCGGTGCCGTCGAGCACGGTGTGAGAGGCATCGGCGGTGACCCCCTGGGCGCCGTGCACGGTGGTGGCGTAGCCGAGCTGCACGTGCTCGCTCACGTAAGCCGCCGGCAGGGTGACCCGTCGACCAGTATCGGCTTGGATGGCGGCCAGGCTGCCGTCGGCGTGGACGACCGAGACCGTCCAGCGGTCACCGTTCTTCACCCAGTCGCCTGCAGTGATCGGCAAAGCCCGGTCGTTCGCGCGGGTGATGATCATGTCTCCGGCGCTGGCCCGGGTGCCGTCCGCGAGGATCGCCTCCAGCCCCACGGGTTCTCGCAGCCGGGTGAGGCGGTCGGCTCGGGCCCGCTGGTTGAGCATGAGGACGGCGTTGCGGGTCGCGGCAAGCAGCAGGGCGTCGACCCCTCGTTCGCGATCGGCGGCCCACGCCAGGTATGCCTGCTCGGCGCAGGTTGTCGGATCGCCGACGTGCACTCGGCCGGAGTCGAGATAGAAGCCGAGCCCGATCGTGTCCCCATCCCGGATGGCGACGGTCGCCGCGGCCTCCGCCGGATCAGCGAACCGCACCAACTCCGTCAGTGTCACCGCGCCGTGCGTCGCGGCGATCTCCCGCAGGACACCGCCGGCGGCCACCGAGGCCAGCTGCCGGTCGTCGCCGACTAGCCGCACCGACCCGCCCCTGCCCAGCACGAACTCGACGACGCGGGCGAGCTCCAGCGTGCCGGCCATGCCGGCCTCGTCGACGATGACCAGGGTGCCCGGCCCGACGTCGGCAACCCAGTCAGGCCGCCGGTCGGCGTCGAGGGCCCAAACGAGTTTCGCCACGGTGTCGCTGTAGGCGGCGACGGCTTCCCGCAGCCCGGTAGCGGCCACCGCTGACGGCGCCAGACCCAGTACACGGCCGCCGTTGGTTCTCCAGGCCCGGGAGAGGACGGCCAGCGAAGTGGTCTTGCCGGTGCCCGCCGGGGCGATAGCCAGCTGCACCCGGGCGCCGCTGCCGGCTAGTTCCCGGACCAGCTGGGCCTGACCGGGATTCAGCTGCGCGCCGTTGGCCGTCGTCTCCAGCAAGGCCAGCTCCACCACCGTGGGGTCCACTCGGCGTCCGTCAGTTCGGCCGGCGGCGGTGAGCAGCCGGGCCTCGGCGTCCAGTACCGCCTGGCACGTGTAGAGCTGGGCACCGGCGACGCTGTACACGCTGGTCCCGTCGGACCGGCGCAGCTCCGGCGGCTCCACTGCCGGATCAGCTCCGCCCAACGGGATGGATAGGGCGGGGGATAGGGCGGCCTGGGTGACCCGGTGCACCGCGGCGTCCACGTCGCCGGGCACGAGCGCTGCAGCGCGCACTACCCGTTCGGCCTCGGCGCGGACGTGCCAGAACTGCCAGGTTGCCCGCTGTGCGGCAACCGTGGCCAGCACCCGGCCGGCGGCCGTCAAAACCCATGTCTCTGTGACGTCCGGTGCTGGATTCCTTCTGGGGCGGAGGACATCGGCGAGCATGCGGTTCAGCGGGGCCGGCCCCCCGAGCACGCCGAGGGCCTCCTGCCGCCAGGCAACCCGTTGCTCGGCGAGGGAACGCGGTTCGTGCTTGGCCTCCCGCGTCTCCAGGGTGGCCTGCTGGGCCAGGGCGATCGCCTCCGACGCCGTCGGCGTCCGGCCGTGTTCACGCTGAAAGGCGGCGGCCAGATGACCCCGGCGGACGTCGATGGCTCGCCGCCGCGACGACCAAACAGACAGCAGCCGGGAGTCGATGCCGAGGATCTCCCGCACCGTCCGTTTGCCGGAGTCACCGCCGGAGCGGTCGGCGAAGCGGACCCCGAGGCGGTCCACCAGTGCTGCCTCCAGGACGGTGTTGTACCGCTCCGACGCCGCGACGTTGGCCTTGTACAGGACTCGGCCGTCCAGCGCCCGCCACTGACCGTCGGTCGTCTGCACCTTGTTGCTCACGGCCACGTGGGTGTGTAGATCGGGATCACCGGCCCGTGAGTCGCGGTGGGTGAAGGCCGCGGCGACCAGCCCCGTTGTCTCCACCTGGCGAACTCCGTCGTGGCCGAGCCGCGTGAAGCAGGCGTGCCGCTCCAGCCAAGCCAGCGTGTCAGCGACGGCGGCGGCATGCGCGGCCTCTATCTGCTCCGCCACCGCCCGCGGCGCCAGAGCCCACAGGGCCGATACCGACTTCACTGGCGAGAAGGTCAGGTCGAAGCCGGCCACCGCGGTTGTGACCGGGCGGGACGCCTGGGCGATGAACCCGGACAGTTCCCGGGCATCGGACGGCGGCCGGCCGTAAGTCTCGGTGAACATGGCCCGCGCCAGCTCTCCGCGAATTCGAGCTCGCTCCTCCTCCGGAAGGGCGGCACCAGGCGGCGAGCCCCGAGCCGCGTTGATCGCGGCGTACTCCTGCGCGCAGCGGGCCTGGAGACCTTCCGCGGGAACGGAAAAGGTGCGGAACGCCACGCCGAGGGCACCGGCGGCGCGGGATTCCTCCGCAGAGCGTCCCGCCGACAGGCTCTCGTGTTCCAGCCGCGCCGCATCCGGATGGCGGCCCTGTCCGAACAGGGACTTCATCTGCTGCTCCTCGACCGGTTGCCCGGCGACCACCCCACCCAGTCCGGTCAGTCCGGCGCCGGCCCACGCGCCCGGCGACTCACCGCGCTGCGAGTAGTAGTCCCCCAGGCCCACATGGCCGCGCTCGGTCGCGTCCAGCGCTGCAACCTGCCGGGTCAGGTACGTGTAGCCGTCGCCGGCAGTCAGTTTGTGCAGCGACATCACGGCCGGACCGTAGGAAGGCTGTCTCCAGTTCGGCTCCAGTCGCTCCTTCCTCAGATCTAGGTGCTGGACGCCCTGCGGGAAAGCGGGGAGCTCATGACTTCGAGGGCACTGCTCGGATGCGTGCGGCGTCAGTCGCTGCCGCAGTCACGCCACGGATCCGGCTGGAACGTCGGGCCGCCGGGGAAGTGGATGAAGCGGCGCCGTACGGCACGTACCTCGACGACCTCGGCGTCAGACGTAGCGACGCAACCGCCGAGTGCCGCCTTGATGAGCTCCTATGTGCAAGGGCTCGGCGGTAGCGTTTGGTTTGGCGGTGGGTGCGGTGGACTGGCCGCAGCGAAGAGCAGGTCTGGGACTGTGATCCTGTCGCGCAGCTGGCTTCGGCCGTAGAGACGCGTCCCGTTTGCCGCTGCCGCACTCACCGTCCTATCGCGGCTGGTGCCCGCCCGGCGGCGAGGTGAGTGGCGTCCACCAAGGTGGTGTGCGACGGCCCCGGTGACCAGCGGGCCCTGCACGTGAAGGCGGCCACCGCGTGATCTTCTGGATACCTTCCAC
>NZ_SSXA01000112.1 GCF_021698975.1 Blastococcus sp. KM273128 | reverse complement strand
GAGGACCAGGTAGCCGGCGACGCCGGCCGGGACCAGCCCCGCGGCCTCGGCGGCCCGTTCGTCTCCCGCCGTGCCCCCGGCACCCGCCGCAGCGCCGGGGCCGGCCTCTCGGTCGAGCAGCGCAGCCGCCGCAACCGGTGGGGCCTGATCGTCCTGGTCGGCCTGCTGGTGCTCGTCCTCGGGCGGCTGGTCGTGCTGCAGGGCATCGACGGCGCCGCCTACGCCAGCGCGGCCGAGCAGGACCGGCTGCGCACCATCCCCCTGGCGGCGATCCGCGGGCAGGTCCTCGACCGCGACGGCAACCCGCTCGCCTACACCGTGGACGCCTCCAAGGTGGTCGCCGACCCGACGGTGGTCCGCGACCCGGCGCGCACCGCGCTGGCGCTCACCACGCTGCTCGACGTCCCCGTGCCCGAGCTGACCGGGAAGCTCACCGAGGACAGCCGCTACGTCGTCCTGGCCACCCAGCAGGCGCCCGAGACCGCCGACGCGGTGGCCGCGCTCCAGCTCGCCGGCGTGTACCTGCGCGACGACCCGGTGCGCCTCTACCCGGTCGGCGCCGTGGGCGGCCAGGTGGTCGGTTTCGTCGGGCGCGAGGGCACCGGCCTGGCCGGCATCGAGCAGGTCTTCGAGGAGGAGCTGTCGGGCACCGCCGGGCAGCGGACGGTGGAGGTCGGCAGCGGCGGGCACCCCATCCCCTCGGGCATCGACGAGGTGACCGAGGCCGTGGACGGCCGCGACGTCACCCTCACCCTCGACGAGGACCTGCAGTACGTCACCGAGGAGCGGCTGGCGCAGGCGTGCGCCGACGGCGCCACCACCCGCGCGTCGGCCGTCGTCCTGGAGGTCGCGACCGGGAGGGTCGCGGCCATGGGCTCCTGCCCGGGCTACGACCCCGGCAGCTACTCCACGACCGACCCCGACCTGCTGGGCAACCCCGTGGTCAGCGACGTCTTCGAGCCCGGCTCGGTCATGAAGGCGGTGACCCTCGCGGCTGCCGTCGAGGAGGGGCACGCCACCCCCGACCGCGTCCTCACCGTCGACGGGCACATCCAGGCCGGCGACCGGGTGGTCACCGACGCGCACGACCACGAGCCGGTCGACTGGACCGTGACCGGCATCCTCGCCAAGTCCAGCAACGTCGGGACGATCATGCTGGCCCGCGAGGTCGGCGACGAGAAGCTCGAGGAGTACCTGCGGGCCTTCGGCGTCGGGGAGAAGACCGGCATCGAGCTGCCCGGCGAGAGCCGCGGCATCCTGCAGGACTCCGCCGAGTGGAGCGAGGTGCGGGCGGCCAACGTGGCCATCGGGCAGGGCGTCTCGGTGACGACGCTGCAGATGGCCTCGATCTACCAGGCGATCGCCAACGGCGGCGTGCGGGTGGAGCCCCGGGTCGTGCAGTCGGTGACCGGTGCCGACGGCCGCCCGGCGGAGACCCCCGAGCCCGCCCGCACCCGGGTGGTCAGCGAGTCCACCGCCGAGCAGATGGCCTACATGCTCGAGGCGGTCGTCGGGAAGGGCGGCACCGCCCCGCTGGCCCAGGTCGAGGGCTTCCGCGTCGCCGGCAAGACCGGCACCGCGCAGCGCGCCAACCCCGAGTGCAACTGCTACGCCGGCGGCGGGTACGTGACCACGTTCGTGGGCTTCGCCCCCGCCGACGACCCGCAGTACGTCGTCGCGGTGGACCTGGAGCGGCCCAGCAGCTCCGCGGAGGGCGGGCAGGTGGCCGCGCCGGTGTTCGCCGACGTCATGCGGGCGGCGCTCATGGCCGACGGCGTGGTGCCCTCCGGTACCGCGCGCCCCGAGTTCGTGCTCACCGGCACCCCCTAGCGGCAGGACCCCGCCGCCCCGGCAGCGGGGCCGCGGCGCGCGGGCCCGCGGCGAAGTGCTGTCCGCGGAGTGCCCGCCGGTAGATTGGAGCCCCGTGACCCCGACCGACCCCGGGACGGCCCCGCGGCCCACGGGGAACCGCCCGCTGCCCCTCGCCGAGCTCGCCGACCTGATCGGCCCGCCGGAGGGTCCCGGCGCCGACGTCGCGGTCTCCGGGGTCACACTGGCCTCCGGCGAGGTCGGCCCGGGCTTCATCTACGCCGCGCTGCCCGGCGCGCGCACGCACGGCGTCCGCTTCGCCGCCGACGCCGCCGCCCGCGGGGCCGTCGCGCTGCTCACCGACCCCACCGGCCGCGCCGACGCGCTCGCCACCGGCCTGCCGGTCTGCGTCGTCGACGCCCCCCGCCAGGTGCTCGGCGCCGTGGCCGACCGGGTCTACGGCGAGCCCAGCCGCAAGCTGGCCGTCCTCGGCATCACCGGCACCAACGGCAAGACGACGACGAGCTACCTGGTCGAGGCCGGGCTGGCCGCCGCCGGCCGCGCCACCGGCCTCATCGGCACGGTCCAGGCGCGCACCCGCGCCGCGGACGGCACCGTCACGGCCCTGCCCAGCATCCGCACCACGCCCGAGGCGCCGGCCCTGCACGCGCTGCTGGCCGGGATGGCCGACGCCGGGGTGGACGCGGTGGTCATGGAGGTCTCCAGCCACGCCCTCGTGCAGGGCCGGGTGGGCGGTGTCCGCTTCGCCGCCGCCGGCTTCACCAACCTGGGCCGCGACCACCTGGACTTCCACCGCGACATGGAGGACTACTTCCAGGCCAAGGCCCTGCTGTTCGACGGTCGCGCCGCCGCCGAGGTGGTCGACGTCGACGACCCGTACGGCCGCCGGCTGGTCGAGCGGGTGGGCCGCCCGCGACCGGTCACCGTCGCCGGCAGCGAGGGGGCGGCGGCCGACTGGACCGTCTCGGACGTCCGGACGGCGCCCGGCGGCGGCTCGGCGTTCACCCTGCACGGGCCCGGCGGCCGCAGCTGGCCGGCGCGCGTCGGGCTGCCCGGGCGGTTCAACGTGGCCAACGCCGTGCTCGCCGTGGCGCTGCTGGACGCGGTCGGCGTCGCCGTCGAGGACGCCGTCGCGGGCCTGGCCGGCACCGTGGTCCCGGGACGGATGGAGCCGGTGGACGCGGGGCAGCCGTTCGTCGCCGTCGTCGACTACGCGCACACCCCCGACGCCGTGCGGACCGCCCTCGCCGCCCTGCGCGAGGCCACTCCCGGCCGGCTGATCACCGTCCTCGGGTGCGGTGGGGACCGCGACCCGGGCAAGCGCCCCGAGATGGGGAAGGTGGCCGCCGAGGGCAGCGACGTGCTCGTGGTCACCGACGACAACCCGCGTTCGGAGGACCCCGCGGTGATCCGTGCGGCGATGCTCACCGGCGCCCGGGAGGTGCCGGCCGACCGCCGTGCCGAGGTGCGGGAGATCGGCGACCGCCGCGCCGCGCTGGCCGCCGCGGTGGCGCTGGCCCGGGCGGGGGACACCCTGCTCGTCGCCGGCAAGGGGCACGAGACCGGCCAGGAGGTCGCCGGCACCGTGCACCCGTTCGACGACCGCGCGCAGCTGCGCGAGGTGCTCGCCGCGTCGGGCGCCCGGGCATGATCCGGCTATCGCTGGCCGAGGTGGCCGAGCTCGCCGGGGGACGGCTCGAGGGCCCGCCGGACGGCGCGGTCACCGGCACGGTCACCCTCGACTCGCGCGCCGTCGCCCCGGGGGACCTGTTCGTCGCCGTCGCGGGGGAGCGGGTCGACGGGCACGACTTCCTCGGCGCGGCCGCCGCCGCCGGCGCGGTCGCGGCGCTGGCCGCCCGTCCGGACCCGGCGCTGCCGTGCGTCGTCGTCGAGGACCCAGTGGTGGCGCTGGGCCGGCTGGCGGCCGGCGTGCACCAGCGGCTGACCGCCGCGGGCGTGCGCACCCTGGCGATCACCGGCTCCTCGGGGAAGACGTCGACCAAGGACCTGCTCGGCCAGGTGCTCGCCGCGGCCGGCCCGACGGTCAGCCCGCCGGGGTCCTACAACAACGACATCGGCCTGCCGCTGACCGTGCTCTCCGCCGACGCCGGCACCCGCTTCCTCGTGCTGGAGATGGGCGCCCGCGGCCCCGGGCACATCGCCCGGCTGTGCCGGGTGGCCCGCCCCGAGGTCGGCGTCGTCCTCAACGTGGGCTCCGCGCACCTCGGCGAGTTCGGCAGCCCCGACGGCATCGCGCAGGCCAAGGGCGAGCTGGTGGAGGCGCTGCCGGCCGAGGGCACCGCGGTGCTCAACGCCGACGACGCCCGCGTGCTCGGCATGGCCCCCCGCACCCGCGCGCGGGTGCTGACCACGGGGCGGGCGGAACAGGCGGCGGTGCGGGCCGTCGACGTCGCGCTCGACGCGAGCGCGCGCGCCCGCTTCACCCTCGTCGCCGGCGGCGAGCGCCACCCGGTGTCGCTGCGGGTCGTCGGCGAGCACCAGGTCGCCAACGCCCTGTCGGCCGCGGGCGCCGCCCTCGCCGTCGGCCTGGAGCCGGCCGCCGTCGCCGCGGCGCTGTCCGGCGCCGAGCCGCGCAGCCGCTGGCGCATGGAGATCGACCGGCGCGCCGACGGCGTCACCGTCGTCAACGACGCCTACAACGCCAACCCGGAGTCGATGCGGGCCGCGCTCGCCGCCCTCGCCGGGCTGGCCGGGACCCGCCGCATCGCCGTCCTCGGGGGCATGGCCGAGCTCGGCCCGGACGCCGACGCCGAGCACGAGCGGCTGGGCCGCGACGCGGCCGCAGCGGGGGTCGACCTCGTCGTCGCGGTGGGCGCCGATGCGGTAGGCATAGCGGGAGGTGCGACCGCCGCGGGGCGGCGCGCAGGAGAGGAGTCGGTGCACGTGCCGGACCGGGCCGCTGCCCTCGCGCTGCTGTCGGGGGTGCTGCGACCGGGTGACGTCGTCCTCGTGAAGGCCAGCCGGGCCCACGGCCTGGAGCTCCTGGCCGCCGACCTGCTGGGTGGTGCCGCGCAGTGAGGAGCGTGCTCATCGCGGCGGCGGTCGGCCTGATCGTCTCCATCCTGACCACGCCGCTGGCCATCCGGGCGTTCCGCCGGCAAGGGCTGGGGCAGGAGATCCGCGATGACGGCCCCGAGAGCCACCTCTCGAAGAAGGGCACGCCCACGATGGGCGGCACCGTCATCGTCGGCGCCACCGTGATCGGCTACCTCGCCGCGCACCTGGTCTTCGTCGGCGAGTCCGGGTGGGGGTTCAGCGCCACCGGTCTGCTGCTGCTCTTCCTCATGGTCGGCATGGGCACGGTCGGCTTCCTGGACGACTACCTGAAGATCCGGCACCGCCGCAGCCTGGGCCTGAACAAGACGGCGAAGCTGGTCGGCCAGCTCGTCGTGGGCGTCACCTTCGCCGTCCTGGCGATCAACTTCCCGAACGGCGACGGCGTCGAGCCCGCCTCCACCGTCGTCTCCTACGTCCGTGACATCGCGCCGCTGGCCCTCGGCCCGATCGCGTTCGTGATCCTGGCCTACCTCTTCATCGCCGGGTTCTCCAACGCGGTGAACCTCACCGACGGCCTGGACGGGCTGGCCGCCGGCGCCTCGGCGATGGTGCTGGCCTCCTACATCGTCATCTCGTTCTGGCAGTTCACCCACGACTGCGCCAACGAGCTGATCGAGGGCTGCTACACCGTCCGCGACCCGCTCGACGTCACCCTCGTCGCCGCCGCGGGCATGGGCGCCTGCCTGGGCTTCCTGTGGTGGAACACCAGCCCGGCGCGGATCTTCATGGGCGACACCGGCTCGCTGGCCCTCGGCGGCCTGCTCTCCGGCCTGGCGATCGTCACCCGCACCGAGCTGCTGCTGGTCGTCCTCGGCGGCCTGTTCGTCGCGGTCACCCTGTCGGTGATCATCCAGGTGGCGTTCTTCCGCGCCACCCGCCGCCGGGTGTTCCGCATGGCGCCGCTGCACCACCACTTCGAGCTGGCCGGCTGGACCGAGAACACCGTCATCGTGCGGTTCTGGCTGGTCACCGGCATGGCGGTGGCGTTCGGTCTCGGCCTGTTCTACGCCGACTGGCTGAGCTTCGTGGGCCTGTGAGCGGGCACCCGGCGGGTTCCGGCCGCACCGTCCTCGTCGCCGGTCTCGGCGTCTCCGGCGCGGCCGCCGCGCGGGTGCTGCTGGCCGCCGGGGCGCGGGTGCTGCTCACCGACGCCGCCCGCCCCGCCGTGGTCGACGAGCTCACCGGCGCGGGCGCGGGGTGGCTGGGGGCGACGGAGGTGCTGCCCGACGGGGCGGAGCTCGTCGTCACCTCGCCGGGCTGGCGCCCGGACGCGCCGCTGCTCGTCGACGCCGCCGCCCGCGGGGTCGAGGTGGTCGGCGAGCCGGAGCTGGCGTGGCGGCTTCGCATCCCCGGCCCCGACGGGACGCCGGCCCCCTGGCTGGCGGTGACCGGCACCAACGGCAAGACCACCACGGTCACCATGCTCGAGGCGATCCTGCTCGCCGCCGGCCGCCGGGCGGTCGCGGCCGGGAACGTGGGCCGGCCCCTGGTCGAGGTGGTCACCGCCCGCGAGGCGGACGGCACCCCCTCCTACGACGCGCTCGCCGTCGAGCTCTCCAGCTTCCAGCTGCACTGGTCCTCCTCGCTGGCGCCCGCCGCTGCCGCGGTGCTCAACGTCGCCGACGACCACACCGACTGGCACGGCTCCTTCCCCGCCTACCGCGACGCGAAGGCGCGCATCCTCGAGCGCGCCCCCGTCGCCGTCGCCGACGCGGGCGACCCCGTCGCCGCCGGCCTGGTGGCGGCGCACCCGCGGCCGGTCACGGTCACCCTCGGCGAGCCCGCCCCGGGCCAGCTCGGGGTGCGCGACGGCGTGCTGGTCGACCGCGCCTTCGCCGCCGACCCGGCGGGGGAGCCGCTGCTGGAGCGCGACCGGCTGCCCGTGCCGGGCCCGCACAACGTGGTCAACGCGCTCGCCGCCGCGGCGCTGGCCCGCGCGGCCGGGGTGCCGGCCGAGGCGGTCGCCCGGGGGCTGGCCGGCTTCTCCGGCGGGGCGCACCGCAACGCCCTGGTCGCCACGGTCGGCGGCGTGGACTGGGTCGACGACAGCAAGGCCACCAACCCGCACGCGGCCGGCGCCTCGCTCGCGTCCTACCCCCGCGTGGTCTGGATCGCCGGCGGCCTGCTCAAGGGCGCCGACGTCGACCCGCTGGTCGCCGCGGTCGCGCACCGGCTGGCCGGCGTCGTCCTGCTCGGGCGCGACCGCGCCGTCGTGGCCCGCTCGCTGGCGCGACACGCCCCGTCGGTGCCGGTGGTGGAGGTCCCGAGCGGCGACGATGGCGGGATGGACGGGACGGGTGTGACTGCAGAGGCGACGACCGCCCGCGTCGTGGCCGCCGCCGCGGGGCTCGCCCGCCCGGGCGACACCGTGCTGCTGGCCCCGGCCGCCGCCTCGATGGATGTCTACCGGGACTACGCGCACCGCGGCCGCGCCTTCGCCGAGGCCGTCCGGGCGCTCGGGGCCGGGCGATGACCACCACCGAGCGGCCGGTGCGGGAGGCGCGCACCGCCCGGGGCCGCACGCGCCCCCCGCCGCCGCGCCCGCCGCAGCGCCGCTGGACTGGCCCCGCGTGGCTCGACGGCCCGCTGACCAGCTGCCACCTGGTGCTGGGCGCCGCCGGCCTGCTGCTGCTCATCGGGCTGGTCATGGTCTTCTCCGCCTCCGCCATCGAGGCCGCGCTGGCCGACGAGCCGGCGTGGGCCCCCGGCGTGAAGCAGCTCGTGCTGGCCTGCATCGGGCTGGGCGCGATGGTGGTCGCGATGCGGCTGCCGGTGGGCCTGGTGCGCCGCTGGTCGCCCGTCGCGCTGCTCGTCGTGATCGGCCTGCTGGTGCTCGTGCTCATCCCGGGCATCGGCCTGGAGCGCAACGGCGCCCGGCAGTGGATCCCGCTCGGCGTCACCGACTTCCAGCCCTCGGAGGCCGGCAAGCTGGTGTTCGCGCTGTGGGGCGCGCACGTCATCGCGCTGCGCGAGCGCTACCTGACGACGACGTCGCTGCTGGTGCCGGTGCTCCCGGTGTTCCTGCTGCTCTCGGGCCTGCTCATCCTCGAGCCGGACTTCGGCGGCGTGGTGAGCCTGGGGCTGGTGCTGGTCGGCCTGCTCTGGGCCGGCGGGATGCCGATGCGCTGGTTCGGCGCGCTGGCCGGTGCCGCGGTGGTCGCGATCGTGGTCATGGTGCAGGCCGCCCCGTACCGCATGGCGCGGATCACCTCGTTCCTCGACCCGTTCGCCGACCCCGACCACACCGGCTTCCAGGCGATCCGCGGCATGTACGCGCTGGCCACCGGCGGCCTGTGGGGCGTGGGCCTGGGCAACAGCGCGATGAAGTGGAACATCCTGCCCGAGGCCGAGTCCGACTACATCTTCGCGATCATCGGCGAGGAGCTCGGCTTCCTCGGCTGCCTGGTGGTCGTCACCCTCTACGGCGTCCTGGCCTACGCCGGCTTCCGCATCGCCCGCCGCTCGGCCGACCGCTTCGTCCAGCTGGCCTGCGTCGCGATCACCGTGTGGCTCATCGGCCAGGCGACCATGAACATGGGGTACGTGGTGGGCCTGCTCCCGGTGACCGGTGTGACCCTCCCGCTGATCTCGGCGGGCG
>NZ_SSXA01000111.1 GCF_021698975.1 Blastococcus sp. KM273128 | reverse complement strand
GGCTGTGGAAGGTATCCAGAAGATCACGCGGTGGCCGCCTTCACGTGCAGGGCCCGCTGGTCACCGGGGCCGTCGCACACCACCTTGGTGGACGCCACTGAGCCCTGCCCTCCTGCCACGGAACAGTCACGCTTGGCTCAAGCGAGTCGACCGCTGAGAGGGGAACCCCTGTGCGTGGACGGGCAATCCGCGGGTCCCAACGGATGCGTTCCACCCCATTCACGGACGTTAGTGCTGACAGATGCCGCACCCTTCCCGCTCGATCTGCCACGCGGAGAACGGTTCGCCTCAACCTGCGCTTCAGCCCCTCCGGAGGCTCAAGGAGCTGCGTTGCAGTGGGCTCCGGAAGGCGGACCGCCTCAAGGAGGAGCCATCGCGGTGGCGACTTCGCTACTGCTCCGTCTGTGTGCCAAGGGAAGGCTCCCAGCCCGTACACGCCCGAGAGTGACCACGGATCGGCGGACGCGCTTTCACGAGCGACTACTAGCTGCGGTTCGCCGGCTGATCCCAAGCCACCAACCAGGCGGGCTCGCTCCGCTCGTGAGTCGACGACCGCGTATCCGTCGGACGCGAGCCTTGAATACACCGGCCGACCTTAGCGCGCAGGCCAACCAGCACGTATCGATCACGACGAGGATGATGCCCAGCGGTGGCGATGGGGTACTTCCTGGCCCGAGGTCACAAAGACCAGTGCAGGATGCCAGTGTGACTGCGCAGTCCCGACCG
Organism: Blastococcus sp. KM273128; assembly: GCF_021698975.1. Classification (GTDB taxonomy): domain Bacteria; phylum Actinomycetota; class Actinomycetes; order Mycobacteriales; family Geodermatophilaceae; genus Blastococcus. Next base: position 7,819 of record NZ_SSXA01000111.1, on the reverse strand, counting down.
ACAACACGTGCCGCTGCTGGCTACGACGTGACGCTCTTCTGCGACTGGCCTCGGTGCGGCGCATCCTGGGAGAGCCCTACAACACACGGCCCCGTCCCAGTTAGGAAGCACGACGCGCCAAAGGCCGGTTGGTTGTTCAAGGGCGGCCGCGACTACTGCCCAGATCACCGAGGGCAGGCCCGCAAGCTTCGTGTGGCAGAGCTTCCGTCGACGACCCGCTAGTTCAAGGCTGGTGGCGCGGCGCTCAACCCAACGTTTGACCCAATGAGCTGCGGCAATCAGTGATAGTCAGGCGCTCCCCCACCGATCATCGAGGAAGGCCGTTCCCGCAGGTGAAGGGCCGAATCGGCAGGCCACCGGCGTGAGCCCCTAGGCCGCCTGAGCCCTCTCATAATCCCTGGGTCGTGGGTTCGAGCCCCACCCGCCCCACCGCGCGAGGGCGCCTGCCACCGGCCGGGCCGGGCGCGGGTGTGCCGGAAGTCATGCGCACCCGACGCACCGGGCCGCGCCCCGACGGCCGCCTTTCAGCGGGTGAGCAGCAGCCAGAGCGGCACCGTGACCAGCGCCGCGGTGGTCGCCACCGAGATGTGCGCCGAGACGAAGCCGCCGTTGCCGCCCATCCGCGCCGCCAGCACGTAGGACGCGGTGGCCGGCGGGACCACCGCGAAGGCCAGCACGACCGCGCGCTGGTCCCCCTCGACCCCGAGCAGCAGCACCAGGGCCAGCGCGGCGGCGGGGACCACGAGCAGCTTGACCGCCGCCAGGAAGCCGGAGAGCAGCCAGCCGGTGCCGTACAGCCCCCGCAGGCGGAGCGCCGCCCCCACGGTGAGCAGCCCCAGCGGCACCGCCGCGGCCGCGATCCGGCCCAGGGTGGCGTCGACCGGACCCGGCAGCGCCAAACCGGCCACGTTGCCGAGCAGGCCGACGACGGTCGCGACGATCAGCGGGTTGCGGACCACGGCGCCGAGCGCGCCCAGCACCGCCCCGCGGCCGCTCGACGTCGCCGTCCCGTTGGCCAGGGCCACCACCGCGAGCACGTTCACCGCCGGCACGGTGACGCCGAGCAGCACGCCCATGAGCGCGAGCGCGGCGGGGCCGCGGTCGTCGACCAGGGCCAGGGCGAGGAAGGTGTTGAAGCGGAACGCCGTCTGCCAGCCCGACGCGGCGGTCACCCGGTCCACCCCGGGGAACCAGCGCACGAGCGCACCGACCAGCGCGCCGGCGGCGAGCGCCCCCAGGGCCGCCAGCAGCGCGCTGCCGGTGCCGCCCGCGGCGAGGTCGGCCGCCAGGGTGGTCCGCACGAGGAGGGCGGGGAACAGCACGAAGTAGACGAGGCGCTCGAGATCGACCCAGAAGCCCGGCGACCGCCAGGCCCAGCGGCGCAGCACCACGCCGAGGACGATGAGCGAGAACTCCGGCAGCACCACCGCCGCCGCCGCCACGCGGGCAGCCTAGCCAGGCTCACCCCCTGCTGATCGCGTAGACGTGGGACACCACGTCCACCTCCTCACCGGGCCCGGCGAGGAAGGGCGCCGCGCTCGCGCGGAAGGCCGCGAGCGAGGGGTCCTCGACCCGGTCGACGGCCCGGGCGCCGGGCAGGTAGCTGCTCGCCAGCCCGTGCGCGGTGGCGACGGCGCCCGTCGACCGGGCGAAGGTCACCGTGGTCACGTTCGGGTCGTCGTCGTTGTCCCGGCCGTCGAGGTGGGCGACGACGTCGTGCGCGTTCTCCAGCGCCAGCACCTGGACCCGCGACGGCACCTCCACCCGGCCGATCGGCGCGCCCGCGGTCAGCACCCCGCGGACGTCGTACGGGAAGTCGGCGGTCCCGGCATCGTGGGCGGCCTGGGCGGCCACCATCCCGCCCTGGCTGTGCCCCACGAGCAGCACCGGGTCCGAGGGGCCGGCGCCGGAGCGCCGCAGCGCCTCGGCCACCGCCCGCTGCCGCGTCGTGACCTCCCCGCCGAGCACCCGCAGGTTGGTGCCCAGGTCGTTGCTGGCCGGGTTCACCGAACCGTCGGGGAGCGACCAGTCCCCCGTGCCGGGGATGTCGACGACGTAGGCGGTCGTGCCGTCGGCGCGGGTGAGCACCCGGACGCCGACCTCGTCGCCGTCGGCCCCCGACCCCGCCGACCGCAGGTGCAGCGCCGCGAGCAGGTCCGCCGCGCCCCGGGGCGGCCGGACGGCGGCGGGGCGCAGGTCGTCCGGACGGCGGGCCACGACCGGGACGCCGTCCGGCCAGAGCCGGCCCAGCCGGGCGGCGGCCGACCGGACGTCGCCGCCACCGAGCCACGGCGAGAGCACTCCCCCGGTGCCCACCGCCACCCGCGCCGCGGTCCCGGGGGCGGCGCTGACGAGGTGGTCGACCACGCCCGGGTGCTCGGTCAGCCAGCGCTCGGGGTCGCCGGACAGCTCGCCCACCGCCACCGCGGCGCCGACCGGGTCGGTCACCACCTGCCCCGCCCCGGCGAGCAGCAGGCCGGCCAGCGCGGCCTCCGGGACGAACCCCGCCGCCCGATGCAGGTCGTCGACCAGCGCGGCGAGGGCGGCGTCCGCGGCCGCGTACGCCCCGGCCGCCGACCGCAGGGCGCCCGCGCGCGCGGTGGAGGACACGGCGAGCGCCGTGAGACCGCCCGGCCCGTCGAGCGCGGTGAGCAGCGCCGCCTGGAACCGGGCGACGGCCACCGGGTCGAGCAGCGCCGAGGCGAGCAGGTCGGGGTCGACCAGCACCGCGTGGCAGGCCGCGCTGGTGGCGGCCAGCGCCTCTGCCAGGGCGAGGCTGCTGCCGGCCAGCGCGACGAGATCGGCGAGGTCGGCCTCCACGCCGCCCGCGCCACCGTGCACCTCGATCCCGGCGACCACGGGCGCGCCGCTCACCACAGGCCCGCGCTGCCCAGTCGGGCCGACAGCGCGCGCCAGGCGTCCGCGCCCGCCTCGGGCAGCTCCCCGACGACGTCATCGACCAGGTCGCCACCGCGGGCCGCCCGCCGCGCCAGCCACGAGCGGACCGCCTGCTCGGCGCGGGCGATCGCCACCAGGCGGGCGCGCACGTCGTCGGCGTGCCGGCGCAGCAGACCGGCCGCCTCCTCCAGCGCGTCGGCCGCGGCCTGCACCTGCGCGCAGTCCCGGGCCAGCTGCCGCCGGTGCGCCGTGGCCGCGTCGGAGACCCACCGGGTGCGCACCCCCGCGAGGCGGTGCTCCTCCCCCGCTGCCCGCACCGCCCGCGCGCGCTCCGCGAGCTCGGCGGCCAGGCCGTCCAGCCCCTCCGGGTCCCCGTACGCACCCACCGCTGCCTCCTCCCGTGACCGACCAGGGCGGAGCGTAGGAACGCCGGAGGCCACCTCGCGGGGCTCCGGCGGGGTCTGTGGGAAGCGGCCGGGGCTGTTGATGGATGCTGGCCCGGTGACCGGCGCCCCCGATCCCCGAGCCATCGTGCAGACCGTCCTCGACATCTCGCTGCACCGGTTCCTCGGTGTCGGGCTGCGCGACGAGGCCGACCCGGCCGCCGGCATCCGGTTCCCGGTGGGCCCGGCCGCGCAGAACCCGGCCGGGATGCTGCACGGCGGCGTCGTCTACGCCCTGCTCGACGTCGCCTCGTTCCTCGCGCTGCTCCCGCACCTGGGCGACGGCGAGCACGCCGTCACCCACGACGTCTCCGCGTCGCTGCTGCGCCCGGTGGCCGCCGGGGCCGAGGTCGAGGTCACCGCCACCGTGCTGCGGCGCGGCCGCGCGGTCGCCTTCATGCGCGCGGAGGCCACCGTGGAGGGCGTGCTGGTGGCCACCGGCCAGGTCACCAAGACCGTCGTCGCCCCCCGCTGAGCCGCCTCACCACAGGGAGATCGACCGGCGGAAGATGCCGGCCAGGTCGTCCTCGGTGACCGCCCGTGGGCAGGTGGCCAGCAGCCGCTGCTGCTTCATCGCGCCGTCGACGAGGTCGGGGATGTCGCCCTCGCCGAACCCGACCGCGCCCACCCCGTTGGGGATGTCGATGTCGCGCATCAGGTCGGCGAGCACCGTGGGCAGGAACTCCGCGGCGTCCGACGGGCGGTCGGCGCCCGGCGCGAGCAGCTCGGCGGCGCGGACGTGCCGCTCCGGCGAGGCCTCGAAGGTGAAGCGGAACGCCTCGGGCGCGGTCAGCGCCACCGACATCCCGTGCGGCACCATCGGCTCGCCGGCCGGGTAGTCCTTCGGGTGGAAGTCCTTCACCTGCCCGGCGATGGGGTAGGCGTTGGCGTGCGGGATGTGCACGCCCGCGTTGCCGAAGCCCATGCCGGCGAACGTCGCCGCGATCGCCATGTCCGAGCGGGCCTGCGCGTCGTCGCCGTCCCGGACGGCGGTGCGGAAGGAGCCGGCCAGCAGGCTCATCGCCTTCTCCGACCACATGTCCGAGATCGGGTTGGAGCCGCAGTAGGGCACCCGCTGGTCGGGGCTCTTGCGGTCGTAGGTGGTGTACCAGCGGGCGGTGTAGCTCTCCAGCGCGTGGCAGAGGATGTCCATGCCCGACGCCGCCGTGACCCCGGGCGGCTGGCTCAGCGTGAGGTCGGGGTCGATGACGGCCAGGGTGGGCCGCAGCCAGGCGTGGCTGATGCCGGTCTTCACCCGCTGGGCGATCACGTCCATCACGCAGATCGTCGTGCTCTCCGAGCCGGTGCCGGTCGTCGTCGGGACGGCGACCAGGGGCTTGAGCGGCTGCGACGGCGCCTGCCCCTTGCCGACCGGCACGTTGACGTAGTCCATGAGCTCACCGGGGTTGGTGGTGAGCAGGTTGATCGCCTTCGCGGTGTCGATGCTCGACCCGCCGCCGACGGCGACGAAGGCGTCCCACGGGCCCGAGGAGCGGGCCTCGTCGATCGCCGCGACCAGGCTCACGTCGGTCGGCTCCACGTGCACGCCGTCGAACACGCGGGCCTCGATGCCGAACTGCGCCATCTGGTCGGCCACCCGCTGCGGGTGCCCGGTGGCCGCCACACCCGGGTCGGTGACGACCAGCACCCGGCGCACGCCGAAGCGGCTGAGGTCGAAGCCGATCTCGTCGGAGGCCCCGTTGCCGAACTTCAACTGCGGCGCCCCGTAGGTGAACACGGACTCCGGGTTGCCGGGCAGGGTGCTGCTGGTCATCGGTCTCTCCCCTGGACTGCTCAGGTGCGACGGCGGTGCGCGGTTGCACCGAATGTTGCACACCGGTTGTGGCTCCCACCACACCGGCGCAACACTCCGGGGACCGCCCCGCCCGTCCGACGGACGGGCCTCCGACCAGCCCGGGAGGCACCTGTGACCGACACCCCCGCGACCGCCCCGTACCTCGGCGACCTGCTCAAGGACGCGCCCACCAACTGGGGCAAGTGGGGGCCCGACGACGAGGTCGGCGCGCTGAACTACCTGGGCCCCGAGCAGGTGCTCGCCGCGGTCAAGCTGGTGCGCTCGGGCAAGGTCTTCACGCTGCAGCGGCTCATCGGCGACCCGAAGGGCGACCCGGTCTGGCCCGGCCGCACCCCCGCCGTCCGCACGCAGGTGCTCGACGAGAGCGACTGGGACGAGGGCGGCAAGGGGGCCGACTACCCCGGCGGCCTGCACTACGCCGACGACAAGATCGACGCCTACCTCCAGGGCTCGACGCAGTACGACGCGCTGGGCCACCTCTGGTACGACGGCAAGATCTGGAACGGCTACGACGCCCGCACCACCGTCGGCGGGCTGGAGAAGGCCAGCGTGGAGCCGATCGCCCAGCGCGGCGTGGTCGGGCGGGCCGTGCTGCTGGACATGGCTCGCTTCCGCGGCAAGCCGACCCTCGACAAGGGCGAGACGTTCACCCACGAGGACCTCGTCGCCTGCGCCGAGGCCCAGGGCACGCCGATCGAGAAGCGGGACATCCTGGTCGTCCGCACCAACTTCCTGCAGCTGTTCCACGAGCAGGGCGAGGCCTTCTACGAGGGCTTTAACGAGCCCGGCCTGGTCTACTCCCCCGAGCTGGTGCAGTGGTTCCAGGACATGGAGATCCCCAACCTCGTCACCGACACGATCGCCAACGAGGTCACCTTCGACCCGAACAACGGGGTGGCGCTGGTGCTGCACAACGCGCTGATGCGCAACCTCGGCGTCACGCTCACCGAGATCGCCGACCTGGAGCAGCTGGCCGCCGACTGCGCCGAGGACGGGCAGTACGCCTTCCTCTACGTCGCGGCCCCGCTGAAGGTCGCCAAGGCCGCGGGCACCCCCGTCAACCCCGTCGTCATCAAGTAGCCCGGTGAGCGGCTACGACGACCGGCCGTGGCTGGCGCTCTACGGCGACCAGCCGGCCGACTACGCGATCGAGCACGACAACGCGCTGGACATGTTCCGGGCGGGCGTCGAGCGCGACCCCGACGGGGTGGCGCTGCGGTACTTCGACGGCACGATCACCCGCCGGGAGCTCGACGAGCTCAGCGACGCCCTCGCCGTCGGGCTGCTCGCCCGAGGCTTCGGCCCGGGCGACCGGCTGGCGGTCTACCTGCAGAACGTGCCGCAGTTCGTGATCGCCATGGTCGCCGCCTGGAAGGCCGGCGGCATCATGGTGTCGATCAACCCGATGAGCCGCGCCCGCGAGCTCTCCTACCTGCTCGAGGACTCCGGTGCCACCGTGCTCCTGAGCCTGGAGTCGCTGTACGACGAGGTGGCGCGGGAAGTGGTCCCGGGCACCGGCGTGCGGCTGGTGCTCACCACCAGCGAGCTGGAGTTCCAGACCCGGGACGACCAGCGGCTGTTCGCCGGCCTGACCCGCCGGCGGCACGAGGGGACGACGGACTTCGCCGAGTTCGTCGCCGTCCACCGCGGCCAGGCGCCGCCACCGGTCGGCCTGCGCTCCGACGACGTGGCGTTCCTGACCTACACCTCGGGCACGACCGGCGTGCCCAAGGGGGCGATGAACACCCACCGGAACGTGGTGTTCACCGCCCAGGTCTACCGGGACTGGGTGCACGCCGGCCGGGACGGCGCGATCTTCGGCATCGCCCCGCTGTTCCACATCACCGGGCTGATCGGGCACATCGCGGTCAGCCTGCTGGTGCCGGCGCCGCTGGTGCTGGCCTACCGGTTCGAGCCCCAGGTCGTGCTCGACGCCTTCGCCGAGCACCGCCCGGCCTTCACCATCGGCGCGATCACCGCCTTCACCGCCCTGCTCAACGCGCCGGGGTTCACGCAGGACCACTTCGCGTCGTTCACCTCGATCTACTCCGGCGGGGCGGCCATCTCCCCGACCGCCGAGCAGAACTTCCTGGCGGCCACCGGGAAGCAGGTGCACAACGCCTACGGGCTGACCGAGACCACCTCGCCGATGACGGTGACCCCGTTCGGGGCGCCGTCGCCGGTGGACCCGGTGTCGGGCGCGCTGTCGGTCGGCGTCCCCGCGCCGAACACGGTGGTGCGCATCCAGGACGACGAGGGGCGCGACCTGCCGCTCGGCGAGATCGGCGAGATCGTCGCCGAGGGCCCGCAGGTGGTGGCGGGCTACTGGGGCAAGCCCGAGGAGACCGCCGCCGGCCTGCCCGGCGGGGCGCTCAAGAGCGGGGACGTCGGGTTCATGAACGCCGAGGGCTGGGTGTTCATCGTCGACCGCAAGAAGGACATGATCAACGCCTCGGGCTACAAGGTGTGGCCCCGCGAGGTGGAGGACGTGCTCGCCGAGCACCCGGCGGTCCGCGAGTCCGCGGTGGTCGGCGTCCCCGACGAGAAGCGCGGCGAGACCGTGAAGGCGTTCGTCAGCCTCAAGCCCGGGGCGAGCACCACTCCGGAGGAGCTGATCGCGCACTGCAAGGAGCGGATGGCGGCCTACAAGTACCCGCGCAGC
>NZ_SSXA01000012.1 GCF_021698975.1 Blastococcus sp. KM273128 | reverse complement strand
GGCGGGCGGCCTCGGCGCGGGCGGCCTCCTCGGCGGCCTGGCGCGCGGCCTCCTCCTCCGCGGCCTTGCGGGCGGCCTCCTCGGCGGCGCGGCGGTCGAGCTCGGCCTGCTCGGCCGCGGCCCGGGCCTCGGCGGCGGCGCTCTGCTCGGCGGCGCGCTGGCTGCGGCTGGCGGCCAGCGGGGCGAGGCCCTGCACGGCGGACTCGACCGCGTCCTCGGCCGGGGCCCCGGTGGGGATCCCGAGCTGCTCGGCGACGCTGACCGACGCCAGCTCCGGCTCGGCCTGCGCGGCCGGCTCGTTGCCGACGACGACGCCGGCCAGGATGCCGCCCGCGGCGACGACCGCGAGGAACAGGGCGGGACGGCGGGCCGACCGGGTGGTGCGGCGCTCGCCGGTGCGGCCGAGAGCGCGGGTGATCGAGGTGGGGCGGAGGTTCATGGGGTGGGACTGCTCCAGGGGCAGGGCACGGCGGACCGCGCGGGGCGGCGCCGCTGCGGGGGGTGGTCGAGTGGCAGCGGTGATAGGGCGGGCGCCCGGGCGCTCAGCGCGGGGAAGGCGCGCGCGAGGCTCCGTACCGGCTGCGGTTCCGTGCAAGGTGGGCCCGCGGGCTCGCCATGCGGCGGCTCTCCGTTTCTTCCGTCTGCCGCCTACCGGGTTAGCTGACGGTGGGGGAAGCGCTTCCCTACCCATTCACCCCAGTGCTGCGGTGGGTCCCCGGCTCACCCCGGAGGGCGACTCGGCGGCGCCCGGCAGCCCTCCCCGGTGGGGAGCGGACGACCGTCCGGGCCCAGCCACGGTAACCACCGTTACGCGTTCGTGACAATCCCCCGGCCCGCACCGGTTCGTGAGGCAGCGCTCACGGCAGCCGCCAGACGGTGGTCCGGCGCACCGGCACCGGCGCGGTCGGCCCGGGCTCGGTGTCGGGTACGTCGTAGGTCGCGAGCGCCTCCAACCGGTCCTCGGGCAGGTACACCCGGCCCGGGTCGCCGATCAGCACCTCGGCGCCGCGCGCCCGGGCCGCGGTCAGGAACGGCAGCACCCGGTCGGTCATCTCCCGGTCGTAGCAGACGTCGCCGGCGAGGACGACGCCGACGTCCGGCGGCTCCCCGCCGAGCACGTCACCGACCGGGGTGATGCCGGCCGCGCCGTTCCGGGCGGCATTCACGGTGACGGCGGTGAGCGCGTACGGGTCGACGTCGCTGGCGAGCACCGCGTCCGCCCCGGCGAGGACGGCGGCGACGGCGACCAGCCCGCTGCCGGCGCCCAGGTCGAGGACCGCGCGCCCGGCCACCAGCTCCGGGTGGTCGAGGACGTGCCGCGCCAGCGCCTGCCCGCCCGGCCAGGCCGCGGCCCAGAACGGCGGATCGGTGGAGGTGCGCCCGTGCTCGGTCTCCATCGCCTCCCACAGGGCGACGACGTCGGCCGCGACCAGGAGCTCCACCTCGGGCACCAGGTCCGGGCGCACCGCCCGGGTGTGGGCGCTGACGAACTCCGCGGGGATGGGACGGTCCACCCCGGCAGTCAACCGCACCGGGCCCGGACCGCCCCCGCTGCCCGGCTCAGAGCCGGGCCGACCAGGAGGAGAGGACGCCGGCGGTGCGGAAGCCGAGCTGCTCGTTCACCGCGACCATCGGGGTGTTGTCCTCGGCGTTGTAGGTGCTGACCCGTCGCACCTCGGGGAAGCCGGTGGCCAGCTCCCGCAGCGCGGCGGCCTTCATGCGCGCACCGAGCCGGTGGCCGCGGTGCTCGCGCAGCACCAGCGTGCCGCCCTGGTGGGCGAGCACCGGCTGGGCGAGCGGGACCTGCAGGTCGGTGAAGCCGACCAGGCGGCCGCCGGTCACCGCCCCGGCGCTGAGCACCGTCCGGCCGCGGGCGAGGCAGGTGGCCTCGTACTCGCGGATCCGGTCGCCGTCCCACTCCTCCTCCCCCACCGGCAGGTCGCCGTGCGGCGCGTCGGTGGTCATGCGCCGCTCGAGCAGCGCGCGGTCGGCCAGCAGCGCGTCCGGGGTGCGGTCGCGCCAGGTGACCAGCTCGTACCCGTCGTCCGCGGCGGCCCCCGCCTCCAGCGCCGCCAGCCGGTCGGCGTCGACCGGCAGCGCCAGCTCCCGCCGGGTCTCCACCAGATCGCGGGTCCAGCCGTGCCGCTCCGCGAATGCCCGGCCCGGCGCGCCGGGCGCCGGCTCGTCGACTTCGCCGACCAGCAGCGTGCGGCCGTGCCCCGCGGCGAGCGTGCGGGCCTCGGCCAGCAGCGCGCCGCCCAGCCCGCGGCGTCGGGCGGCCGGGTGCACCGCCAGGTCGACGATCGCCAGGGAGGGGTTGTCCCGGAGGGGGAAGATCAGCCGCAGCGCCCCGGCGACGGCGCCGTCCACCAGGGCCGCCCGGTGGGTGCCGTTCCGCGAGCCGCCCGGCGCCACGAGCTCGCGGCCGAGCGCGACGTGCTCCCGGGCCGGACGGGGCGGGTCGTCGGGTCGGGCGTCGCGGGCCGCGGCGGCCCACACCTCGCACCAGTCGGGGAAGAGGTCGTCGTCGGGGCCGAGCTCGACGATCCGGTGCGAGGGGTGGGTCACGGCTCCCGTTCTACCGGCCGCGGCAACCGCTTTTCCGGCCTCAGCGCGCCGGCGCCGCCCGCCGGGCGATCAGCCGCCAGTAGCTGCCGGGGAGCAGGCGGACGAGGACGTCGGGGACCTTGGCCGTCCAGCCGATCAGCAGCCGGGGACGACGGCGCTCGACCGCCGCGGCGATCTGCGCGGCGGCTACCTCCGGCGGGATGCGCAGCAGCTTGCTGAACTGCTCGCGCCCCTTCTCGTACTCCTCCACCGGGACACCCGCGCCGGTGCGGGCGCTCTCGGCGATCCGGGTGCGGATGCCGCCGGGGTGGACGACCGTGACGCCGATCCCGTCGTCGGCCAGCTCGTGGCGCAGCGCCTCGCTGAAGCCCCGGACGGCGAACTTGCTCGTCGCGTAGGCGACCTGCCCGGCGGGGGCGAAGATGCCGAAGACGCTGGACACGTTCACCACGTGCGCGCCGGGGTGAGTCTTCAGCACCGGCAGCAGGGTGTGGGTGAGGCGGACGACGGCGCGCAGGTTGACCGCCAGCAGCCACTCGACGTCGTCCAATCCGACCTGGTCGAAACGCCCGCCGAGGGCCACGCCGGCGTTGTTGACCAGCAGCGTGGTCTCGGGGTGCTCGGCGACCAGTGCCGCGGCCACCCGGGCGGTCGCCTCGTCGTCGGCGAGGTCCACCACATGGGTCGCGACGCGGAGGTCGGGGTGGGCGGCGCGGATCCGGTCGGCCACCGCGGCCAGCCGGTCGGCGTCCCGGTCCAGGAGCACCAGGTGGCTGCCGCGGCCGGCCAGCTCCTCGGCCAGCGCCTCGCCGATCCCGCCGGCCGCGCCGGTGACGACCGCCGTCCCGCCGGCGAACGCGTAGGGACGCATCACGCCACGACCCGGTCGGCCGCGGCCGGCACGCGCGGCTGGAAGGTCATGCCCTCGTCCTCCAGGGGCCCCCGCCGCATCATCGCGACGTCCCGCAGGTAGTTCTGGTGCAGCCGCCAGGGCGCGCGGCGCCCCTGCTGCGGCAGGCCGGCCAGGCCGCGCTGCACGTAGCCGGCGGCGAGGTCCAGGAACGGCGCGTCCCCGCCCTCGGGCGGGGCGACCGGCGTCGCCGACGCGTAGCCGTGCTCGTCGAGGTGGTCCAGCAGTCGGCACACGTAGCGGTTGACCAGGTCGGCCTTGAGCGTCCACGAGGCGTTGGTGTAGCCGATCACCATGGCGAAGTTCGGCACCCCGGAGAGCATCATGCCCTTGTAGGAGACGCGCTCGGGCAGCTCGACCGGCTCACCGTCGACGACGATCCGCATCCCGCCCACCGGCAGCAGGTTCAGCCCGGTGGCGGTGACGACGACGTCGGCCGCCAGCCGCTCCCCCGAGGCCAGCTCGATCCCGTCCTCGGTGAAGCCGGCGATCCGGTCGGTGACGATGGACGCCGTCCCCCGCCGCAGCGCGCGGAAGAGGTCGCCGTCGGGCACGAGGCACAGCCGCTGGTCCCACGGGTCGTAGGGCGGGTTGAAGTGCGTGTCGACGTCGAAGCCCGGCAGCTGCTTCTGCGTCAGGCGGCGCAGCAGCGAGCGCACGAGCGCCGGGCGCCGCCGGCTGAGCTGGTAGAGCGCGGTGCTGGTGAGCACGTTCTTCCAGCGCACCACGGAGTAGGCGGTGCGCTCCGGCAGCCGGGCGCGGAGCTTCTGCGCCAGCGCGTCGCGGCCGGGCAGCGACATCACGTAGCTCGGGGTGCGCTGCAGCATCGTCACGTGCGCGGCCTGCTCGGCGAGGTTGGGCACCAGGGTGACCGCGGTGGCGCCGCTGCCGATGACGACGACCCCCTTGCCGGTCAGGTCGAGGCCCTCGGGCCAGTGCTGCGGGTGGACCAGTTGCCCGCCGAAGCGCTCCTCCCCCGGGAACTCCGGCCGGAAGCCCTGGTCGTAGCGGTAGTAGCCGGAGCAGACCTGCAGCCAGCGGCAGGTCAGGGTCACCGTCGCGCCGGTGTCGGTGCGTTCGGCGGTGACCGTCCAGCGGGCGTCGTCGCCGGACCACTCCGCCTGCACGACGCGGTGGTGGTAGCGGATCCGCTCGGTGACGCCGTGCTCCCGGGCGGTCTCCTCGAGGTAGCGGCGGATGGCGGGACCGTCGGCGATCGACTCGGGCTCCTGCCACGGCCGGAAGGAGTAGCCGAGGGTGAACATGTCCGAGTCCGACCGGATGCCCGGGTAGCGGAAGAGGTCCCAGGTGCCGCCGAGCGCGGCCCGCGACTCGAACAGGGCGTAGGAGGTACCCGGACGCTCGCGCTCCAGGTGGCAGGCGGCGCCGATGCCGGAGAGGCCGGCCCCGACGATCAGGACGTCCAGGTGCTCGGTGGTCACATCGCACTCCCCGGTCCGCGCCGCCGGCCGGGCGGCCACGGGCTGCACCCGACGCTATCGACGCGATGTCGACGTCGTCAACAGGGTGTCGAGAACGGCTCCTCGGTGGCTATCCTCCGTCGCGTGCCGACTGCCGCGACCGATCCGCCCGTCACCGGTCGCGGCCGCCGGTCGCCCCGCCCCTCCGGGGACGACCGCGAGCTGGCGATCCTGGCCACCGCGGAGCGGCTGCTCGCCGACAGGCCGCTGGCCGCCATCTCCGTGGACGACCTCGCGCGCGGCGCCGGCATCTCCCGGCCCACCTTCTACTTCTACTTCTCGTCCAAGGACGCCGTCCTGCTCGCCCTGCTCGACCGGGTGGTCGCCGAGGCGGACGCGGCCATGCGCCAGGTCTTCGACACCCCGGCGGCCGGCGCCCGGGACGGCTGGGCGCGGGCGATCGGCGCCTACTACGAGACCTTCCGCGCACACCGGGCGCTCACCGTCGCCTGGGCGCAGGCCCGCTCCACCAGCGACGAGGTCCGCGCGCTCTGGTCGTCGGTCGTCGAGCGCTGGGTGCAGCGGTCGGCCGCCGCCATCGACGCCGAGCGCGCCCGCGGGGCCGCGCCGCCCGGCCCCGCCGCGCGCGACCTCGCGGTCGCCCTCACGTCGATGAACGAGCGCGTGCTCTACGCGACCTTCAGCGGGGACGGGCCCGCCGTCGCCGAGCAGGACGTGGTCGAGGTGCTGCTCGGCATCTGGCTGTCCGCGGTCTACGGCACGCCGTCGCCGGGCTGAACAGCGGCGCGGTCCGCACCGCCGGCCGGCCCGATCCGCGAGGTGCGCCGGATCGGGGGCAGACGCGCCCACGGACGCCCGGTCCGCCGCACGTCCGGTCCAGCCGCCCGCCACGCGGGTCGAGCCGCGACACCGACCGTCGTACCGCGCCCTGCTGCGGCCCACCGGCCGGCGGAGCGGCTCGAGGCCCCTCGTGCGCACCGGGCCGCCGGACTCACCCGCCGACGACGGCGCCGGCCTCCTCGGTGGTGAAGTCGCGACCCCGGGCGCCGGTCCGCACGACGGTGACCGGGCAGGGGGCGTGGTGCACCAGCTGGTCGCTCACCGAACCCAGCAGCAGGCCGGCGAAGCCGCCGCGGCCGCGCGCACCGACGACGAGCATGCTCGCCCGCTCCGCGGCGGCGAGCATGCCGGGCACCGGGGCGCGGTGGACGACGTGGGTGGTGACCCGGCAGGCGGGGTCCAGCCCGGCCGCGGCCACGTGGGCGGCGAGCTCGTCGCGCACGGCCTGCTCCCAGTCGGCCAGCGGCGGCACGTAGCCGGGCTCCCAGCTGGCGGGCTGCGGGGCGGACGTCATCGACCAGGCGCGCACCACGTGCAGCTCCACGTCGGCGCGGCGGGCGAGTCGGCCGGCCCACTGGAGCGCCTCCTGCGCGCACTTGGAGCCGTCGTGCCCCACCACGACGCCACCCTCGATCCGGACGACCTCACGGACCTCGCTCACCGCTGACCTCCTCGTTCCCACGTCCCGGTGCATCCACCGTCCCGGCCAGCCTCTCATCACCGCTGGCCGGGCACCTCACCGGCGGCTGCGCCACGCCGTCAGCCGACCGGCTCCGGGCGGCTCCCCAGCAGCGCCAGCTCCTCGGCCGGCGGGACGCCGACGGCCTGCAGCGCCGCGCCGATCCGGTCGGTCAGGCAGCGCAACGACTCCCGCGCCTGGTCCCGCTGGCGGCACAGGTCCTCGACCTCCGCGCGGAGGGTGGCCAGGTGGGCACGGGCGGCGTCGTCGGCGGCGGCCCGCTCGCGCTGCGCCTGCTCCGCGGCCCGCTCGCGCTCGGCGGCGGCCTCGGCGGCGAACCGGTCGCGCTCCGCCGCCGCCTCCGCGGCCAGCCGGTCCCGCTCCGCCGCCGCCTCCGCGGCCAGCCGGTCCCGCTCCGCCGCCGCCGCACGCAGCAGCTCCGCGACCTGGGCCTGCGCCTGCTCCAGCGCGGCGGTGCCCTCGGCGCGGTCCCGCTGGGCGTTGACCCGCAGCTGGTCGGCGACGTCGATCGCCAGCTCCTTGATCTCGTGCGCCTTGCGCAGCCGGGCGTCGGCCTCCAGGCGCGCGTCGGCGCGCAGCTGCGCGGCCTCGGCCTCGGCGGCGTCGAGCACCTGGGCGGCCTGGTCCTCGGCCAGGCGGAGGACCTCGGCGACGCGGGCGCTGACCGACGGACGCTCGCGGCCGGCCGGCTGCTCGGCGAGGAGCCGGCGGGAGATCTCCAGCTCGGTCCCGCAGGCGACGACGCGGTCGAGCAGGTGCTCCCGCTCGCGCTGGGCGGCGGCGAGCTCGTTCTCGGCCCAGGCGACGTAGTTGTCCACCTGGACCCGGTCGTAGCCGCGCACCGATCCGCGGAACGACGGCCCGTGGTCCAGTAGCACCTCCAGGCCGCCGGACGGCCGCGGCGCGGGGGCGGCCCCGTCCGGCGGCACCTCCTCGTCCTGGACACGGTTGGCGACGAACTCGACACGCCGGAGCATCCGGATGGCCCCCCTGGGAAGTAGGTGGGGCGAATCTCCCAGAGCGCTCCCGGGCGCGCGGCGCACCGTGACGGGTCCGTGATCCGTGTCGTAGCACCCCCGGGGGTGCCACGTCGGGGCGTGCCGGACCGGTCACGGAGTGCTGCCACCGCGCCTCCGCACCCCCCGCCGGGGCGAGCGGGCATAGCGAGGCGGGGCGGTGCGTTGACCCGGCTGAGATGATTGCACTCTCAACCAGTTTGGAGAGCGAGATGCAGTTCGGCGTCTTCACCGTCAGCGACATCACCACCGACCCCACGACCGGCCGCACCCCCTCGGAGGCCGAGCGGCTGAAGGCCGTGCTGACCATCGCGCAGAAGGCCGAGGAGGTGGGACTGGACGTCTTCGCGCTGGGCGAGCACCACAACCCGCCCTTCTTCTCGTCCTCCCCCACGACCACGCTGGCCTGGATCGCGGCCCGGACGCAGAAGCTGCAGCTGTCGACCTCCACCACGCTGATCACCACGAACGACCCGGTGAAGATCGCCGAGGACTACGCGATGCTGCAGCACCTGGCCGAGGGCCGGGTCGACCTGATGATGGGTCGCGGCAACACCGGACCGGTCTACCCGTGGTTCGGGCAGGACATCCGCAACGGCATCGAGCTGGCGGTGGAGAACTACGCGCTGCTGCGCCGGCTCTGGACCGAGGACGTCGTCGACTGGTCCGGCCGCTTCCGCACCCCGCTGCAGGGCTTCACGTCGACGCCCCGCCCGCTGGACGGCGTCCCGCCGTTCGTGTGGCACGGCTCGATCCGCTCCCCGCAGATCGCCGAGCAGGCCGCCTACTACGGCGACGGCTTCTTCCACAACCACATCTTCTGGCCGAAGGAGCACACCCAGCGGATGGTGGAGTTCTACCGCCGCCGATACGAGCACTACGGCCACGGCGCCGCCGACCAGGCGATCGTCGGCCTCGGCGGCCAGGTGTTCATGCGGAAGAACAGCCAGGACGCCGTCGCGGAGTTCCGGCCGTACTTCGACAACGCGCCGGTCTACGGCCACGGCCCGTCGCTCGAGGACTTCAGCCGCGAGACGCCGCTGACCGTGGGCAGCCCGCAGCAGGTCATCGAGCGGACGCTGGGCTTCCGCGACTACGTCGGCGACTACCAGCGGCAGCTGTTCCTCATCGACCACGCCGGCCTGCCGCTGAAGACCGTCCTCCAGCAGCTGGACATTCTCGGCGAGGAGGTCGTGCCGGTGCTGCGCCGGGAGTTCGCCGCGCTCAAGCCCGCGCACGTCCCCGACGCGCCGACCCACGCCGCGCGCGTCGCCGCCGCCGGCGGGGCGCAGGACGCCACGGTGCACGCCGCGGCCGACGACGTGACCGGGCGGGCCCGGGACGAGGTGGAGGTCCGATGAGCACCCGCACCCTCGCGGTGGTCAGCGCCGGGCTGTCGACGCCGTCGTCGACCCGGCTGCTGGCCGACCGGCTGACCGGGGCGACGGTCGCGGCGCTGCGCGAGCGCGGCGTCGCGGCCACCGTCGAGGTCGTCGAGCTGCGGCAGCACGCCCGCGACCTCGCCGACAACCTGACCACCGGCTTCGCCAACCAGGCGCTGCGCGGCGCGGTGGACACCGTCGTCGGCGCGGACGGGCTGATCGCGGTCACGCCGATCTTCTCGGCGTCCTACAGCGGGCTGTTCAAGACCTTCGTCGACGTGCTCGAGAAGGACGCGCTGACCGGCAAGCCGGTGCTGCTCGGCGCCACCGCCGGGACCGCCCGGCACTCGCTGGCGCTGGAGCACGCGATGCGGCCGCTGTTCGCCTACCTGCGGGCCACCGTCGTCCCGACGGCGGTCTTCGCGGCGGCGGAGGACTGGGCCGGGGGCGAGCAGGGCAGCCCGGCGCTCACCAGCCGGGTGCACCGCGCCGCCGGTGAGCTGGCCGACCTGGTGGCCGGCCGCCCGCCCGCCGCACCGGCCGATCCCTTCGCCGACCCCGCAGGCTCCTTCGAGGACCTGCTCCGCGGCAGCGGCGCCTGACCCTCCCCCAGGCACAGGAGGCACTACCTGCATCCGCGGCCCCGACGACGCAGGTGGAGCTTCCTGCGCCCCCGTCAGCCGGCGGCGTCCGGTGAGGGCGGGGCGCTGCCGCCCTCGGGCGCCTCGCCGAGCATCAGCGCGGTGATCGCGGCGCGGTCCGCCTCCGAGGGCAGGCCCCAGCCCGGCTCGTAGCCGTAGACCTCTCGCAGCGGCGCGGAGGTGGTCCGCCCGGTCAGCACCTCCACCGACCCGGTGTCGATCAGCCCGGGGTGCGCGACGCCGCACGCCTCGGCCACCTTGAGCAGGTCGCGGCGCAGGGTGGCGATGTAGTTGGCCGCCCGCACCGACTTCAGCGCCGGGTCCAGGCCGCGGGTGAGCCAGGCGTTCTGGGTCGCCACCCCGGTCGGGCAGGTGTCGGTGTGGCACTTCTGCGCCTGGATGCAGCCGATGGCCAGCATCGCCTCCCGGCCGACGTTGACCATGTCGCAGCCCAGCGCGAAGGCGACGACGGCGTTGTCGGGGAGGCCCAGCTTGCCGGCCCCGACGAAGACCACGTCCTCGGCAAGCCCGGCGCGGGCGAACAGCGCGTGCACGCGGGCGAAACCCAGCTGGAAGGGCAGCGACACCGAGTCGGTGAAGATCAGCGGGGCGGCACCGGTGCCGCCCTCGCCGCCGTCGACCGTCACGAAGTCGACGCCGCGGCCGGTGCTCGCCATGAGCCCGGTGAGCTCCTCCCAGAACGTCATGTCCCCGACCGCGGACTTGATGCCCACCGGCAGTCCGGTCTCGGCGGCCAGCAGCTCCACCCAGTCCAGCAGGCTGTCGGCGTCGGAGAACTCGGCGTGCCGCGAGGGGCTGATGCAGTCCACGCCCTCGGGCACCCCGCGCGCCGCGGCGATCTCCGCCGACACCTTGGCGGCGGGCAGCACGCCGCCCAGCCCCGGCTTCGCCCCCTGGCTGAGCTTGATCTCCAGCGCGCGCACCGGGGCCCCGGCGACGAGGTCCTTCAGCCGGTCCAGGTCGAAGCGGCCGTGCTCGTCGCGGCAGCCGAAGTACGCGGTGCCGATCTGGAAGACGAGGTCGCCGCCGTGGCGGTGGTGGCGGGAGATGCCGCCCTCGCCGGTGTTGTGCAGGCAGCCGGCCATCGCCGCCCCGCGGTTGAGCGCCTCGACCGCCTGCGCCGAGAGCGAGCCGAAGCTCATCGCGCTGATGTTGACCACCGAGGACGGCCGGAAGGCGGCGGCCCGCCCGCGGGCGGCGCCGAGCACCTTGGCGCACGGCAGGTCGACGTCCTGCCCGGCGTGCACGTCGGTCGCCGGCACCCAAGGCCCGAAGGTGCGGTGGTTGATCACCGGGTAGCCCGCGGTGAACTCCATGTCGTTGTCGGTGCCGAAGCCGAAGTAGTTGTTCTCCCGCTTGCTGGAGGCGTAGACCCAGCGCCGCTGGTCGCGGGTGAAGGGCCGCTCCTCGTTGTTGCCGGCCACCAGGTACTGGCGCAGCTCGGGGCCGATCGACTCGAGCAGGTAGCGGGCGTGCCCGAGCACAGGGTAGTTGCGCAGCAGCGTGTGCTCCCGCTGCAGCAGGTCACGGACGGCGACGGCGGCGAGCGCGCCGAGACCGGCGGCCGCGGCACGTGGGAGGAGCGGCATGCCCCACTATGGCGCGCCCACCGGCGCGCCGCAGTCGGTGCGGCCGGCCCTCCCCCGCCCCGCCGTCGTGGTCAGAGGAAGAGGCTCAGCACCAGGGCGAGGAGGAAGCCGATGGTGCCCAGCAGCGTCTCCATCACCGTCCAGGTCTTCAGCGTCGTCTTCTCGTCCATCCCGAAGAACCGGCTGACCAGCCAGAAGCCGGAGTCGTTGACGTGCGAGAGGACGGTGGCGCCGCCGGCGATGGCGATGACGATGAGCGAGAGGTCGATCGAGCTCAGCCCGTCGGTGGCCTCCACCACCGGCGCGATCAGGCCGGCCGCGGTGGTGAGGGCCACGGTGGCCGAGCCCTGCGCCACCCGCAGCAGCGTCGAGATGACGAACGCCGCCACGATCACCGGCAGGCCGATGTCGCCCAGGACGTCGGCGAGCGCCGCGCCGATGCCGCTGGCGCGCAGCACCCCGCCGAACATGCCGCCGGCGCCGGTGATGAGGATGATCGCGCAGACCGGGCCGAGGGCGCTGTTGACGATCGACTCGACCTCCGCGCCGCTGTCCCCGCGGCGCCGGCCCAGCACCCACATCGCGACCAGCACGGTGATGAGCAGGGCGATCGGCGTCGCGCCGAGGAGCTGCCCCCACTCGACGACCAGCGACTCCTCGTCGAGCACCCCCTCGGTGGCCAGGGTGGAGAGCCCGGTGTTGAGGAAGATCAGCACCAGCGGGAGCAGCAGGATGCCGATCACCGTGCCGAACCGGGGCGGCGCCGGCCGGGTCGCGGTGCCCGCCCGGGCGCCGGCGGCGGTGGCGACCCCCGGCGAGGTGCCCTCGACCGAGGGGTCCGGGGCGTCGTCGGCGGTCCGCTCCCCGGACAGGATGTCCGGCACCGCGATGTCGAACCGGCGGCCGGCCCACAGGCCGAACAGGTAGCTCCCGAGGAACCAGGTCGGGATGCCGATGACCAGGCCGAACACCAGGGTCAGCCCGATGTCGGCGCCGACCAGCTCGGCGGCGGCGACCGGCCCGGGGTGCGGCGGCACGAACGCGTGCATGACGGCGAACGCGCCCGCCACCGGCAGGCCGTAGGTCAGCAGCGACCCGCCCAGCCGGCGGGCGACGGTGAACACGATCGGCAGGAAGACGACCAGGCCGGCGTCGAAGAAGATCGGGAACCCGAACAGCAGCGCGGCGACACCGAGCGCCAGCGGCGCACGCTGCTCGCCGAACCGCCCGATCAGGCTGTCGGCCAGCACCTGCGCCCCGCCGCTGTGCTCGAACAGCCGCCCGAGCATGGCGCCCAGGCCGACCAGCAGCGCGACGGCGGCGAGCGTGGACCCGAAGCCGGAGGTCATGGTGTCCACGACGTCGCCGATCGGCACCTGCGCGGCCAGCGCCACCAGCAGGCTGACCAGGATCAGCGCCACGAAGGCGTGCAGCTTGAGCTTCATGATGAGGAAGAGCAGGACCCCCACCGCGACCGCGGCGATCAGCAGCAGCGGGCCGGCGCTCAGCGCCGGTTCGACCTCGGGCATGTCCCCTCCACGGGCTCAGGTGGATCGGATCGGTGCGTCGTCCAGGGCGTCGAGCGTGGTCAGGACGTCGACCAGGGCCGTGGTGGACCGGTCGACGAGCGGGCGCAGCTGCCGGTACACCTCGACCGCGCCCGGGTCGGGCAGCACCGGCTCGTGGACGTCGACCAGCGAGGTGGCGGCGGTGAGGTCGGGGAGCGCGCCGAAGGCGTGCCAGCCCAGCAGGCAGGCACCCAGGCCGGTGCCCTCCAGCGAGTCGGCGACCCGCACCGGCAGGTCCAGGGCCGCGGCCAGCGTCTCGATCCACAGCGGGGAGGCGACCGCACCGCCGGTGGCCCGCACCTCGCGCACCGGCACGTCGGTGGCGGCGAAGGCGTCGCGCACCAGCGCCAGCTGCTGGCAGACGCCCTCGACGGCGGCGCGCACCAGGTGCGGGCGGCGGTGCTCGCGGCGCAGCCCGAGGTAGGCCCCGCGCATGCCCGAGCGCCACCACGGTGCCCGCTCGCCGAGCAGGTAGGGCAGGCACAGCAGGCCGGAGCTGCCGGCCGGCACCGCCGCCGCCTCCTCCAGCAGCCGCGCGTCGAGGTCGTCCGCCTCCTCCCCCACCGGCCCCTCGGCGCCGTCGGGCCCGGCGGCGAACGCCTCCGCGGCCCAGCGCACCACCGAGCCGCCGTTGTTAATGGCGCCGCCCACCACCCAGGCGTCGTCGGTGAGCGCGTAGCAGAACAGGCGCCGCCCCGGGTCCACGGTCGGCCGGGGGACGACGACGCGCATCGCCCCGCTGGTGCCCAGGGACACGGCGGCCACGTCGGAGCGCACCGCGCCGACCCCGAGGTTGGCCAGCACCCCGTCGGAGGCGCCGACGACCACGGGCGTCCCGGCCGGCAGGCCGGTGGCGGCGGCCACCTCGGGGCGCAGCCCGGGCAGCACCGCCGTCGTCGGCAGCACCTCGCCCAGCTGGCGGGGGCGCACGCCGGCGATGCTCATCGCCTCCTCGTCCCAGCGCCCGCCGCGGATGTCGTACAGGCCCGTGGCCGACGCGCAGGACCGGTCGAGCACGTGCCGGCCGCCGCAGAGGGCGGCCACCACCAGCTCCTTGACGCCGCCCCAGCGGGGCACGCCGGCCACCCGCGCGGCGTCCTCCGCCCGCTCCCAGGAGAGCTTCACCAGCGGCGACATCGCGTGCACCGGGGTGCCGGTGCGGGCGTGCAGGTCGGCGGCGCGGCCGTCGGCCACCAGCGCCTGGGCCCACTGCGCGGCGCGGTCGTCCGCCCAGGTCACCACCGGGCCCAGCGGGGCACCCTCGTCGTCCATGGGCACCAGGCCGTGCATCGCCGCGCTCAGCGAGACGGCGACGACGGTGTCCCCGCGCTCGCGGGCCAGGGCGGCCACCTCGCCCAGCGCCTCGACGGCGGCCGCGGCCAGCCGCCCGGCGTCGAGCTCGGCGCGGCCGGGGGCGGGCACCAGCAGCGGGTAGGCGACACTGGCGAGGTCGCGGACCCGGCCGTCGGTGCCCGCGGTGACCGCCTTCGTCGCCGTGGTGCCCGAGTCCAGCCCGACCACGACGTCCACGGGCACCCCCCTGACCGGCTCCTCCGCTGGTCAGCATCGTGCCCGCACCCCCAGGGGGTGGCAACCGCGCGGCGCCCGCGCGGTCTCAGCCGGCGGCGGGCCGGCGGATCACGTAGCGCCGCGCCCGCCAGTGGGTGGCCGGCTCGTCGACGGCGGCGGCGTCCAGCACCTCCGCGCCGTGCGCCGCGACGACCTCGGCGACCCGCCGCTCCGGCACCCCGGTCATCCGCATCGGCGCCGGGTACCCGAGCAGCCGGCGCTGGGCCCAGCGGACGAGCGGCGCCGGCGCCACGCGCCACACGACCCCGCGCGGGGTCCACATCGGCCGGGTGGTGCAGTGCACCACCGCCACGCCCCCGGGGCGCAGCACGCGGGCGAACTCCGCCAGGTAGGTCTCGAGGACCGGGCACGGGAGGTGCTGGAGGACCCGCTCGGTGTACACGAGGTCGAAGGAGGCGTCCGGGAAGGCCCGCAGGTCGGGGTCCTCACCCAGCACGAACCGGACCCGGCCACCGCTGCGGTCCAGGGCGCGGGCGGTCTCCAGCATCGGGGCGGAGACGTCGAGACCGACCACCTCGCGGGCGTGCTCGGCGAGCGCCTGGCTCAGCCGGCCGGCCCCGCACCCGAAGTCCAGGACGCGGTCCCACGTCGTCGGCAGACCCAGCGACGCGAGCTGCTCCCGCGCGACGGCGACGTCTCGGCGGCCGAGCTCGAGGAAGGCGTCGGCGTCCCAGCGCCCGCCGCGCTTGTCCGCGGCGACGTGGACGGCCCAGAGCGGGTCCTCCGCCCCCAGGGTGGTCCAGTCCCTGCGCACCTGGTCGAAGCCCACCGCACCCACCGTCCTCGAGAACCGCCCGGACGGCGGAGGCTACCGGCCGCCCGGGCCCCGGCTGCCGCCCCGGCCGGGCCGCACCCGCTCGGCGGAGCGCCCGGCCGCCCGCAGCCGGCCGCGGACGGCGGCGTGCAGCGGCACCAGGACGACCCCGTCGCGGGCCAGCCGCGAGCGCAGCTCCCGGCGGTGCCGGACCACCCCGGCCAGGCCGATCGCCCAGAACACGTACTGGACGGCGAACGCCGCGCGGAAGGCGTCCAGGTCGTAGTCGGTGGACGCGCCGGGGGTCAGCAGGTCCAGCACCGCCCCGACGGCCAGGATGGTCAGGAGGGAGGCGACGAACCCGCCCACGTTCACCACGCCGCTCGCGCTGCCCTGCCGCTCGACGGGGTTCTCCGTGCGGGCGTAGTCGAAGCCGATCATCGAGCCGGGGCCGTTGGTGCCGAGCACCGCGGCGAGGACGACCAGCAGCCACAGCGGCGCGCGCCCGGGCCACAGCAGGACGACGGTCCAGACGGTGGCGGTCGCGGTGAGGATGCCGAAGACGAGCACCGACCGGCGCAGCGGCCAGCGGGCGCACAGCTTGCCCAGCACCGGCCCGACCCCCATGCCGACCAGCACCAGCAGGGTGAGCAGGCCGGCTGCCGTCCCGGGCGCCAGCCCCTGGCCGACCACGAGGAACGGGTAGCCCCACAGCAGCGCGAAGACCGTGCCGGAGAACTGGGTGACCAGGTGCGTGTAGAGGCCGATCCGGGTGCCGGGCTCGCGCCAGGTCGCCACCAGGCCCCGGCGCAGCTCCGCCACCGGTGGCGCGGCGGGCGGCGGGGTGCCGGGCGGGGCGTCCCGGAGCGCGGCCACCACGAGCACCGCGACGAGCACGCCGGTCGCCGCGGCGCCGAGGAACGTCGCCGTCCACGAGGTGGCGTGCAGCAGGGCGACCAGCGGGTAGGCGGCGACGATCGAGCCGACCTGGCCGAGGATGCCGGTGAGCTGGGTGACCAGCGGCGCCGCGGTGCCGGGGAACCAGAGGGCGACGATGCGCAGCACGCTGATGAAGGTCATGGCGTCGCCGGCCCCGACCAGCACCCGCGCGGCGACGGCGGTGGGCACGTCGGCGGCGAGCGCGAGCAGGAGCTGCCCGGCGGCCATCGTCACCGCGCCGGCCAGGATCATCCGGCGCGACCCGAACCGGTCCAGCGCCACGCCCACCGGGACCTGCAGCGCCGCGTAGACGGCGAGCTGCAGCACGAGGAACAGCGACACCGCCGACGCCCCGGCCGAGAAGCGCTCCTGCGCCTCGACGGCGGCCACCCCGAGCGAGGAGCGGTGGAAGACCGCGACCGCGTACGCGAGCAGCCCGACGAGCCACATCGCGTAGGCGCGGGCCGACGGGCGGGCGGCCGGGGCGGAGGTCACCTGGGCACGACACCGCAGCGCGGCCCGGCATTCCACGCCGGGCCGGTGAAATGCCTCACCGCGCCCTCCCGGGCCACTAACCTCCGGGGGCGATGGACCCCCTGGTCGACCCCACCGACGATCCCTCCGTGGACGACGGGCACCGCCGCGGACGGATCCTCTGGGCGCTGGCCACCTGCATGGCCGAGAAGGGCTACCAGGCCACCACGATCTCCGACATCGCCCGCGCCGGCCGGGTGTCCAAGACGATCGTCTACGCCCACTTCCGCGACAAGGAGGAGTGCCTCCTCGAGCTGTACACCCGGGCCAACGACAAGGTGCTCGGCACCGTGCGGCGGGCGCAGGAGCAGGCGCACGCCTCCAGGCTGCCCTGGCGGGCGCGGCTGCGCGCGGGCATCGGCGCCTACCTGGAGACGCTCGCCGCGGGGCCGGCGGTCGCCTGGGCGGCGCTGGTCGAGGTCCAGGCGGCGGGGCCGCGGGCCCGGGCGCTGCGCCGGCAGGTGATCGACCGGTACGTCGACCTCATCTGCGAGGTGGCGGGCGGGCTCGCGCAGGAGCTCCCGGACGAGGTGCGGCCGGTCGAGCGGGAACTGGTGCTCGCCGCGGTGGGCGGCATCAACGAGCTGATGCTGGCGCGGGTGGAGCGGGGCGAGGCCGCGCTGCTGCCCGAGGACGTCGACGCCGCGACGGCCACCGTCGTCGGCCTGCTCGAACGCCGTCCCTAATGGGCCGGCGGGTGGTACCAACGGGTACTACCGCTCGGTAGCCCCGCTGTCTACGCTGCCCCGGAAGCCGGGTCGGAGTGGACGGAGCCCCATGAGCGCACCCCCGCGCGTCGACGTCGACGCGCCCGCGGAGGCTCCCCCGCGCCCGGGGACCACCGTGGTGCAGCTGCGCATCGACCGCGCGGTCGTCGTCCCGGCGGTGGCGGCCGTGCTCATCGCGGGCCACCTGCTCCTCCGGGGCTGGGCCGCGGCGAGCGGCTGGCTCACCGGGCCGGACTTCCTCGCGGCCGCGGTGGCCGCGGGCCTGCCGGTCGAGATCCCCGGCCCGCCCGGCGCGGTGGGCCTGGCGCGGGGCGTCGCGGCGATCGCGCCGCTGTCGTGGCCGGCCCTCGTGGGGCTGGAGCTGCTCGGGCAGCTGCTCGTCGACCTCCTCCTGTATCGGCTGCTGGTCGAGCTCTTCGGCCGCCGGCCGGCCGTGCTGCTGCCGCTGACGCTCTACCTGGCCAGCTCCCTCACCCTCCCCGGCGGGCTGTGGTGGAGCGCGGCCCTGGTGCAGCTGCCGCTGCAGCTCGCGCTGCTGGTCGCCGTCCGCGGGCACGTGCAGGCGCTGCGGACGGGTGCGCGCGCACCCCTCGTGACCAGCGCGCTGGCCATCGCCGCCGGTGTGCTCTTCGCCGTCGAGGCGGCGCTGGTGCCGCTGCTGCTCCTGGCCGGCACGGCGCTGTGGGCGACCGGGGGCCCGCCGGCGGCCCGGCTGCGCGCGCTGGCCCGGCTGCGCCTGGTCTGGGCGGCGCACCTGGTCGCCGTCGCCGTGGGCCTCGGCGTGCGCCTGCTCGCCTCCGGGGCGCCGCTCGTCGACGGCGCCGCCCTCGCCGGGGGGCTGCGCGCGCTGCCCGACGTCCTCACCCGCACCGTGCTCCCCGGCCTGGTCGGAGGCCCCTGGCGCTGGGAGGCCGCGCTGGCCCCGCTCGCGACGCCCGACCCACCGATCGGCCTGGTGCGCGGCGCGCCCGTGGCGCTGGCCCTCGTCGTCCTCGCCTCCGTGCTGGTCCACCGGGGCGCGCTGCGCGCCTGGCTGCTCGCCGCGGTGGTCGTCGTCACCGCCGTGCTCGGTGCCTCCGCCGCCGGCGCGACGGCCGGCGCGGTGCCGGCGGGCCTCGTCCCGCCCGCCACGGTCGCGCTCGTGGTGGCGCTGGCGGCCGGGCTCGCGTTCCTCCCCGTCCGGGAGGCGCCACGGGTCCTGGCCCGGCGCGGGTGGACCACCCGCGGGGCGGCGGTGCGGGCGACCGACCGCGTCGCGCGCACCGGGGTCGGGCTCGCGGTGGCCGCCGCCCTCGTCGCCGGCGCCGTCCTCTCGACCGCCGGCTTCACCCGCCACTGGTCGGCCAACGCCGGCAGCGACTTCGTCGACAACGCGAAGGCCGACCTCACCGGCCGGGCCGAGCTGGTCCTCGCCGACGGCCCGGTGCCGTCGCACGTCGTGCCCGAGGAGCTGGCGCCGGCCAACCGCGCGTCGGTCGTCCTGGCCGGGTTGCCGCGGCTGCCGGCCTTCCTGGCCGAGGGCCAGGTCGTCGACGAGATCGTGACCCTGGACGACCAGGGCCACGGGCAGCTGGCCGTCGTCGACCCGGTGTCCACCTCGGGTCCCGGCCTGGCACCGGACTGCGGCTGGCCTGCCGGCGACGACCCGGCCGAGGTGGAGCTGCCGCGGGCGACGCCGGACGGCCGCTGGCTGGTGCAGATCTCCTACTTCGCGGGGATGGGCAACCTGGTGACCGTGCGGGCCGGGGACACCGCCGGCGCGGGGGTCGCGGAGGCCGGGGTGCACAACCTGTTCGTGCAGGTGACCGGGTCGGTCGACCGCGTCGTCCTCGAGGTGGCCGACCGCGAGGCCCCGCTGTGCGTGACCTCCGTGGCCGTCGGGCAGCCCCTCGCCCTCGTCCCCGGCGCCGGCTGACCGCCGTGCGCTACCCGGGCCTCAACGGTCTGCGGGCCCTCGCGGCGACCGCCGTCGTCACCACCCACGCGGCCTTCTGGACCGGCGCGTACACCGCCGACACGGTGGGCTACGCGCTGGCCCGGCTGGACGTCGGCGTCGCCGTCTTCTTCGCGCTCTCGGGCTTCCTGCTCTCCCAGCCGCTCCTGCGCGCCGCGGCCGAGGGGCGCCCGGCCCCGCGCACCGCTGCCTTCCTCTGGCGCCGCGCGCTGCGCATCCTGCCGGCGTACTGGGTGTGCGTGGTGGTCGCCGGGCTGTTCCTGCCCGGCAACCGGGAGATGGACGGCGGCGACTGGCTGCGCTTCCTCACCCTCACCCAGATCTACTCCCGCGACTGGCACGCCGACGGCCTGGACCACGCCTGGAGCCTGTGCACCGAGGTCTCCTTCTACGTCCTGCTCCCCGCGATCGTCGCCGGCCTGCTCCGGCTGTGCGGGGGGCGGTGGCGTCCCGGGCTCCTGCTCGTCGCGCTGGGAGCGGCCTCCCTCCTGGGCTTCGCCTGGTTCGCGTGGGCGGCCTCGGACCCCTACCTGCTCGGCTCGCTGACGCTGTGGCTGCCGGCCTACGCGTCGTGGTTCGGGGCCGGCATGGCGATCGCCGTGCTCTCCGTCGCCTCCCCCGACTGGGCGCCGGTGCGCCGGGCGCACGAGCTGGGTGGCAGCCCGTGGACGTGCTGGGGCGCGGCCGCGGCGCTGTTCTGGGTCGCCGCGGGGCCCTTCACCGGCCCCGTCGACCTCTCCTCGGCCCTGACCGCCGGGCAGGGGATCACCAAGCACGTGCTCTACACGGGGGTGGCCGCGCTGGCCCTCTGGCCCCTGGTGTTCGGCGACCAGGCGGCGGGCCGGGGGCGCCGCCTCCTCGCCAGCCGGCCGATGGACTGGCTCGGGGAGCGCTCCTACGGGCTGTTCCTCTTCCACATGCCGCTGCTGTTCGTGCTGTGGGACGTCTTCAGCCACCCCCTGGCGCTGGTGCTGCCCGTGACGTGGCTGGTCGCCGTCGCCGTCGCCGCGCTGGTCTACCGGGTGATCGAGCGACCGCTCGTGCAGCGCTTCCGGGACCTGGTGCCCGACCGCCCCGGCTCCCGGGACGGCAGCGCCGGCACCGGCGCGGGCGGCCACGCGGCCGGCGTCCCCGCGGGACCGGCCGCGCGCGGCTGACCCCGGCTCACGCCCTCCGGCGGCCCGCGAGCCGGGCCGGGAGCTCCCGCGGCGGACCGGGCAGCACCCCGGCGACGACGGCGGCGAGGGCGACCAGCGCGCACACCTGGCGCGCCGTCGAGGTGCCGTCCGGGGCCAGCAGCAGGAGCGCGCCCGAGGCACCCAGGGCACCGGCGGCCGCCGCGCCGAGGACCAGGTGGCGACGCCGGCCGGCCCACCGGCCGGCGAGGTAGGCGGCCGCGAGCACCCCGAGCCCGACCAGGCCGCCGGCCAGCGCGGTCCCCGCGACCGCCGCGAGCACCACCGCGGCCCCCGCCGCCCGGCTCCGCCCGGTCCCGGGTCGCGGCGTGCCAGCGCGCGTCGGCACGGCGGCGAGCGCGACGAGCAGCAGCGCCGCGCCCGCCCCGGCCGCGAGCGCCGTCCGGTAGGCGGTGCCCGGGCCGAAGTCGAGGGCGACCGTGCCGCCCGGACCTGCGGGCAGCACGTAGCCCTGCTGCCACCCGTCGACCGCGACCGCCTCCAGGGGCCGGCCGTCGAGCGTCGCGGTCCAGCCCGCGTTGGTGTTCTCGGGGACCACGAACAGCGTGCTCTCCGCGCGGGCGCCGACCTCGACCCGGCGGTGCTCGGCGTCCCAGCGCACCACGTCCGCGGCCCGGCGGTCGACCCCCTCGCCGCCCGCGCCGGGCCTGGTCAGCGTGGCCGCGTCCACGCTGAGGACGTCGGTGCTCGGTGCGACCAGCCGGTGCTCGCCCGCAGCGAGGTCGACGGGGCCCGCCTCGCCGCAGACGGCGAGCTGCAGCGGTTGCAACGAGGTGAGCGCACCGACCGTGGTGCGGGCGGTCGTCCGGAACGACGTCCCGCCCACGGTGACCTCGGGGCCCTCCCCGCACGGGATCTCGAGCGGCGTCCCGGCGTCGGGCGCGGGGTTCGGCGCCCCCACCTGCAGCTCGCTGACCCCCACGCCGAGCGGGTCGGTCGTGCGGCTGTAGGGATCGAACGACTCGAGCCCCAGCGGCTGCCGGAGGCCCACCCGCAGCCGGTCGGTGGTGACCGGGGCGAACCGGGCGGTGCCGTCGTCGTCGAGGGCGAGGAGCGCGGGCAGGCCGGCACCGGCCTCGACCGTCACCGCCGTCGGCACCGCGGCCGCCAGGCCCTCCCGGGTGACCACCCGCAGCGAGTCGACGGTGCGGGGCTCGCTCCACCGCAGCTCGAGCCAGGGCGCCCCGTCGGCCGGATCGGCGAGCCAGGCGGTGCGCGGGTCGCCGTCCAGGGCGGCCGCCGCGCTGCCGCGGGGGTCCTCGACGGCGCTGCTGCTCGCCGTCACCGCGACCCCGCCGCCCCGGGCCCCGGCGAGGAGCGCGTCGAGCGCCGGCCCGGGCCGCGGCACCGCCGTCACGGACAGCTCGTAGCGACCCGGCCGGGGCACGGTGAAGGCCCGGTCGAGCCCCTGCGGCTCCTCCGCCCCCGTGGGCAGCGCGGCACCGCAGCGGGGGCCGTCCGCGGCCTCCAGGCAGCCGGCGCGCCCGGGCCCGGAGGTGTCGAACGCGAAGGCGTCGACCGGCCCGTCCGCCTCCGGCGTGACGACGGTGCGGGTCACCGCGACGCCGGGCAGCTCCACCTCGGCCAGCGCCACGGCCCCGTCCGTGCCCGTGGACGGCGCGATGATGAGGGTGGAGGTGCGGCCCGGCGGCAGCGGTAGCTGCTGCGGCTGGTCGGTGCCGCGCACCGCCACGTCGAAGGCGCCGGCGTCGGTGGTGAGGCGGACCCGGGCCGGGAGCTCCGCCGCCGACGGGTCCAGGGTCACCGTGACCGTGCCGGCGAGGAACGGCTCGTCGGTCTCCAGCCGCCACCACAGCGACGCCGGCGCCGCCGCGTGCTCTGCGGGGCGCCACGCCGTCCGCGGGTCGCCGTCCACCGCCGCCCACGGCGAGGCGTCGGTTCGGGCGCCGCCGGCGGCACCCGGGTCGGAGGCGGAGCTCCCCGCGCTGGGCGTGCCACCGCCGTACCGGACGGTGCTGCGGGCCGGCCCCGCCACCGGGTAGTCGACTGCCGCACCGGCCAGCCGGAGCGGGTCCTCCGGCGCGAGCCCCGCGGACTCCGCGCCGGTCAGCCGGCCGAAGGTGCGCTCCCGCCGGACCAGGGCGTCGCTGACCAGGGTCGCGCCGGTCTCCCCCGCCGCCGGGCCGGCGCCCGCGAGCAGCGCCGGCCGGCCGTCGAGCAGCCCCTGCTCCTCCAGCGCCACCACCGCGTCCGGGCCGCCGTGCACCGTGACGGCGTCGGACAGCGGCGCGGTCCAGGCCGGCGGCGCCGGATCGGTCACGGTGAAGACCTGCACCGCCGGGGCGGGCTCCTGGAGCCCGGCGTCGAAACGCATGCCGGCGGACGGCGTCTCGGCGGGGTGGTCGGGGCCGAAGCCGGCCTCCAGCTCGATGCCCGGTGAGCCGAGCAGCGCCTGGCGCAGCAGCGCCGGGCGGGTCGCCCCGGCGGGCCCGGCGTCGAGGTCGTTGCGCAGCACCACGTGCGAGATCCCGGCCCGGGCGAGGGCCCGGGCCAGCCCGGCCGATCCGGCGCCGCGGGCCAGCCGCTCCTCCACCGCGTCGAGGAGCCGGATGTGCCCGGGTGGGGTCAGCGGGATCGCGCTGCGCACCTCCCACGGGGACCGCGCCAGCGCCTGCAGGGGCTCGTCGCCGGTGGACCCCCACGCGTACGTGGCGAACGACGACCCCGGGACCAGCAGCGCCCGTCCGCTCGGTTGGGCGGCGGCGAGGTGGTCCGCCGTCTCCTGCCAGTACGAGGGGATCGCCGCGAACGTGCCCTGCGGCGCCATGCGGC
Source organism: Blastococcus sp. KM273128 (assembly GCF_021698975.1). GTDB lineage: Bacteria > Actinomycetota > Actinomycetes > Mycobacteriales > Geodermatophilaceae > Blastococcus. The sequence goes on along the minus strand of NZ_SSXA01000012.1, from coordinate 45,128 downwards.
CGGCCAGCGCCGGCGACGTCGTCGCCAGCAGCGCCAGGGCGAGCAGCGCGAGGACGGCGCGCGCCCCCTCCCGGCCGGGCCGTCCGGGCCACAACGGGTGCCCGGGAGCGGTGGCCGGGTGCTCGCGCGCCCGGCGGAGCAGCACGGCGAGGAGGTGGGCCAGCCCGAGGGCCAGCGGCAACCGGAGGACCGGCTCGAACTTGTGCACGTTCCGGAGCGGGGCGAGCACGCCGTCCAGGGCCTCGTGCAGCCGGCCGGCGAGCAGCCCGTCGACGGCGGCGACGTGGCCGAGGGAGACGAGCACGACGCCGGCGAGCAGCCCGAGCACCAGCCAGGTGCGCTCCGGCAGCCCCCGGCGGGTGAGCGCGACCAGCCCTGCGGCGGCGAGGACGACCGTGGCGGCGACGGGGAGCGCGTCCCGCGCCAGCGCCCACCCCGCCGGCCAGTAGGGGCCGGTGGGCGTCGCCAGGTAGGGGACCCAGTGGGTGGCCCCGCGCAGGACCGTCGTCAGGTCGGTCGGTGCCGTGGTCGTGGCGGCGGTCTCGATGAAGTCGAGGAACGGCGGGCTGTACCGCCCCAGGATCAGCAGGGGCACGGCCCACCAGCTGGTCGCCAGCGCGACCGCGCCCAGCCACCAGGCCACCAGCCGCCGGCGGAAGGGCCCCGGCGGCCGGGTGAGGAGGTACAGCACCGGCAGCGGCAGGACGGCGGCGGTGGCGACCGCGTTCACCCCGCCGACGCACAGCACGGCGAGGCCGGAGAAGGCCGCCGCGCGGCGCGCCGAGCCGTGCCGCCCGGCCCCGACGAGAGGGAGCAGCACCCACGGCGCGAGCGCCATCGGGAGCACCTCGATGCTGACCGCGCCCAGCAGCGAGACCATCCGGGGCGCGAGGGCGTAGGCCAGGCCGGCCAGCAGCGCGGTGCCGGGCGTGCCGATGCCCAGCCGCCGGGCCAGGAGGACCACACCCAGGAACGCGGTGCACAGCAGCAGCGCCCACCAGAGCCGCTGCACCAGCCACGGCGGGATGCCCGCGCCCTGGCCGAGGGCGAAGAACGGCCCCATGGGGAACAGGTAGCCGTAGGCCTGGTTCTGCACCTGGCCCGCGAACCCCTCGGGCTCCCACAGCTGCAGCGCCCGGGACAGGAAGCCGACCGGGTCCGTGTAGAGGTCGAGCTTGGTGTCGGCCACCAGTCGGCCGGGCGACTGGGCGAGCGCGAGCGCGGTCAGCGCCGCGCACACCGCGGCCAGGCGGACCCGCCAGACAAGCCGGCTGCCGCCGCCGCGTGCGGCACCCGGCGCAGGTGCCGGGTCCGGGGAGCGCGCGGAGCCCGCCGGGGAGGACCCGGCGGGCTCGCGCGCGAGGGTGGTGGCCATGGGTGCACCGGCGGGGAGGGCCGCCCCTCCCCGGCCGGTCAGCGGCCGGTGGCCGCCCGGGAGCCGCCGGCGTGCGCGGCCCGGTCCCCGCGCCGGTCGCGGGCCACCAGCACGACGCCGCCCACGACCAGCAGCAGCCCGATCCCGCCGACGGCCAGGGGCACGGTCTGCTGGATGAGGGTGATCCGGTCGCGGTTCTCCTCGGCGCGCTGCACGCCCGCGGCGACGGTCTCCTCGGTGCCGCTGAAGGTGCCGGCCAGCATCGTGACGCCGGTCGTGCCGTCGGGCCCGCGGAGCACGGTGTTCGGCGACTCCGACGCGGTGACGACGACGCCGCTGGTCGGCTCCACCCACACGGTGCGCTCGTTGCTGTAGACCACCTCGGCCGGGACGGTGCCGGCCTCGGGGTCGCCCACCAGCGCGCCGGGGACGTCGGTCTCGCGGATGACCGTCTCGGGGACGGTCGTGACGAACTTGTAGACCTCGAGCCCCTCCATCTCCTCGACGCCCTGGAAGCGGGCGGGGAACGACATGCCCGTGGTCGGGTTGAACAGCTCGTAGTCGCGCTGCTCGGTGCCGAAGGGGAAGGTGAGGGTGAGCCCCTCGACGTCCTTGCTGCGGTCGTCGTCGACGTGGTCGGAGCCGCACTCGACGGCGACGGCCTCGGTGCGGTCCAGGCACACCCGGTAGGTGGAGGCGTTCAGCAGCGTCCCGTCGGCGTCGTTCACCGTCGAGCCGAAGCTCCAGACGGCGACGTCGTCGCCGGCGTCCTCGGACCCCGGGTCGCCCTGCACGCGCTGCTGCACCTCGGCCTCCAGGCCGCGCAGCTGGCGCATCTCCCCGAGGTCGAAGAAGCTCACGCCGGTGCCCGAGGCGGTGGGCGCCGCCGTCTGGTCCAGCGGCAGCTTGACCATCGTGGGCGCCAGGATCAGCCGGACGGAGAGCGCCGCGGCGATGAGGAACGCCCCCGCACCCAGCAACACCAGCCCGAGAACGCGTCCTCGCATGCGGTTGGCTCCTCTGCATCGGCGCGACGGCTCCACCGGCGTCGCGGCGCGGCAACACTACTGACCAGTAGCCGAAAGGTGAACACCGGCTGGTACGAAGGGGTACCACTCCTCCGCGATGCGGGATACCGGGCGGTACCGGCGCGCTCCCCCGCTCACCCGTCCGGGCGACGCCGCGGCCCGGTAACCAGCCGTACCAGGAGCGGCGGGCCGCCCGGCCAGGCCGCCGGTAACCGCCGTTACCGGCGACTGGTGGACCGCGCCGGGGCGCGACCCGGAGCTAGCGGCGGCGCATCACGACGACCAGGTTCCAGCAGACGACCTCCCGCAGCAGCGGCACGGCCACGACCCAGCGCGCCCACCACGGGTGGTAGCGCGGGTAGGCCGCGACGACGTCGACGTCCGGGCAGCGCCGGGCCCACCGCAGCGCGGCCCCGACGGACACCGGGAAGAGCGACTCGCCGAAGCGGTTCTTGGGCTCCCGGCCCTCGCGGCGCCGGTACCGGCGCCGCGCCCGGTGCCCGCCGAGGTAGTGCCAGGGGCCGGTCTCGTGCCCGCCGTGCGGGGACCACCACGGGGTGAAGGACAGGTAGACGGTCCCTCCCGGCCTGGTCACGCGCACCATCTCGGCCGCCATCGCCCACGGGTGCGCGACGTGCTCGAGCACGTTCGACGAGTAGCAGACGTCGACGCTCGCGCTGCGGACCGGCAGCGCCTCCCCGCTCCCCCGGACCGTCCCGGGCTCGGGCTCCCCCCGGGCGACGAGCTCACCGGCGTCGGGCTCCAGCCCCACGTAGCGGGCCCCGGCCGCGCGGAACGCCGCGGCGAAGTAGCCCGGCCCGCCGCCGACGTCGAGCAGCAGCGCACCGTCCAGCGGGACGTGCTCGGCGAGCTGGCGCGCCGAGTCGGCCGCGAGCACGCCGTAGAACAGATCCGGCTCGCTCTGCTCCCGGAGAAAGGCGCGGAACAGCGAGATCGACCGCGACATCGTCGCCGAACGTGCCATTGTCGGAAAACCGTCCTAAGCGGTGAACGGGCTGGTGGAGTTCTTGTTACCCGGCGGTAGTGTCGCCTGATGCTCTCGCGTCCGGCGCAGATCGACGTCTTGTTCGTCAACTGGAGGGACGCCAGCCACCCCGAGGGCGGGGGGTCCGAACGCTACGTGCACCGGATCGCCGAACGGCTGGCGGCCGCCGGCCTGCGGGTGCGGCTCTTCTGCGCCGCGCACGACCTCGCGCCGGCCGCCGAGACGGTGCGCGGGGTGGAGGTCGTCCGCCGCGGCGGGCGCTTCACGGTCTACCCGCAGGCGCTGCGGCACGTCCGGCGCACCCGGCCGGCCCTCGTCGTGGACGTCCAGAACGGGCTGCCGTTCGCCAGCCCGCTCGTCCGGCGCGGTCCGGTCGTCAACCTGGTCCACCACGTGCACCGGGAGCAGTGGCCGATCGTCTTCGGCCGCATCGGCGGCGCCGTCGGGTGGTGGCTGGAGTCCGTGGTCGCGCCGCGGCTGTACCGGCGCAGCCGCTACGTGACGGTGTCGGGCGCGACGGCCGCGGAGCTGGCGACCCTCGGGGTGGCGGCCGAGCGGGTGACCGTGGTGCCCAACGGCGTCGACCCCGTGCCGACGGTCCGCGCCGCGCCCGACCCGCAGCCGCACCTGGTGGTGCTGGGCCGGCTGGTCCCGCACAAGCGCGTGGAGCACGCCATCGAGGTCCTCGCCCGGCTCCGGCCCCGCTGGCCGGGGCTCCGGCTGTCGGTCGTCGGTGACGGCTGGTGGCGGGAAGAGCTGGTCGCCGCGGCCGAGCGGCTCGGCGTCCGGGAGCACGTGGAGTTCCACGGCTTCGTCGACGAGCAGGCCAAGCACGAGTCGCTGGCCCGGGCCTGGGTGCACCTGTGCCCGTCGGTCAAGGAGGGCTGGGGCCTGGTGGTGACCGAGGCCGGCGGGCACCGGGTGCCGACGGTCGGCTACCGGTCGGCCGGCGGCCTGCGCGAGTCCGTCGTCGACGGGCGGACGGGGGTGCTCGTCGACGACCTCGAGGGGATGGTGGCGGCCGTGGAGCGGCTGCTCGCCGACGGGGAGACCCGCCGCCGGATGGGCGAGGCCGCCGCCGGCCACGCGGAGCGGTTCAGCTGGGACGCGAGCGTCCGGGGCTTCGCCGGGGTGCTGTCGGCGGCCCTGCGGGGGTCAGCGGGTGCCGTAGTCGAGGACGTCGACCTGCTGGCCGGCCTGCTCGAGGGAGTTGTCGGGGTCGACGGCGGCGGAGACCCCGGCGACCGCGGCGACGGCGAGACCGGCGCCGCCACCCATGGCGATCAGAACGGCGATCAGGGTCTTCATCGGGAGGCTCGCTTCCGCAGGAGTCGACGACGGCCCGTCACGGTAGATGCCGCGGCGAAGATCCACAACACCGCTCCCACGCAGACGCCGAGCGCCACCCCGTGAGCCGCCACCACGGCGGTCACCCGGACGGGCGACGGCCCGGGCGCCGGCCGGGCGCCGGGCACCCGGTGCAGCCGCAGGTCCGCCCCGTCCACGACCACGGGCAGGCTCCCGACCGCCGCCGGCACGGCGCGGCCGGGCGTCCCGCGCTCCACCAGCACCCAGCCGACGCCGAGGGCGGCGAGCGCCCGCGGGTCGCCGGCGGCCGCGGCCACCGCGCGCGCCCGCCGGTCCTCCCCCGCCACCGCCCGGCCGCCGACCACCAGCGCGTCGTCGGTGACCGCGGGCAGCGGCAGCCAGCGCGGCGCGGGGTCCAGCTGCGGGCGGCCGTCGTTCCAGCCGAACGCGCGGTAGGCGCCGAACGGCAGCACCAGGACGTCGCCGGTCCCCTCGGCGCCGTCGAGCGCGTCCCGCACGCGCTGCCAGTCGGCCGGGTAGGCGACCGGCTGCAGCCGCCCGCCCACGCCCCAGGCCAGGTCGGGCAGGGCGACCAGCGGCAGCACGACCAGCACCCCGGCCGTGGCGGCGGCCGCCGCCGCCCCGCCGCGCGAGCGCACGGCGCCCACCAGGCGCCGGGTGCCCAGCCCGGCGCCGACGGCCAGCACCAGCGCCCACCAGGCCGTCCACTTGTGCCCGTCGCGCAGCAGCCCCGCCCCGGGCAGTTGCGCGACGGCCTGCGCGAGGAGGCTGTCCAGCACCGGCAGGGTGCCGGCGGCCGCGAGCAGCAGCCCGCCCGCCGCCAGCCCGAGCAGCCCGCGAGCCGGGTGGGTCAGCACCTCCCGCCGCGCCCAGCCGGCGACGGCGACCGCCACGAGCAGCGCGGTGAGCAGCGGTGCGAGCACCGAGGTCCGGCTGCCGGGGACGGCCCCGGCGTTCCAGATCCCGCCGGTCCCGAGCAGGGCCGGCAGGGTCCCGCCCCAGTTCTCCGCGCGCGCCGCGAACGCCGCCACGCCGGCGGGGTCCGAGGCCCCGCCCGCGGGGTGCAGCACCCCGGCGACGAGCCACGGCAGCGAGAGCAGCAGCAGCCCGCCGCCGGCGGGGAGCAGCCGCTCCCGGCCGACCAGCACGAGCACCACGCCCGCGGCGAGCAGGGCGCCCGTCGGGGAGAGGGCCGCGGGCACGCAGACCAGCAGCAGCCGGGGCAGCGCACCCGGCGCACCGCCGCGCACCCGCAGCGACTCCCGGGCGATCCAGGGCAGCGCGGCGTAGGCGAGCAGCAGCGTCCAGTGCCCCATGAGCAGCCGCTCGGCGAGGTAGGGGCTCCACCCGTAGACCAGCCCCGCGACGGCGCCCGCCGCCCCGCGCCGGCCGTCGTCGCCGGGGGGCACCAGCCGCGCCGCGCCGAGGACCGCGGCGAACACCGTGCCCAGCAGCACCGCCTTCTGCACGAGGTCGCCGGGGACCACGGCGGTCAGCACGCCCATGACGGCGTCCACCGGCACGGCGCGCGGCAGCGTCCCGCCGAGCCCCAGCGCGTCCGCGTCGAGGTCCTGCCGCGGGACGAACACCATGTCGCGGAGGAGCACGAAGCCGGGGGCCAGCGCCGGGCCGGTGACCAGCAGCGCCGCCGCCAGCGCGAGCAGCCGGGCCGGCCACGGCGCCGCGTCCGGCCGGGTCCACCGCTGGTCCACGTGGCCTCGTCCCCCTGTCCTGGCATCCCCGCGCCGGGTGCCGGGCGGACGAGCGCAGGGTAAGGGGGTGCACGCGGTGGAACCGGGCAACCGCCCGCCGGAGGACGCGGCGGCGTCGCAGCCGCGCGCCCTCGGGTCCGCGGCGCTGGTGTCCGTGGCGTTCCTGGGCGCCAACGCGCTCGCGTACGTGTTCACCGTGCTCGCCGCCCGGCTGCTCGCCCCGGCCGCCTACGGCGAGCTCGCCGCGCTGCTCGGCGTGGTGCTCGTCGGCTCGGTGCCCGGCACCGGCGTCCAGACGACGGCGGCGCTGCTGCTGGGCGGGCGGGACGGCGACCGGCGGACGACCGGCCGGCTGCACGCCACCGCGCTGGCCGTGGGGCTGGGCGTGAGCGCCGTGGCGCTGGCCCTGGTCCCCGTGCTCGTCGCGCTCCTGCACCTCCCCACCGCGGGCGCGGCGGTATGGCTGGCCCTGCTGCTGCTCCCGCAGACCGTGGCCGTCGGGTACCAGGGGCTGCTGCAGGGCGCCGGGCGCTTCCGCCGGCTCGCCGTCCTGACCGTGGCCTTCGGCGCCGGCAAGCTGACCGGCGGGCTCGCCGGGCTGCTCGTCGCCGGCAGCCCGGCGGGCGCCCTCGCCGGCATGACCGCCGGGGCCGCGCTCACCGCCGCCGGTGGGTGGGTGGCCGCGGGCCGGCCGGGGCTGGTGCGCGGCCTGCGCCGGCCGCTCGCGGCGTCGCTGCGCGCGGCCGGGGCGCTGCTGGGCCTGGTCGTGCTGCTCAACCTTGACCTGCTGCTGGCCCGCCACCACCTCCCCGGCGCGGCCAGCGGCGAGTACGCCGTCGCCTCGATCGTCGCCAAGGTCGCGTTCTGGCTGCCGCAGGGCATCGGGGTGGTGCTGCTCCCCCGGCTGGCCGACGCCGCCGGACGGCACCGGGTGCTGCCCTCGGCCCTCGGCGCCGTGGCCGCCGTCGGCGCGCTGCTGACCGCGGGCACCGCGGCGCTGGGCGGGGCCGCCCTCCCGCTCGTCGGTGGGGCGGCCTACGGCGCCGCGCTGGGCTCGGCCGCCTGGCTGTTCGCCGCGCTGGGCACGCTGCTGGCTTTGGCCCAGCTGCTGCTGTTCTCGGGGATCGCCGCCGCCGACCGGCTCGCCGGCGCGGCGGTGTGGGCGGCCGCCGCCCTGGAGGTGGCCGTGGCGACCGGCCTCGCCGCGACCGGGCGACTCACCCTGCTCTCCCTGGTCGCCACCGCGCTGATCACCGCCCTGCTGCTGGTCGGGGTCGGCCTGCTGCGGCTGCGCCGGGCCCGCGCCGTGCCCGCGGTGACCGCCGGCGGGGTGGTGCCGGCCCCCAGGGCGTGATCGACACCGCTGGCCCGGGGACGACTACTCCCGGCCCGGACCGGGCAGGAGCAGGCCCGTCACCGGCCGGCGCCCCGCGCCCGGCCGGCCGCAGCCGCCCGTCCCCGAGACGAGAGGAGCGCCGTCCATGGCGTCCGTCATCCACTACACGATCGCGACCGAGGCCGAGAAGAGCCCCGACTTCCGCCGGGTCCTCTGGACCGGGAAGAACACCCAGCTGGTCATCATGACCATCCCGCCGGGCGGGGAGATCGGCGAGGAGACGCACGAGGACATCGACCAGATCCTCACCTTCGTCAGCGGCATCGGGAAGGCCGTCATCTCGGGCAGCGAGAAGAACGTGGCCCAGGGCGACCTGGTGGTCGTGCCCGCCGGCACGAAGCACAACTTCCTCAACACCGGCGAGAACCCGCTGGTCCTGTACACCGTCTACGGCCCGCCGGAGCACGCCGACGGCGCGGTGCACAAGACCAAGGAAGAGGCCGACGAGGCCGAGGAGTCGGGCCAGGACGAGCCGCCGGCGTCCTGACCGGCGCACCCCCTCCGGCCGTGGCCGGGCACCCGATGGTGCCCGGCCACGGCCGTCCCGGGGGCCGGGCGCGCCGGGCCGGGAGGGGGGAGCCAGACTCGGCACCATGAGCGCACCGGCCGCGGACACGACGACGCGCACCGACGACGGGCGGGCGGTGGTGGCCGAGCTCCGCCGCGCCGGCATCGCCGACGTCGACGACTCGGGGCTGGCCCGCGCCCTGTACTCCTCCGACGCGTCGCTGTACCGCGTCCTCCCCCGGGCCGTGGTCCGGCCACGCCACCCCGACGAGATCGTGGCGGCGCTGGACGTGTGCCGCTCGCTCGGGGTGCCGCTGACCGCCCGCGGCGCGGGGACCTCGATCGCGGGCAACGCCGTGGGCACCGGCGTGGTGCTGGACACCAGCCGCCACCTCAACCGGGTGCACGGCATCGACGCCGAGGCCCGGACGGCGACGGTCGACCCCGGCGTGGTCCAGGCGGCGCTGCAGACCGCCGCCCGGCCGCACGGGCTGCGCTTCGGCCCCGACCCGAGCACGCACAACCGCTGCACGATCGGCGGGATGATCGGCAACAACGCCTGCGGCTCCCGGGCGCTGGGCTACGGCCGGACGTCGGACAACGTCGTGGGGCTGGACGTCGTCACCGGCAGCGGGGCCCGCCTGCGGCTGGGCCCGGGCACCGAGCCCGTGCCCGGGGTCCTCGAGGACCTGCACCGGCTGGTCGCCGGGCACCTCGCCACCGTCCGCACGGAGCTCGGCACCTTCGGCCGGCAGGTGTCGGGCTACTCGCTGGAGCACCTGCTGCCCGAGCGCGGGTTCGACGTGGCCCGGGCGCTGGTGGGCAGCGAGGGCACCCTCGCCGTCGTCCTCGGGGCCACCGTGCGCCTGGTCGCCGACGCCCCGGTCCGCGGCCTGGTCGTGCTGGGCTACCCGAGCATGGCCGATGCCGCGGACGCCACCCCCGGTCTGCTGCCCCACGAGCCGACCGCGGTGGAGGGGCTGGACCAGCGGATCGTGCAGCGGCTGCGCGACGTGCCCGCCGCCGTCGTCCCCGAGCTGCCGCGGGGCGACGGGTGGCTGATCGTGGAGCTGACCGGCGAGACCGTCGGCGAGGTGCAGGCCAAGGCGCAGGGGGTGCTGGCCGACGCCGGCGCGCTGGACTCCCTCGTCGTCACCGACCCGGCGCACGCCGCGGCCATCTGGCGGATCCGGGAGGACGGCGCGGGGCTGGCGAACCGGACCTCCGACGGCCGCCCGGCGCACGCCGGCTGGGAGGACGCCGCGGTCCCGGTCGAGAAGCTCGGCGAGTACCTGCGCGGCTTCGAGGCGCTGCTCGACGGCCACGGCCTGCAGGGCGTGCCCTACGGGCACTTCGGCGACGGCTGCGTGCACGTGCGGATCGACTTCCCGTTCGATGCCGGCGCCGACCGCGGCCGCGCGGCCTACCGGTCCTTCGTCGAGGACGCCGCCCGGCTGGTGGCCGGCTACGGCGGGTCGCTCTCCGGCGAGCACGGCGACGGGCGGGCGCGCAGCGAGCTGCTGCCGCACATGTACTCCCCCGCCGCGCTGGACCTCTTCGCCCGGGTCAAGGCGGTGTTCGACCCCGCCGACGTGCTCAACCCCGGCGTGCTGGTCCGCCCCGCGCCCCTGGACGAGGACGTCCGCATCGCCGCCGCGCCGCGGCTGACGGAGGGCCTGGCGCTGGCCTACCGGCACGACGGCGGCGACTTCTCGGCCGCCGTGCACCGCTGCACCGGCGTCGGCAAGTGCCGGGCCGACCTGCAGTCCACCGGCGCGGTCATGTGCCCCTCGTGGCCGGCCACGAGGGAGGAGAAGGACACCACCCGCGGCCGCGCCCGGGTGCTGCAGGAGATGCTCGCCCCGGGCGGCCCGGTGCGCGACTGGCGCGCGCCGGAGGTGCACGAGGCGCTGGACCTGTGCCTCTCCTGCAAGGGCTGCTCCTCGGACTGCCCGACCGGCGTGGACATGGCCTCCTACAAGGCCGAGGTGCTGCACCAGTCCTACCGGCGGCGGCTGCGGCCCCGCTCGCACTACACGCTGGGCCGGCTGCCGTTCTGGTCCGACCTGGTGGCCCGGGCCCCGCGCCTGGTCAACGCGATGCTCGGCTCCGCGCTGGTGGGGTCGGTGGCCAAGTGGGGCGCGGGGATCGACCAGCGGCGCCCGGTGCCGGCGTTCGCCCCGCGTACCTTCCGGCAGCAGTGGGCCCAGCGCCCCGCGGCCGGCGGCGGGCAGCGGGTCGCGCTCTGGGTGGACTCGTTCACCGACCACTTCGCCCCCGAGGTCGCGCACGCCGCCGCGCGGGTGCTGGAGGACGCCGGCTACCGCGTGGAGGTGCCCGGCGCCGACACCTGCTGCGGGCTCACCTGGATCACCACCGGCCAGCTCGACGCCGCCCGCCGCATCCTCGGCGGCACGGTGCGCGCCCTCGCCCCGCTCGCGGCCGCCGGCGTCCCCGTCGTCGGCGTGGAGCCCTCCTGCACCGCGGTGCTGCGCGCGGAGGCGCTCGAGCTCGTCGGCGGGCCGGAGGCCGAGCAGGTGGCGGCCGCCACCCGCACCCTCGCCGAGCTGCTCCGCGACACCCGCGGCTGGACGCCGCCGTCGCTGGAGGGCGTGGAGATCGTCGCCCAGCCGCACTGCCACCACGCATCGGTGCTGGGCTGGTCGGCCGACGCCCGGCTGCTCCAGCGGGCCGGCGCGCGGGTCACCCGGCTCGGCGGCTGCTGCGGGCTGGCCGGCAACTGGGGCGTCGAGCGGGGCCACCACGACGTGTCGGTCGCCGTCGCCGAGCAGCAGCTGCTGCCCGCCGTCCGCGACCTCCCCGACGACGCCGTCGTCCTGGCCGACGGCTTCTCCTGCCGCACCCAGCTCGACCAGCTCGCCGGCCGGCGCGGGCGGCACCTCGCCGAGCTGCTGGCCGAGCGGCTGGGCTGAGCCCGGGCCGCTCAGGCGGCGGCGTCGTCCCGCCGGGCGCGGGCGGCGGCGAGCACGAAGGGGGCGAGCACCTCGGCGATGCGCGCGTAGCCGGCCGAGGAGGGGTGGAAGCGGTCGGCGGAGAACAGCGCCGGGTCGGCCGAGAAGGCGCGCGCCACCTCCGCCGCGACCGGCGCCACCGTGGCGCCGCCGGTGAGGGCGACGTGCGCCTGCCGCTGCTGGAGCACCGCGCAGGCGCCCCGCACCAGCGCGCGCAGGGCCGGCGGGACGAAGGGCACCATCGACATGTCCGGCGCCGGCACGACGACGACGTCGGTGCCGGCGGCCCGCAGCGCGGTCACCGCGGCCGCGAGCGCGGCCGCGGCCTGCTCGGCCGGCTCGAAGCGGGCCAGGTCGTTGGCGCCGACGACGACGACGGCGAGGTCGGCCCCCAGCGGCAGCGCACGGCGGACCTGGTCGGCCAGCCCGGCGGAGACGGCACCCGGGACGGCGAGGACGTGCAGGTCGACGTCGAACCCGTCCCCGCCCAGCGCCCGGGCCAGCCGGGGTCCCAGGGCGTCGGCCGGGCGGGCGGCACCGGTGCCGAAGCCGAGGGAGTCACCGAGCACGAGCAGCCGGAGGGCGGAGCGGTCCACGTCTGGTCAACGACGCGGACCGCCCCGCTATGCCGGTCCCGCGCTCGGTGCACCGGCGCCCGGAGCTGCTCCTCGGCCAGCCGCTGGCTGTCAGCGGCCGCGCCACACCGGTGGGCGGCGCTCGGCGAAGGCGGTGGAGCCCTCGCGGGCGTCCTCGGAGCCGAACACCGGCCGGACGACCTGCTCCTGCATATCCCACGCCTCCCCGGCCGGCCACGCCGGTGACTCGAGGACGACCTGCTTGGTGGCGGCGACCGCGAGCGGGCCGTTGGCGGCGATGACCTCCGCGAGCGCCACCGCGGCGTCCAGCGCACCGCCGTCGTCGACCACGCGGTTGACCAGCCCGACGGCGGCGGCGCGCCCGGCGTCGATGGGCTCGCCGGTGAGCAGCAGCTCCAGCGCGACCGCGCGCGGCACCCGCTGCGGCAGCAGCAGGGCGGCGCCGCCGGCGGCGACCAGGGAGCGCTTCACCTCGGGCACGCCGAACCGGGCGCCCCGGCCGGCCACCACGAGGTCGCAGGCCAGCACCAGCTCGAAGCCGCCGGCCAGGGCCCAGCCCTCGACCGCCGCGACGAGGGGCTTGCGCGGCGGCGTGCGGGTGATGCCGCACAGCCCGCGGCCCTCGATGGACGGGCTCTCGCCGCGCAGGAAGGCCTTGAGGTCCATCCCGGAGGAGAAGGTGCCGCCTGCCCCGCTGAGCACCCCGGCCCGCAGGTCGCCGTCGGCGTCGAGCTCGTCGACCGCGGCGGCGACGGCCCGGGCGACGGCGCCGTCGAGGGCGTTGCGCGCCTCCGGCCGGTTGATCGTGATGACCTGCACCGCACCGCGGCGCTCGACGAGGACGGACTGCTCGGGCACGGATCTCCTCCTGGAACGGTGCGGGTGCGGCGCGGGCCGGGCCGCCGCTCAGGCAGCCCGGCCCGCGGTGACGTGCTGGAACGGCCCCGCTGCAGGGCCCCGCGGCGCGCGGAGCGTGCCGTGGGGGGCAGCGGGGTCCTTCTAGGCCTTCGGGCCGCCGGCGGCGTAGACGACCTGGCCGGAGACGAAGCCGGCGCCCTCGCTCACGAAGAACGACACCAGGTGGGCGATGTCCTCGGGCTTGCCGGTGCGGGCCACCGGGATCTGCGAGGCGGCGCCCTTGATGAAGTCGTCGAACGGGATGCCCATGCGGTCGGCCGTCGCCTTGGTCATCTCGGTCTCGATGAAGCCCGGGGCGATCGCGTTGGCGGTGACGCCGAACTTGCCCAGCTCGATGGCGAGGGTCTTGGTGAAGCCCTGCAGGCCCGCCTTCGCCGTCGAGTAGTTGGCCTGGCCGCGGTTGCCCAGCGCCGAGGTGCTGGACAGGTTGACGATCCGGCCCCACTTGGCGTCGATCATGTGCTTCTGGGCGGCGCGGGTCATCAGGAAGGCGCCCTTGAGGTGCACGTTCATGACGATGTCCCAGTCGGAGTCGGACATCTTGAACAGCATGTTGTCGCGGAGCACGCCCGCGTTGTTGACCAGCACGGTGGGCGGGCCGAGCTCGGTCACGATCCGCTCGATCGCGGCCTCGACCTGGGCGGTGTCGCTCACGTCGGCGCCGACGGCCAGGGCGCGGCCACCGGCGGCCTCGATCGCCTCGACGGTGCCCTTGGCCGAGCCCTCGTCCAGGTCCAGGACGGCGACGGCGAACCCGTCGGCGGCCAGCCGCTGGGCGGTGGCGGCGCCGATGCCGCGGGCCGCGCCGGTCACGATGGCCACGCGGGGAGCCGTGGTGCCTGCCTCGGTCATGTCGTTCCCTTCGTCTCGGATGCCTGCGGTCGCCGGGGCGGTCGGCCCCGGCGCGCGGCGAGCTGCGCCCGACACGTTACGGCTGCCGGTTGCGGCCGCCGTCACACGGTCCGCCGCACCCGGGAGCGCCGCCGATGGCGCAGGGGCGGGGCGGACGACGTCCACGCGGTCGAAGCCCTCGCCGGCCGACGGCGGCACGAACCGCGCCCGGGTGGCATGGATCCCGACCAGGGGGATCCGGGCGCGGCCGGTGCGGGCGTCGTTGCGGGCGAGGCACACCCCCGGCGGGGTGTCCAGCCACACCGCGCGCACCGGCACGCCGGCCGCGTGGCCCAGGGCGACCAGCGCCGCCCGGTCCTCCGGCGCGGGGTGGGTGTTGTCGACGACGACGCTCCGCCCGGCGCCCAGCAGCTCGGCGACCAGGCGCTGCTGACGGGCCTCGCGGCGCCGGGCGTTGGGCCAGTGGTCCTTGCTCACCACCGCGTGGGTGCCGGCCAGGTGCGCCGCCACCCAGGTGCTCTTGCCCGAGCCCTGGAGGCCGACGAGGACGACGAGTTCCTGCGCGGTCAGGTCCGCCCCGCCGGGGCCGGCTCCTCCTCCGCGTCGGCGGCCGCCGACCGGCGGGAGGGGTGGTGGTGCAGCCTCCGCATCGACGCCAGAGCGGCGTGCCGGTCGGCCATCCGCCGCCGCGCCCGGACGGTGCGCGGGGCCCGCGGCTCCTCGCGGAGCAACGCGTCCAGCCAGTGGCCGCGCGGGTCGACGTCGACCATGAGCGCCTTGACCAGCAGCGTGAGCGGGATGGCCAGCAGCGCACCCAGCGCTCCGAGGACCCAGCCCCAGAAGAGCAGCGCCACGAAGGTCACCGTCATCGACAGGCCGACGGAGTCCCCGACGAAGCGCGGCTGGATGAGCGTCTGCACGACGAAGTTCAGCAGCGAGTAGACGACCAGGATCGCGACGAAGTCGCCCCAGCCGCCGGCGAGCAGCCCCAGCACGGCCGGCGGCGCCACGCCCAGCAGGAACCCGATGTTGGGCACGTAGTTGGTGATGAAGGCGAGCAGGCCCCACAGCGGGGCCGCGGGCACGTCGAGCAGCGCGAGCGCGATCGTGTCGCCCACCGCCACGATCGCCCCGAACACCGTGCTCACCAGCAGGTAGCTGCGGGTGCCGCGGGTGAACAGGCCCAGGGCCACCGGCAGGTGCGGGCGCTCGGCGCCGATGAGCGCCAGCCGCCGGCCGAACCCGCTGCTCTCGATGGCCATGAAGACCAGCGCCGAGAGCAGGAGCACCAGCGTGGTCGCCGCGTCGGTGAGCCGGCTCAGCAGGTCGGTGGCCAGCCCGACCAGCGAGCCGTAGTCGATCTGCTGGACGAGGTCGGACAGCTGACCGGAGACTATGCCCCGGCTGTTCAGGTCCGTCACGACGTCGTTGATCAGCACCTGGGCCTGGTCGGCGTAGTCCGGCAGGAGGGCGGCGAACTGGGCGACCGAGGCCACCAGCAGGGCGACGAAGGCGAGCAGCACCGCCCACACGAGCAGCAGCAGCACCGTGGTGGCCAGCCAGCGCGGGGCGCCCAGGCGGCGCAGCCAGCGCTGCACCGGGGTGAGCGCGATGACGACGACGAGGGCGAGGAACACCGGCGCCACGAGCCACGCGACCGCCTGCAGGCCGGCGATGGCGACGGTGGCCGCGGCCGCGCCGCCCACCAGCAGCAGCCAGCGCGGCACCCCCGGCTCGGGCGCGGGCAGGGGAACGGCGGCCTCGGCCCCGGCGGGCTGGGACCCGCCGTCCGGACCCGCCTCCTGCTCCTGCGGCCCGGCCGGC
Source organism: Blastococcus sp. KM273128 (assembly GCF_021698975.1). GTDB lineage: Bacteria > Actinomycetota > Actinomycetes > Mycobacteriales > Geodermatophilaceae > Blastococcus. Next base: position 29,613 of record NZ_SSXA01000012.1, on the reverse strand, counting down.
GGCGGACCGGTCTCGGGCAGGTCACGACGTACTGGCACGCCCGTCTCCCCCTCCGTCACCCGTGGCCGCACCGGTTGCGCCGGGGCCGTCAGGCCCGGCTGCCCAGGAGCTCGGTCATGGCGGGCAGGTCGAAGAACGCCGCGGTCTCGCGGGCGCTGGGCCCGCCGGCGTCGGGGTCGGCGCCCGCGGCGAGCAGCAGGCGGACGGTCTCGGCGGACTGCTTGAACACCGCGGCGGCCAGCGCCGTCTGCCCGCGGTCGTTGGCCCGGCCGTGGTCGGCGCCGCGGTCGAGCAGGGCCGCCACCGTGCCGCTGTGCCCGTGGTACGCCGCCAGGACCAGCAGGGTGTCGCCCTTGTCGTTGGTGAGGTTCACCGGCACGCCGGCGTCGAGGTAGGCGGCGAGCTCCTCGGTGTGCCCGCCGCGGGCGAGGTCGAAGACCCGCCCGGCGAGCTCGATGACTCCGGGATCGATCGGCTGGCCGCTCACCCGCCCCAGGGTAGGAGACCACCGGCGCGCGGGGCCGGACGCCGCCCGATCCGCGTCGCACCGGGCTCCACCGGCACCGGCCTGCCCCGGAACTCGCAGCGGCGGCTCGGTCACCGCCCGCCGGCGGGGGCGCTCACGGCCGGGCCACGCGTTCGACCAGAGCCAGCACCCGTTCCCACGCATCGCGGCAGGCCTCGGCCCACTCGCCGTGGGCGCGGTCGAAGAAGGAGTGCGGCGCCCCGCCGTAGACGGTGACGTCGACCTCGGCCCCCGCCGCGCGCAACCGGTCGGCCAGGGCGAGCTGCTCGGCCACCGGGGTGACGGTGTCGGCGCCGGCGACCAGCAGCACCGTGGGCAGGTGCGCCCGGTCGGCGGCGTCGCCCACCAGCGCCGGGCGGCCGTAGAAGCCGACGCACCCCGCCAGGTCCAGGTCGCCGCCGGCCAGCCGCCACGCGTGGCTGCCGCCGAAGCAGAAGCCGACCACCACCACCGGCAGCTTCGCGCCGGCCCGCTCGCGCAGGTGGGCGACGGCGGCGGTGACGTCGGCGTCGATGCCCTCGTGGGTCGTGCGCGGTACGTGGGCCTGCCAGTCGAAGCCCTCCGGCCGGACCCCGCCCTCGCACACCCCCGCGGTCCGGCCGAACCAGTCGATCGCCACGGCGGCCAGGCCCGCCTCGGCGAACCGCTCGGCCAGGGCGACGTAGTAGGGGTGCAGCCCCCGGATGTCCGGCAGGACCACCACCCCTGCCCGCGGGGACCCGCCGGGGAGCGCGGTCGCAGCCGAGACCGCGGTCCCGTCGGCCGACGTCAGCGTGCCGGTGGTGCGTTCACCCACCGGGCCGGTGCGCGGCGGCGCCGGCGGCCGGCTGCCCTGGTCGTGGCACACGGGCTCCCCCTCGATCGGTTCACGACGACGCCGGACGCCATCCTCGCCGTCCCGCTCTCCTCCCGCTCGTCGCGTCAGCCGCGGAGCAGCACCGCGACGCCCACGCAGGCGGCTGCCCACAGCCCGCTGGCCAGGGTGCCGACGATGAACCGCTCGGCCGCCGCTGGAGCGCGGAGCTCGGAGAACCGGCCCAGCCCCTTGACGGCGAGGACGACGGCGAGCCCCTCCGGCCAGCCGACCAGGAGCGTGGCGGCGATCGCGCCCCGCTCGAGCACGCCGATCCACGCGCCACCCCGGAGGATGTCGGGGTCCTGCGGCCCTCCGGAGACCCCGGTGGCGGCGGGATCGGCGGCGTGCAGCACCGCCGTCGCCACCGGCCCGCCACCGGTGACGGCGGCCAGCGCGGCGAGCGCCGCACCGGCCTGCGCCATCCCGGCTGTGCCCTCGGCCGGCCAGGCGACGGCGGCGGCGACCGCGAGCGACCCGACGAGCGCCACGGCGCCGGCGGCACCGGTCCCCCGCTCCCCGCGGAGGGCGAGGACCAGCCCGGCGAGACCGACCAGGCCGAGCAGGAGCAGGACGGCGGCGCTCATCCCGCCGCCCGCTGCAGGAGCCGGGCGGCGGTCGGCCGCAGCTCGCGCTCGAGCTCCCAGGAGGCGGCCCCCAGGCGCTGGCCCACCGCCTGCCGCGAGATGCCCAGGGCGGCGGCCGCCTCGGCCTGCGTGCGCCCGTCCTCGACCAGTTCGATCGCCTCCCACGCCTGCTCGCTGCGGCGGCCGACCAGCACCGCCAGCGCGCCGAGCACGGCCTGCGCGTCGGCGGCGTCGGCCGCCACCGCCCCCCGGACGGCCAGGTGCACGGAGCGCTGCTTGGCCGCGTCGACGGCGCGCCGGGCGCAGAGGAAGGCCGGCCCGGCCGCGGCCCGCGTGCTCTGCGGCAGCGGCTGCTGGGCCGCGCCGGCGCCGATCCCGATGCTCCACCCGCCCAGCCGCACCAGGCGCAGCGCGACGTCGACGGCCGCCTCGGGCTCGCCGAGCACCCCCTGGAACTCGTCGCCCGCCGTCCGTTCGAAGGCCAGCACCGTCCCGACGTCGGCGTTGAGCTGCGCCAGGACGTCGGCGACCCGGTCCGGCTCGCGCCGGCTCCCCCGCTGGTCGACCGTCAGCACGTACACCATCGGGAAAGCCTGACACCTTTCATCGCGTAGAGCAAGGCTCAGAGCTTGTCGGCCATCCCGGCGGGGAAGCCACCGGTCGCGATCGGGCCCCAGGAGTCCACGGTGACCCGCAGCAGCGCCTTGCCCTGGCGCTCCATGGCGGTGCGGTACTCGGCCCAGTCGGGGTGCTCACCGCTGATCGACCGGTAGTACTCGACCAGCGGCTCCAGCGCCTCGGGCAGGTCGAGCACCTCCGCCCGGCCGTCGAGCTGCACCCAGGGACCGTCCCACTCGTCGGAGAGCACGCACAGCGAGACGGCGGGGTCGCGCCGCGCGTTGACCACCTTGGCCCGCTGCGGGTAGGTGGAGACGACGACCCGCCCCTCGCCGTCCACCCCGCAGGTCACCGGCGAGAGCTGGGGGCCGCCCTCCCGCCGGCGGGTGAGCAGCACCGCGCGGTGGCGGGGGCGGAGGAACTCCAGGAGGGCTTCCCGGTCGACCCGGTCAGCGGTCGCGATCTTCGGCATGCGGGCACGCTACGACGCGGGTGTGATGATCGTTTCCTACCCGGTCGGCCGCGTGCATCTGTGTTGAGATCGCTGCATGAGGATCCGCTTGCCCGGTCGCACGGACCCGCCGCCGGACGAGACGCCCGACGACGTCGAGCCCGACCAGCCCACGCCGGACGCCGGCGTCCAGCCGGCCACGCACGCCCCCGCGCCCACCGACGAGCGCGGCGAGCGCATGCGGCGGGCGAGCCGGGCGGTGGCCGTCGCCTCGGCCGAGCTGCTGCTGGTCGCCGGCGGCGTCATCGTCCTCGGCTACGTGCTGGGCAAGCTGTGGGTCGTGCTGCTGCCGGTGGTGCTGGGGCTGCTCTTCACCACGGTGCTGTGGCCGCCGACCCGGTTCCTGCGCAACCACGGCTGGCCCTCGGCCCTCGCCGCGCTCACCGTCCTGCTCACCTTCTTCGCCGCCTTCGCCGGGATCATCGCGCTGATCGCGCCGCCCGTCGTCCAGCAGGTCGAGGAGCTCGCCGACGGGGTGAGCGTCGGGCTGGAGCAGCTGCAGGACTGGCTGACCGGGCCCCCGTTCAACCTGGGCGAGGAGCAGATCGGCAACGCGGTCGACCAGGCCATCAACACCATCCAGGGCAACGCGCAGAACATCGCGCAGTACGCCGTCACCGGCGCCACGGCGATCGGCGGCGCGTTGATCAACCTGGTGCTGGCGCTGGTGCTCACCTTCTTCTTCCTGAAGGACGGGCCCCGCTGGGTGCCGTGGCTCGCCGCGCAGACCGGCCCGCCCGCCGCGCCGCACGTGGCCGCGCTCTCCTACAAGACCTGGTCGACGCTGTCGGAGTTCATCCGCCAGCAGGCGCTCGTGGGCTTCTTCGATGCCTTCTTCATCGCCCTGGGGCTGTGGATCCTCGGCGTGCCCCTGGTGCTGCCGCTGGCCGTGCTGACCTTCTTCGGCGCGTTCATCCCGATCATCGGTGCGTTCGTCGCCGGCGGTTTCGCGGTGCTGATCGCGCTGGTCGACAGCGGCTTCACCACCGCCCTGATCGTGCTCGGGATCGTGATCCTGGTGCAGCAGATCGAGGGCAACATCCTGCAGCCGATCCTTCAGGGCCGGGGGCTGAACCTGCACGCCGCCGTGGTCATCCTCGCCGTGACCGCGGGTGCCAGCCTGGCCGGCATCATCGGCGCCTTCCTCGCCGTCCCGGTGACCGCGCTCATCGCCGTCGCCTACCGCTACGGGCGCGACCAGCTGGACGGGAAGTCCCCGGAGGTGCTGCCAGACGGCACCCGGGCGCAGATCGTCCCCGACGAGACCGGCGCCCACCTGACCCACGAGCCGGTCGCCCCGGCGCAGGAGGGGGACGCCGAGCCGCAGCCCGGCGAGGGCGACCGGGAGGAGCGCGCCACCCGCTGAGCCACCCGACCGGGCGGCCCGCGAGCGGGCGGGAATGCCGCGGGCCGCCCGGAGGCTCTACCGGGAGGCGTGACGCGCCGTCACACCGGACCACCCGACACAGGAGGTGCCCCGTGGCCCAGCGACCGGAGGACCTGGTCGAGCTGCTCCCCGCGGCCGAGCCGTTCCTCACCCGCGAGGCCGCCGTCGGCGACCCGGCCGGGCGCCGGGGGCTCGTGCTCGTGCACGACCTCGCCGGTGACTTCGACGCCGCCTCCGCCGGCACGCTGGCCGGCGCGCACCTGCTGGCCTCGCTGCCGCACGAGGTGATCGCCCGCTTGGACGCCGACAGCCTCGTCGACTACCGGGCCCGCCGCCCGCGGATGACGTTCAACGCCGACCGCTACGAGTCGTTCACCTCGCCGGAGATCCAGCTCTACGCCGTGGAGGACGACGCGGGCGAGGAGTTCCTCCTGCTGCACGGCGCCGAGCCCGACTACGCGTGGGAGCGGTTCGCCGCGGCCGTCGGCGGCCTGGTGGAGCGGCTGGGGGTCACCTCGGTCGCGGCGTTGCAGGCGATCCCGATGCCGGTGCCCCACACCCGGCCGGTCACCGTCACCGCGCACGCGACACGGCGGCAGCTGATCGAGTCCTATCCGGTGTACTGGGGCGAGATGCGCATCCCGGGGAGCGTCTCGGCGCTGCTGGAGCTGCGCATGGGCGAAGCCGGGGTGGACGCCTTCGGCGTGGCTGCGCACGTGCCGCACTACCTGGCGCAGGCCACCTACCCCGCCGCGTCGCTCACGCTGCTCGAGCACCTGGAGCGGCTGACCGGGCTCCGCCTGCCCACCGAGTCGCTCCGCGAGGCCGCTGAGCTGCACCGCACCGAGGTCGACGCCCAGATCGCGCGGTCGGCGGACAACGTCGCCGTCGTCGCCGCCCTGGAGGAGCAGTACGACTCCTTCACCGCCGCCCGCGAGGGCACCGACCTGCTCGGCGGCGCCGGCGAGGTGCCCAGCGCGGAGGAGATCGGCGCCGAGTTCGAGCGCTTCCTCGCCGACCAGGACCGCCGCGGCCCCCGCGACTGACCCCCTCCCCCGCTGGGATCAGGTCCCCTGATCATCGCGCGTCCTCCCTCGCGGTGGGCGGTGCGGGAGGACGCGCTGCGGTGAGGGAAGACGCCGCCCCGGGCCCGTCCCGACCCGGCGGTTTGCGGCCGGCACCGCGCCCGCCGGGTACCGGGGGACGACGCACAGCGGGCCGCGACCGGATGATCCGGTCGCGGCCCGCTGGCGTCCCCGGCGCCTGGCCCCGCCGCGAGTGGGAGCGGCGGGGGGCACCGGGTCCTCGTCAGGCGACGACGACGCGCTCGTTCGGCACGCAGTGCGTCATGACCAGGCCGGTCACGTCACGCGGACCGTTCTTGCCGAGGTTGGCGGCGCGCTGCTGCTCCTCCTCGGTGAGGGTCTGCGTCTGCAGCGGCGGCAGGCCGCGGACGTCGTCCGCGGTGATGCCGAGCGCGTCACCGACGCGCTGGCCCCACTCGTCCTCGCACATGAAGAAGTGCCAGACCATCCGCTCCTGGATCTCGCGGCGGCACTGCTGCAGGGCGCCGACCAGGTTGGTGACCAGGTCGTCCTTCTCCCACTGCTCGCTCAGCAGGTAGCGCTCGCCGGCCTGCTTGTAGTCGTTGGTCCGCGGGATCCGCTTGCGCGTGAGCCGACCGTTGATGACCGGGCCCTGCTCGTCGTGCGCGGGGTAGGTGCCCTCGCGCAGGCCGCCGGTGATCGACGGCTCGTAGTTGACGTGCGGGTTGTCCCCCACGACGTCGCGGCCGTAGGACATCGGGCCGCCCTGCTGGTTGGTCCGCACCTCCACCTTGGGCCGGTTCACCGGCAGCTGCAGGTAGTTCGGCCCCACCCGGTAGCGCTGGGTGTCGGAGTAGGAGAACGTCCGGCCGACCAGCATCTTGTCGTCGGAGAAGTCCAGCCCGTCGACCAGCACACCGGTGCCGAAGGCGATCTGCTCGTTCTCCGAGAAGAAGTCCTCGGGCATCCGGTCCAGGGTCATGGTGCCGACCTTGCGGAGCGGGAAGACCTCCTCCGGCCACACCTTGGTGTCGTCCAGCGGGTCGAAGTCCAGCTCGGGGTGCTCGTCGTCGCTCATGAGCTGCACGTGCAGCTCCCACGACGGGAAGTCGCCCGCGGCGATCGAGTCGTAGAGGTCCTTGGTGTGCGCCCCGAGGGTCTGCGCCTGAACCTTCGCGCCGTCCTCGGCGGTGTAGGACTTCACGCCCTGCTTCGGCAGCCAGTGGTACTTGACCAGGACGGTCTCACCCTGAGCGTTGACCCACTTGTAGGTGTTCACGCCGAAGCCCTGCATGGTCCGGTAGGACGCCGGCAGGCCGCGCGGGCTGAAGACGAGGGAGACCATGTGCATGGCCTCGGGGGTCTGGCTGAAGAAGTCGAACGCGCGCTCGGCGACGTTGGCCTCGAAGGTGACCGGGTCCGGCTTCTGCGAGTGGATGAAGTCGGGGAACTTGATGGCGTCCCGGATGAAGAAGACGCCCAGGTTGTTGCCGACGAGGTCCCAGTTGCCGTCCTCGGTGTAGAACTTCACGGCGAAGCCGCGCGGGTCGCGGGCCATCTCCGAGGAGTCCCGGCCGCCGGCCACGGTCGAGAAGCGCAGCGCGACGTCGGTGCGCTTGCCCTTCTCCTGGAACAGCTTGGCGCGGGTGTACGTCGCGATCGGCTCGTCCCCGACGGTGCCGTCGGCCTCGAAGTAGCCGTAGGCGGTCACGCCGCGGGCGTGCACCACGCGCTCCGGGATGCGCTCCCGGTCGAAGTGGCTGATCTTCTCGAGGAACTGGTAGTTCTCCAGCGTGGCGGGGCCACGGGCACCCACCGTCCGCTGGTTCTGGTTGTCGTAGACAGGGTGGCCCTGGCGGTTGGTCAGGACGGGCTTGCCGGCCTGGCTGGGCGCCGTGCCCTGCGATGCGACGTCGGTCATGCTCCTGCTCCTCCTCGGGTCCCGTGCTCCTCGAGCTGCACGGGGTCGGCGGCGGCCGCGACCTGGCGGTCGCGGTTCTGACATGCCTGGCACGACCCCCAGAACACGACCTCGGCCTCGTCGATGACGAAGCCGGCCGGATCGGAGGGGGCCAGGCAGGGGGCCGCGCCCAGGACGCAGTCGACATCCGCGACCGCGCCGCACGAGCGGCAGACCAGGTGGTGGTGGTTGTCGCCCACCCGCAGCTCGAACAACGCGGGCGCACCCGCGGGCTCGATCCGGCGGGCGATCCCCGCGGCGACGAACGCCTCGAGCACGCCGTAGACGGCCTGCGGCGACAGCGACGGGTGCAGCTCGCGGGCGACGGTCACGATCGTGCCGGCGTCAGCGTGCGGCCGGTCGGCCAGGACGCCCAGCACCGACAGCCGGGGACGCGTCACGCGCAGCCCCGCCTCCCGCAGCCGGTGCGCCCAGGTCGTCTCCACGGCGACCATCCAACGCCCTTTTCTTGAGTCAGTCAAGAAAAGGGCACCCGTCGGCGGGGTGAACGGTGGTCGACCTCGCCGCGCATCCGCCGACCGCGTGGTGTGCGGCGCGGTCGGGCGCCCCACCCCGCGGAGGACGCCGGCCGACCCCGCCGCAAGGGACGCACCGCTTCCGGGAGCCCGTCCCGCACCGGGGGGATCCCGCGCCCGCCGGATGATCAGCCGACCTGGTCGTGGCGCGTCCTCCCTCAGCGCCCACCGCGAGGGTGGACGCCCGATGATCAGGTGAGCTGATCGTGGCGCGGCGGGCCGGGGTGGTCAGGTGAGCTGATCGTGGCGCGGCGGGCCGGGGTGGTCAGGCGAAGACGATGGTCCGGTCGCCCTCGACGATGACCCGGTCCTCGACGTGCCAGGTGACCGCCTGGGCCAGCACCTGGCGCTCGACGTAGCGCCCGACCCGCCGCATGTCCTCGACCGTCGCGCGGTGGTCCACCCGGGCGACCTCCTGCTCGATGATCGGCCCGGCGTCCAGCTCGGCCGTGACGTAGTGGGCGGTCGCCCCGATCAGCTTCACCCCGCGGTCGTGCGCGGCCTGGTACGGGTTCGCCCCCACGAAGGCCGGCAGGAAGCTGTGGTGGATGTTGATCAGCCGCTCGGGGAACCGGGCGCAGAACTCCGGCGAGACGATCTGCATGTAGCGCGCCAGCACCACCAGGTCGACGTCGCCGACGATCTCCAGCGCCCGCGCCTCGGCCTCGGCCTTGGTGGCCGGCGTGACCGGCACGTGGTGGAACGGGATGCCGGCCGCGGCCGCGACCGGCTCCAGGTCGGGGTGGTTGCTGACGACCGCGGTGATGTCGGCCCGCAGGTCGCCGGCGCGCACCCGGTAGACGAGCTCCTGCAGCACGTGGTCGGTGCGGCTGACGAAGACCGCGAGCGTGGGGCGGTGCGCGGCCTCGGTCAGCCGCCAGGTGAGCCCCCACTCGCGGGTCAGCTGGTCCAGCCGCCCCTCCAGCTCCGCGCGCCGGCCGGCGAGGTCGGCGAGCACGAACTCCAGCCGCAGGGTGAAGACGCCCCCGCTGGGGTCCGACGAGTGCTGCTGGGACTCGGTGATGTTCGCGCCGACGTCGGCCATCAGCCCGCTGAGGGCCGCGACGATCCCGGGACGGTCGGGGCAGCGGACGACCAGCCGCCCGAGGTCGGCGGTGCGCGGGTCGTGCTGGTCGGCGGCTGACATGGCGCAGAGTTTCCCAGAGCACGATCGCGGCCCCGTCCAGAGGCTCACCCCGAGCGTGCGAGGGGGCCGGTCGTCAGGCCGCGGGCAGCGGTGCGCGGCGGGCGCCCGCGACGTCGAAGAGGTCGCCGTACTCCTCGACGCGGGCCAGCACCTGGTCGGTCGTGAAGCGCAGCGCGCCCGGGTCGAGCGAGCCGTCGCGCACGGCGTCCAGCTCGTCCCAGCCGATCGGCGTGGAGACCGTCGCGCCCGCCCGGGCGCGCAGCGAGTAGGGCGCCACCGTCGTCTTGGCCGGGTTGTTCTGGCTCCAGTCGATGAGCACCTTGCCCGGGCGCAGCGCCTTCTCCATCCGCCAGACGACGTGCTCGGGCGTCTCGGCGGAGAGCTCCTGCGCCAGCGCCTTCGCGTACCGGCTGGGGTGCTCGCGGTCGGCCGGCGGCTCGATCGGCGCGTACACCTGCATCCCCTTGGAGCCCGACGTCTTCACCACCGGGTCCAGCCCGTCGGCCTCGAGCCGCACGCCGAGCCGCTCGGCCACCTCGCAGCACTCGGCGATGCCGGTCTCCGGGCCCGGGTCGAGGTCGAGCACCAGCAGGTCGGGCAGCTGGGGCTCACCGGCGTCGTCAACCCGCCACTGCGGGACGTGCACCTCCAGGGCCGCGAGGTTCGCCGCCCACGCCAGGTCCGGGACGTCGGCGAGCAGCACCATGTCCAGCGTCTCGCGGCCCCGCGAGCTGCCCGGGCTCGGCAGCCGCACCCGGCGCACCCACTCCGGGGCGTGCCGGGCGCTGTTCTTCTCGAAGAAGGCCTGCCCCTCCACCCCGTCGGGCCACCGGGTGAAGGTGACCGGCCGGCCGGCCAGGTGCGGCAGCAGCACCGGCGCGATGCGCACGTAGTAGTCGATGACCTGCGCCTTGGTGAAGCCCACCTCGGGGAAGAGCACCTTCTCCAGGTTCGACACCGACAGCCGCCGGCCGCCGATCTCCACGAGCTGCTTGGCGGGGCTCACGTCTCGCGCACCACGTCGTCGGGCTCGAGGTCGTCGCGCACCCCGCGCCAGACCGGGTGCCGCAGCCGCCCCTCCGCCGTCCAGACCGCGTAGGCCACCTCCCCGACGAGGTCGGGCTCGACCCACTGCGCGTCCCGGGTGATGTCCCGCGGCAGCGTCCCGTCGAACGGCGACGACGGCCGCCGGGTGAGCAGCCGCTGGAGGTCGCGCAGGTCCTGGTCGGCGAAGCCGGTGCCCACGTGCCCGACGTAGACCAGCCGGCCGTCGTCGTCCGGCACACCGACCAGCAGCGAGCCGATCGTGCCCGCGCGCCGGCCCTGGCCGGGCCGCCACCCGCCGACGACGACGGACTGGGTGAAGAAGTTCTTGACCTTGCGCCACTCGGGGCTGCGGACGCCGTCGCGGTACGGGGAGGCCAGCCGCTTGGCGACGACGCCCTCGAGGCCGTTCTCCTCGCTCGCCGCCTGCACCTGCGCGCCGGAGCCGGGGAACCACGGCGTGAGCACCCACCGGGCGCCGGCCGGGGCGAGGTCGTCCAGCAGCGCCCGGCGCTCGCCGTAGGGTCGGCCGCGCAGGTCGGCGCCGTCGAGGGCGAGCAGGTCGAAGACCAGGTAGGTCACCGGGGCGGCCGCCGCCAGGCGCGGCACCTCGGGCCCGGTGCGGTGCATCCGGTTCTGCAGCGCCCCGAAGTCCGGCCGCCCCCGGGCGTCCATGAGCACGATCTCGCCGTCGACGACGACGTCGCGCCCGGCGAGCGCACCCGGCAGCCGCGCCACCTCCGGGTAGCGGACGGTGATGTCACCGCCCTTGCGCGAGGCGAGCACCAGCCGCCCGTCGCGCACGCCGGCGACCGCGCGCACGCCGTCCCACTTGAACTCGTAGCCCCAGCCGTCGTCGTCGGCGGGCAGCTCCCCGGGGACGGCGAGCATCGGCAGCGGCAGGCCGGCCGGTTCGGGCGCCGCCACCTCAGGCGCTGCGGCGGGCCCGCTTGGCGGGGGGCTTGTCGCCGCCGGTGGCCCGCGAGGTCGACTTCCCCGCGGCCGCCTTCTTCGGGGCCGCCTTCCTGGCGGCGGCCTTCTTGGCCGGCGGCTTCTCCTCGGCCTCGGCGGCGGTCGCGCGCGGGGCCGCCTTCCGGGTGGACGCCGCCTTCTTCGCCGGCGGCTTCTCCGGCGCTTCGTCCGCGGCACCGCCGCGGGCCCGCTCGACGCTGCGGCGCAGGGCGCTCATCAGGTCGACGACGGCGGCCCCCTCGTCGGGCACCTCCGCCGGCTGGGCGACCTCTCCCCCGCTCTGCTTGGCCTCCAGCAGGGCGGTCATCGCCTCGCGGTAGTCGTCGGTGAACTGCTCGGGGTCGAACTCGGTGGTCATCGAGCCGATGAGGGCCTCGGCCATCTTCAGCTCCTGCGGCCGCACCGAGATGTCCTCGTCGAGGAAGCCGAAGTCGGGGCGTCGGATCTCGTCGGGCCACCGCATCGTGTGCAGCACCAGGACGCCGTCGCGCACCCGCAGCGCCGCCAGGGACTCGCGCTGCCGCAGCGCGATCTTGGTGATCGCCACCTGGCCGGCGTTCTCGAGCGCGTCGCGCAGCAGGACGTAGGGGCGGGCGGCGGGGCCGTCGGGCTCCAGGTAGTAGGTCTTCTCGAACATGATCGGGTCGATCTCGCCCTGGTCGACGAACTCCAGCACCTCGATCTCGCGGCGGGTGCTCAGCGGCAGCTCGTCGAAGTCCTCGTCGGTGAGGATCACGACCTCGCCGCTGGGCAGCTCGTAGCCCTTGGCGATGTCGGCGTACTCGAGCTCCTCGCCGTCGATCGAGCAGACCCGCCGGTACTTCACCCGCCCGCCGTCGGCCGCGTGCACCTGGTGGAAGCGGATGTCCTTGTCCTCGGTCGCCGAGTACAGCTTCACCCCGATGCTGACCAGGCCGAACGAGACGGCGCCGCGCCAGATCGATCGCATGCCGAGCCTCCCTCGCACCCGTCGCGCCGGGTGGTCCCCGGCCCCGCAGCCGGGTCAAGATCGCAGGATAGGTCCGGTGCGCCCCCTGCGGCAGCGCGAACGCCGCGCCGGGTACCCCCGACGGGCGACGGCCGCTGCGTCAGACCGGCTCGCCCGGCGCGTCCGCCGTCCGGGTGAGCGCCCCGTTCTGGATGGAGTCGTACACGAACTGCAGGACGTCGGAGCCGGCCACGGTGGTCATGGTCAGCGCGGCCAGCCGGGTGGCCCGCGGTGCGGTCACGTACCCGAAGACGAAGGCCGTGCCCACCCACTGGGCCAGGCAGAACGGGCAGGTGAGCAGCTCCCCGACGGCGTGCTTCACCCCGCCGTGCTCGCGCACCTCCTCGGCGACCTCCGCGTGCCCCGAGGCGCCCTCGAACCGGACGAACGGCGCCCGCAGCGGGCTGGTCACCGGGTCCTTGGCGATGCGGCGGGCCAGCCGGAAGGTGGCGATGGTCAGCAGCGCGACGTCGCCCGGTGGGATCCGCTCCGGCAGCTGCCGGCCCGCCGCCCGCACCGCCGCGGCACCGGCGGCCACGAGACCCGCGTAGACGCCCATGGCCCCCAGGTCGCCGGCCAGGGGCCGCGGTTCGCCCTGGGTGTACTCGCGCTTCTGGGTGCGCGCCCAGCGGCGGAGCGGCGCCCCGACCCGCTGGACCTCGTCTGCGATCGCCATGGGCCCCCCGCTACCCGCCGGGCGCGCGACCATGCCCTCCCTCCCGCCACAGTGCCGCGGGGCACACCGGCGCATGGCGACCGGGCACCCGGGTAGGGCGGTGGTCCGACGCCGGTCCCCCGGCCGGCGCGGCGTCCCCCGTGCGACGCCGACCAGGACCACGAGCGCACCCGCGCAGAGACGGAGGCACCGCATGACGCAGCCCGAGGGCCAGACCGCGCGCGACGTCTTCCCCGAGGACGACGGCATCCCCGAGGTCGCGCAGGACGACTCCCCCACCATGGACCGGGCGGAGGACCCGCAGTTCGAGCCGCTGCCCGGCGAGCAGCCGACGGCCACCACCGACTTCGGCACCACCGCCTTCGAGCAGTCCGAGGGCGAGCCGCTGACCCAGCGCCTGGAGCGCGAGCTGCCCGACGACGCGCTCGACGTCCGGCCCGCCGAGGACCCGTCGCGCGCGGACGCCCAGCTGGAGCAGGACACCTCCACCACCCCCGAGAGCGACTCGGGCACCAACCGCACCGCCGACGACGTCGAGGCGACCGCGGACCTCCCCGTGGGCGGCGAGGGCCCCGAGGAGTCCGCCGTCCACGTCACCGACGGCTGACCGCTCCCCGCACGCGTCACCGACCCACCCCCGCCACCCCACCGGGTGGTCCCGGGGGGTGGGTTGGCGCGCGCCCGGCAGGTTGTCTACGTTGGGTCCGCGGTTCAGCAGGCAGCCGCGGTGTGCCGGGCCCCGGGGTCCGGCGCGCGACACGTCCGACCACCGCGAGCCGTGGGCCCGGATCCCCGGTACCGCGGAGCGGTAGATTGTCCGGGCGGCCCGTCGTCCGGGTCCGCCGAGAGGAGCCACTGTCCGTGACCACTTCCGACCTGCCCGCCGAGGGGCAGCCCGACGTGTCGACCGAGGGCACCGAGGCACCCTTCGACGACGTGATCACGCTGTCGACCTCCACCGACGAGGACGGCGCTGTCACGGTCACGGTCGTCGGCGAGGTGGACACCTTCACCGCTCCCGTGCTCCGTTCGACCCTGGACAGCCAGCTCGAGCAGCAGCCGCGCGAGCTGGTGATCGACTTGTCCGGCGTCCAGTTCCTGGGCTCGGCCGGTCTCGCCGTCCTCGTCGAGACGCAGAAGTCCGCCCGCAGCCGTGAGGTCGCCCTGCGGCTGATCGCCACCACGCGCGCCGTCACGCGGCCGCTCGAGGTGACCGGCCTGATCGACCTGTTCACGATCGCCGACGCCCGGTAAAGGACCCCGTCCTCCCCACCCTTCGCACGCTCAGGGCGGGCCCCGGGACGGGGCCGACCGAAGGCCCCTGCCGCACCAGCGGCGGGGGCCTTCGTCGTCCTCAGGCCGAGAGGAGCCGGCAGACGGCCTGCTCGAGCACCTTCTGGGTGTCCCGGTCGGCGTCCGCCTCGTCGGCCTCCTGCAGCGCGTCCGCGACGGTCTCGCCGTGCTCGAACCGGTCGACGACGCGGGGGTCGACGTAGCTGGCCTTGCAGACCGCGGGCGTGTTGCCCAGCTGCTCGCTGACCCGCTTGTAGGCGGCGGTGACGATCTTCTTCCGGGCGGTCTTCGACGCCGGCGGGGGCGCCTCGGCCAGGGCGGCCGCCATCATCACCGTGGCGTTCCAGGTGCGGAAGTCCTTGGCCGTGATGTCGGCGCCGCTCACCTCCTTGAGGAAGGCGTTGATCTCGTCGCTGGTGACGTCCTTCCAGCCCTCGTCGGTCACGTAGGCGAGCAGGTCGTCGCCGGTGTCGTCCGGCCGCTCCAGCAGCTGGCGGACGACGGTCGCGGTGGGCCGGTCGACGATCTCCACCTCGCGTTCGATGCCGCCCTTGGCGGTGTACCGGAAGAACGTCTTCTCCCCCCGCACGGTCACGTGCTCACGGCGCAGGGTGGCCAGCCCGTAGGTGCCGTTCTCCTCCGCGTACTCCTCGCTGCCGATGCGGAAGGTGCCCAGGTCCAGCAGCCGCAGCGCGCAGGCCAGCACCCGCTCCCGGTTCGGCCCGCGGGTGCGCAGGGCGGCGGTCACCGCATCACGGACGTCGGGCAGCTGGCGGGCGATCTCCAGCACCCGTTCGTGCTTCTCCGCGTCGCGACGGGCGCGCCACGCGTCGTGGTAGCGGTACTGGCGGCGCCCCGCGGCGTCCACGCCGGTCGCCTGGATGTGCCCGTTGGGCCACGGGCAGATCCAGACGTCCTTCCACGCCGGCGGGATGGCCAGGCCGCGGATCCGGTCCAGCCGGTCGTCCTTGATCAGGCTGCCGTCGGTGTCGTAGTAGGCGAAGCCCCGCCCGGCCTTGCGGCGCCGGTAGCCGGGGCCGTGCACGTCGCTCCGCCGCAGTCTCACGGGCGGTGGATGGGCACCGCGGGCGGTCCGCAAACGCCGCGGCACGGACCGTCACACCTCAGCGCAGGTCGACCAGCCCGTCGAGGCCGCTGATCTCGAGCACGTGCCGGGTCACGCCGCCCTCGGGGGCGAGCACCGCCAGCCGCCACGACTCGTCCCGCGCGATGCGCGCCATGGCCAGCACCACGCGGACCGCGGCGCTGCTGAACAGGCCGACCTCGCACAGGTCCAGCTCCATCGGCGTGGCGCCGCCGTGGCTGGCCTCGAGCATCCGGATGCGCAGCTGCTCGGCGGCGGCGGCGTCGATCGCCCCCGCGGCCCGCACGACCGGGCGCGGCCCCTCGCGGTCGACCACCACGTCGGCGCCCTCGACGGCGCGGTGCGGGTCGACCTCCTCGTCCGGGTTCCGCCGCAGCCGGAAGCTCAGCCGCACCGTCGTCCCGTGGTCCTCGACGAGGGTCACGCCGTCGACCAGCTGCCGCATGATGAGCAGGCCGCGCCCCCGGTCGCCGGGATCGCGGTCCGGCGGGCGCCAGGTGCCCTCGTCGTGCACCGTCACGGTGAGGACGCCGTCGACGTCGACCTGGGCGGTCACCGACATCGGCCCGGGCTCGACGCCGCGGTAGGCGTGCTCGGCGGCGTTGGCGCACGCCTCACCCACCGCCACCATGACGCCCACCCGGTCCTGCTCGCCCATGCCGAGCTCGGTCAGCCAGGCGTTGAGCCGCCGGCGCACGCCGGGCAGCGCCGACGGCACCGCGGGCAGGTCCAGCCGGAGCGCCTCGTGGGTGGACGCCCGCCGGTGGGCGACCAGGACGGCGACGTCGTCCAGCCAGCCGTGCGGCCGGCGCGCCCCCTCGGCGATCGCGCCGGCCAGCCCGGCAGCCGCCTCGACGTCGAGGGCACCGGGGTCGTCCAGCACCGCGCGCGCGGCCTCCCCGAGCCGCCCCAGCGCCTCGGCCGGCGGCTCGTCGAGGCCGGTGACCGCCCCGTTGGAGAACAGCACGAGCGTGTCGCCCTGGGCCAGGTGAGTCCCGTGCACCGGCGCCGGGGCCCCGGGGAGGCTGCCGAGGGGCGGTCGCGGCGTCACCTCGAGGAAGGCGCTGCTCCCGTCCGCGTGCACCACGAGCGGCGCCGGGTGCCCGGCGGCGCTGTAGACCAGGCGCCCGGTGGCGGCGTCGAGCAGGCCGTAGAACAGCGACGTGCCCTCGACGTCCTCCATCTGGGCCGCGAAGGCGTCCAGCGCGCCGAGCACCGCCGCCGGCTCCGGGTCGCCGAGCAGGGTCGAGCGGAGCGCGCCGCGCAGCCGGCTCATCGCGCCGGCCGCGGCCACCCCGTGCCCGACGGCGTCACCCACGACGAGGGCGACGTGCCCCTTGCCCAGCGGCACGGCGTCGTACCAGTCTCCCCCGGCCGCGGACGGCTCGGCGGCGCGGTGGTAGCTCCCCGACAGCACGACGTCGGGCAGCATCGGCAGCGCGGGCGGCAGCAGCGCCTGCTGCGCGCGGTGCACGTCGTCGGCGGCGAGCGCCTCGATCACCAGGAAGGCACCCGGCCGGCCGTCGACCGCCACCGGTCGCGCCGTGGCCGTCGCCGGGGGGCCTCCGGGCCCGAGGGCGCCGCTGAGCGTCTCGACCTGCCCGGAGCGCGCCGCGGCGTCCACCAGGTCGGTCAGCGGACGGCCGGAGAGCTCGGGCAGGCCACCGCGGCCGGTCTCCAGCCCGCGGGCGCGGGCGTTGGCCCACACCGGGCCCGGGGCGTCGGCCACGAGGCAGAACAGGGCGTCGGGCGCGGACTCCAGGGCGGCGAGCAGCACGGCGGAGCCCTCGTCCAGGGCGCTGTCGACGAGAGGTGGCAGACTGCCGGAACCGGTGCTCATCTCGGGCCAGCAAACCGCAGGGTCCCGGCGGCGGCAACCGCGTGCCCGAGGCGTGGAACCCGTGGTCGGGGCCACGTTTCGCGGTCGGCGGCGCCCGGGTAAGCAACCGCCTTGTGCACCGACCGGGCGGCCGGTCCGGGCCCCCGCCGGGGGCCGGGCGGCGCGACACGGAGCACCGCCGCGGCTCGAGGGTCGAGCGCGCCGGGAACGAAGGAGCGGACGACGGATGGTCGACTCGAGGGGCCCCCTCGCGCAGGACGGACGGCGCGCGGAGCGACTGGAGCTGCGGGTGCCCACCACACCGACCCAGCTGCCCGCGGTGCGGGCCATGGCCGGTGACCTGGCGATGCGGATGGACTACGACCTCGACGCGGTGGAGGACCTCCGCCTGGCCGTCGACGAGGCCTGCGCCACGCTGTCGACGATCGTCTCGGGCGACGCGCCGCTGACCGTCGTCTTCGAGACCACCCGGGCCGGCCTGCACATCAGCGCCTGGGTGCCGACCGCGGACGGCACCGAGGTCCCGACCGACGGCTTCGGCTGGGCGGTGCTCGCCGCGCTGGTCGACTCCGTCGAGGGCCGCCGCGCCACCGAGCGCGAGATGCCGGGCGGCTCCGGCGGGGACGTGCCGGTCGCCGTCATCTCCCTCGCCAAGTACCTGCCGGGCCAGCACCCGGCCGGCGTCGGCAGCGACAACCTCTCGGTGGCCCGATGAGCAGGTCGGCCGCCGCCGACTCCGTCGAGGAGGAACCACTGGACGCCACCGACGGCAAGCCGGTCGACCGCCCGGCGGACGAGCCGGCCGACGCCCCCGGGCAGCCTGCGCCCGGTGGGCCGGCCGCCGATGCCGGTGAGCCGGACTCCCCCCCGATGTCGGAGAACCGGCGCCGCGCCGAGCGCACCGCCCCGCTCTTCGCCGAGCTCGCCACGCTCGAGAAGGACGACCCTCGCCGGGAGCGGCTGCGGGAGATCCTCGTCGAGGAGCACCTGCCGCTGGTCCGGCACTTCGCGCGGCGGTTCAGCAACCGCGGGGAACCCTTCGACGACCTCCTGCAGGTGGGCACCCTCGGCCTGATCGCCGCCATCGACCGGTTCGACCCCACCCGCGGCGTGGAGTTCCTGTCCTTCGCCGTCCCCACGATCACCGGCGAGATCAAGCGGCACTTCCGCGACCAGGGCTGGTCGGTCCGCGTGCCGCGACGGCTCCAGGAGCTGCACCTGTCGCTGAACGCGGCCGTCGGCGAGCTGGCGCAGAAGAACGGCCGCGCGCCGACACCGTCGGAGCTGGCCGAGCACCTGGGCATCCCCCGGGCCGAGGTGCTGGAGGGGCTGGCCGTGGCCAACGCCTACCGCAGCAGCTCGCTGGACGAGCGGCTCTCCGGTGAGGACGACTCCCCCACCCTGGCGGCGACGCTGGGCGAGGAGGACGCCGCGCTCGAGGGCGTGGAGTACCGCGAGTCGCTGCAGCCGCTGCTGGCCACCATCCCGGCCCGCGAGCGGCGCATCCTCATCCTGCGCTTCTTCGGCAACATGACCCAGTCGCAGATCGCGGCGGACATCGGCATCTCGCAGATGCACGTCTCCCGCCTGCTCAGCCAGACGCTGGCCAAGCTCCGCGAGGGCCTGCTCAAGGATTGACAGCACCCCGTTGAACGCCGATGGCCCAGAACTCGTGGAGTTCTGGGCCATCGGCGTTCAGCGGTTCAGGACCGCGGGGGCAGCTGCGGTGGGCCGTCCGGGGCGTCCGGGTCGTCGCTGCCGACCCGGTTGCGCGGGTCGGCGGCCGGCCCGCTGTCCTGCACGTCCTGGGTGACCTGGGCCAGGGGCGGCGGGGTCGGCACCGCGGGGGCGGTGTCGCTGATGCTGGACAGCTCGATCTTCGCCTCCGGCTGGTCCGCGGCCCGGGGCAGCTGCGACTCGAACCAGGAGCTGGTGTCCAGCCCGCCGTCCCGGGCGCCAGCACCGTCACCGGAGGGCTCGACGTCCATCCAGGACTTGCCCTCCTGGGCCCCGCCCATGTTGGCCAGCCCCTCGAGCGCCTTGCTGAACTCGCTGGGCACGATCCACATCTTGTTGGCGTCGCCCTGCGCGATCTGCGGCAGCGTCTGCAGGTACTGGTAGGCCAGCAGGCCCTGGTCGGGCTTGCCGTCGTGGATGGCCTGGAAGACGGTCTCGATGGACTTCGCCTGCCCCTGCGCCTGCAGGTACAGCGCGGCGCGCTCACCCTCCGCGCGCAGGATGCGGCTCTGCCTCTCGGCCTCCGCCTCGAGGATCGCCGACTGCTTCTTGCCCTCCGCGGAGAGGATGGCGGCGGCCTTCTCACCCTCGGCGGTGGTGATCGCCGACTGCCGGGCACCCTCGGCCTGCAGGATGATGGCCCGCTTGTCGCGGTCGGCCCGCATCTGCTTCTCCATCGAGTCCTGGATCGACGGCGGCGGGTCGATGGCCTTGATCTCCACGCGCGCCACGCGCAGACCCCACGGCCCGGTGGTGCCGTCGAGGACCGACCGCAGCTGGCTGTTGATGCCGTCGCGCCCGGTGAGCGCGCCCTCGAGGTTCAGCCCGCCGACCACGTTGCGCAGCGTGGTCGTGGTCAGCTGCTCCATGCCGGTGATGTAGTTCGCGATGCCGTAGACGGCCAGCCGCGGGTCGGTGACCTGGAAGTACACGACGGTGTCGATGCCGACCTGCAGGTTGTCCGCGGTGATCACCGGCTGCGGCGGGAAGGAGACGACCTGCTCGCGCAGGTCGATCGTCGCGCGGACGCGGTCGACGAACGGGACGAGGACCGAGAGGCCGGGCGAGAGCGTGCGGCTGTACCGGCCGAGCCGCTCCACGACCTTGGCCTGGGCCTGGGGGACGATCGTCACGCTCTTCGCGATCACGATGATCACGAGCACGGCGACGACGATCAGTGCGATGAGCGCCGCATCCACGGCTGGCTCCCTTCGTCGGGGGTCACCGTCGATCCTGCCCTGCCGGGTCCACCCGGGTCAGCACCCGGGGGACGACGTTCACTCCAGCGCGTCCCCCACGACCGCCGTCGCGCCGTCGACCTCCAGGATGCGCACGGTCTCGCCGACGGCGAAGGACTCCGCGCTGTGCTGGCTGCGCGCGCTCCACTCGTCGGCGCCCAGCCGGATCCGCCCGCCGCTGCGGTCCACCTGGGCGGTGACCTGGGCCGTCCGGCCGATGAGCGTGTCGACGCCGTCGAGCTGCAGCGGCGTGCGGTCGGTCAGCTGCTTCTTCGCGATCGGGCGCACCGCGACCAGCAGCACCCCCGAGACGATGATGAAGGTGGCCAGCTGCAGCCACAGCGCACCGCCGAGCAGCGCGACCGTCATCCCGCCGACGGCCCCGCCGGCCAGCATGAGCAGCACCAGGTCGAGGGTCAGCATCTCCCCGACCGCCAGCGCCCCGGCCCCGATCAACCACAGCAACCACGCCATGTCCCGAGTCTGGCAGAGCCGCGGCCCCGGGACGCCCGCCGAGGAAGCCACCGCGCCGACGTAGCCTCGACCGGTGCAGGACTTCCCCGCCGGCCGGCTCGCGCTCTGGGCCACCGCCTGGCTCGGCGGGCGCGCCTCCTACGACGAGACCCTCGACGCGATCACCGGGGACGCCGCCCACCGCGTGACCGGCCTGCCCGGGACGGCGGCCGCCGTCCCGCTGCACGAGGCGCTCAGCGCGCTGCGCGGCCTGGGCGAACGGCGGCTGCGGCTCGTCCTCCCCGCGCCCGGCGACGTCCGGGGCCTGCCGGCCGTGCCCGGGCTCGCGCCGCTCGCGCTGGAGACCGGTCAGGTCGCCGTCGGCGAGCGGGTGGCGCTGGTGCCCGAGCCGATCGGCTCGGAGGTGCTGCAGTGGAC
Source organism: Blastococcus sp. KM273128 (assembly GCF_021698975.1). Classification (GTDB taxonomy): domain Bacteria; phylum Actinomycetota; class Actinomycetes; order Mycobacteriales; family Geodermatophilaceae; genus Blastococcus. Next base: position 8,658 of record NZ_SSXA01000012.1, on the reverse strand, counting down.
GGCGTTCCCGCTGGACGACGCCCCTGCCACGCCACCACCCGTGGAGGGGACCCTGCGCGCCGCGTCCGGGGCGCTGGACCTGGCGATGGTCGACGCCGCCCGCACCCTGGCCGAGCTCGACCTCGCCCGGTGGCACCCCGAGGTGCCGGCGCTGCTGGCCGACCTGGGCCGGCCGGTCCGCGGGGTCACCCTGCCCGACGGCACCGATGCGCTGGCGCTGTCGCTGCTGGCCCGGGGCATGCGGTTGGCCGCGGTGCTCGACCTGGCGCTCGCCGACGCCCCGGGCGGGGCGGTGACCCACCGCCAGGCCGCGGCCCGGGACGAGGCGCTGCGACCGCTCTCGGCCGCCGTGCGCGAGGCGCTCGTGGCCGCGTACAACGACATCCCGAGGTGACGCAGGACCAAGCGCACCCTTTCGGGGTCGAGCTCGTGCTCCCCAGGGGCTGCAGCACCTGGGGAGCACGAGAAACGCCCTGGGAGCGGGCCGGTCAGCTCGCCGGTCGCGCGGGACGCGGCGGGGTGTAGCAGCAGAACGCGGGGCAGTTGGTGCCCAGCCGCGGTTCGCCGCCGGCCCGCCGCTCCTGGAGCAGGTCGCGCAGCGCCGTCACGAAGGCCGGGTGGGTGCCGGCGGTGGCGGCCCGGGCGAAGGCCAGGCCCAGCCGCTCGGCGGTCTCCTTGGCCTCGTTGTCGAGGTCCCAGATCACCTCGAGGTGGTCGCTGACGAACCCGACCGGGAAGAGCACGACCGCCTTCTCCCCCGCCGCGGCCAGCGCCTCCAGGTGGTCGTTGACGTCGGGCTCCAGCCACGGCACCGACGGCGGGCCGGACCGGCTCTGCCAGACCAGGTCGAAGGGCCGGCCGGGGGCGGCGAGGTCGACGACCTGCTGCGCGGCGGCCTGCAGCTCCGCCTCGTAGGCATGCCCCTCGGGCCCGGCGACGGCGGCCATCATGTCCGGGATGCTGTGCGCGGTCGCGACCAGGCGGGCACTGCCCCGCAGGTCCTCCGGCAGCTCGGCGAGCGCGGCGGCGAGGGCGTCGGCGTTGGCCCGCACGAACCCCTCGGCGTCGAAGTAGTGCGGCAGCTTCTCGGCCGTCGGCCCGCCCGGGGCGGCGGCGTCGCCGGTCAGCGCGGCGCGGGCGCGGGCGATGTCCTCGTGGTACTGCCGGCAGCCGGAGAACGAGGCGTACGCCGAGGTGGCGAGCACGTAGGCGTGCTGGATGCCGTCGTCGGCCATCTGCTGCCAGACGTCCTCGACGTAGGGCGCCCAGTTCCGGTTGCCCCAGTAGACCGGCAGGTCGATCCCGGCCGCGCGCAGCTCCGCCTCGAGCGCCGCGAGCAGCGCCTTGTTCTGGTCGTTGATCGGGCTGACGCCGCCGAAGTGGTGGTAGTGCTCGGCGACCTCCTCCAGCCGCTCCCGCGGGATGCCGCGGCCGCGGGTGACGTTCTCGAGGAACGGCATCACGTCGTCGTGGCCCTCCGGGCCGCCGAAGGAGAGCAGCAGCAGCGCCTCCCGCCGTCCGGGCGGCGCGGGCTCGGTCGACGGCGCGACGCCGCCGTTGTTGCGGACGGCGAGCGACGGGTCTTCGTCTGGACGCTGGCCGGCAGGGGTGATGTCGACGATGGAGCGGGGCACGTGGGTTCTTTCCTGTCGCGGGGCGGTTCTGGATGCGGTCACACGCCGACGGCGTGGAACCCCCCGTCGACGTGGACGATCTCGCCGGTCGTGGCGGGGAACCAGTCGGAGAGCAGGGCGACGACGGCCTTGCCGGCGGGCTCGGTGTCGGTGACCGACCAGCCCAGCGGGGCGCGCCCCTCCCACGCCTCCTCGAACTGCTTGCTGCCGGGGATGGACTTCATCGCCATGCTGCGCAGCGGCCCGGCGGCGACGATGTTGGACCGCACGCCGTCGGGGCCGAGCTCGCGGGCGACGTAGCGGCTCACCGACTCCAGCGCCGCCTTGGCCGCGCCCATCCAGCCGTAGACCGGCCAGGCGACGGAGGCGTCGAAGGTGAGGCCGACGACCGACGAGGGGTTGGCCAGCAGCGGCCGGCAGGCCTGGGTGAGCGAGGCGTAGGACCAGGACGAGACCTGGAACGCCGTGGCCGCGTGCTCCCACGCCACCTCGGGGAAGCCCTCGCCCATGGCCTCCCGCGGCGCGAAGCCGATCGAGTGGACGACGCCGTCGAGGGAGTCGAACCCCTGCTCGCGCAGCCGGTCGGCGAGCGTGGCCAGGTGCTCGGTGTCCGTGACGTCGAGCTCGACGACGGCGGCCTCCTGCGGCAGCCGCTTGGCGATCCGCTGGCACAGCGACAGCGCCCGCCCGAAGTTGGACAGGACGACGGTGGCGCCCTGCTCCTGCGCGAGCCGGGCGGTGGCGAACGCGATCGACGCCTCGGTGAGGACCCCGGTGATCAGGACCTTCTTGCCCTCGAGGATGCCGCTCATCAGTGCCCCATTCCCAGTCCGCCGTCGACCGGGACGACCGCCCCGGTGATGTAGCCCGCCGCGTCCGACGCCAGGAAGCGCACCACGCCGGCGATCTCGTCGGCGTCGGCGTACCGGCCCAGCGGCACCTGCCCGAGGATCTCCTTCTGCCGGGCCTCGGGCAGCTCCGCGGTCATGTCGGTGGTGACGAACCCGGGCGCGACGACGTTGGCCGTGATGCCGCGGCTGCCCAGCTCGCGGGCGATCGAGCGCGCCAGCCCCACGAGCCCCGCCTTCGACGCGGCGTAGTTCGTCTGGCCGGCGGAGCCGAGCAGGCCGACGACGGAGGAGACGAAGACCATCCGGCCCGAGCGGGCGCGCACCATCCTGGCGGCCGCGCGCTTGGACACCCGGTACGCGGCGGTGAGGTTGGCGTCGAGGACGTCGGTGAAGTCCTCCTCCTTCATCCGCATGAGCAGCCCGTCGCGGGTGATCCCGGCGTTGCTCACCAGCACCTCGACCGGGCCCTGGTGCCCCTCGATCTCGGTGAAGGCGCGGTCGACGTCCTCGGCGCTGGTGACGTCGCACCGCACGCCGAAGAGGCCGTCGGGGGCGCCGCTGCCGCGGTGGGTGACGGCGACGGAGTCACCCTGCTCGGCGAACGAGCGGGCGATGGCGAGCCCGATGCCGCGGTTGCCGCCTGTCACCAGCACCGATCTGCCCACGTGCCACTCCCCTGCGCCGACGACCCGGTCCTCCCCGAACCTAGTGCCTGTGCGCCGGTCCCACCGGCTACCGGCGGGTACGTGATCACTGCCTCACGCGATGGGGCGGGCAGCCCCGAGGTCCCGGGCCAGCGCGCCCGCCGCCTCGGTCAGCTGCGCCACCCAGGACGGCAGCTCGTCCGCCGAGTACCGGGCCGAGGGCGCGGCGATCGACAGCGCGACACCCTCGAACCCCCCGGCGGGTGGCACGGCGACGCCGACCGCGGTCAGGCCCGGCTCGGTCGCCTCGTCGTTGAGCGCGAAGCCGCGCCGCCGGACGGTGCGCAGCTCCCGCTCCAGCCGGGCGGCCGTCGCCTCGCCCAGGGCACCGAGGACGGCGGCGCGGCGCTCGTCGTCCAGCAGGGCCAGCACCGCCTTGCCACCGGAGGCCAGGTGCGCCGGCAGCGCCCGCCCGGTGCGGTCGCCGACCCGGAGCACCTGCGCGCTCTCCACCGTCGCCACGAACCGGACGTCGGAGCCGTCGAACACCACCACGTTGGCCGCCTCGCCGACCGCCTCGACCACCCGGCGCAGGTGCGGCAGCGCCGCCTCGCGCAGCGCGGCCACCGGTTCCTGCGGCACGTCCCCGCGGCGCAGCACCGGGCCGGGTGCGTACCGCCGATCGGGCAGCTGCTCGGCGAAGTCCCGGTAGACGAGCATCCCGAGCAGCCGGTGCGCGGTCGAGACCGACACCCCCAGTCGCGCGGCGACGTCGGTGACCCGCATCGCCCCCTCCTGCTGGAGCAGGCTGGCCAGCAGCAGCGCGGCGTCCACCGAGGCGATCGCGTAGGCGGGCCTGTTCTTCACAGCAGAAAACGCTATCCCCTCCTGCGGGATCGGGAGACCGTCGGAGCGCCCGCCGCACGATCGGACGCAAGGGGAGCAAGCGTGCAGTTCTACCTCGACGGCTACCGGCCCGGCGATCCGCTGCTGGCCGAGCCGCACCCGTCGGTCGCCACCCGGCCCGAGGGCCTGCCCGACGAGGTCGACGTCCTGATCGTCGGCTGCGGGCCGGCCGGCATGGTCCTGGCCGCGCAGCTGGCCCAGTTCCCCGGGATCCGCACCGCCGTCGTCGACCGGCGGGACGGGCCGCTCCAGGTCGGCCAGGCCGACGGCGTCGCCTGCCGCACGGTGGAGATGTTCGAGGCCTTCGGCCTGGCCGACCAGCTGGTCGCCGAGGCCTACTGGGTCAACGAGGTGGGCTTCTGGCGCCCGGACGCCGAGGACCCGTCGCGGATCGTGCGCACCGGCCGCATCCAGGACGTCGAGGACGGGTTGTCGGAGTTCCCGCACGTCATCGTCAACCAGGCGCGGATGCTCGCCTACCTGCGCGAGCACATGGCCCGCTCGTCGTCCCGGCTCGAGCCCTGCTACGGCCTGCACGCCACCGACGTGCAGCTCCCGGACGACGACGGCCCGGCGACGGTGACCCTGCAGCACCTGCGCGACCTCCAGCCGACCGGCGGGACCTCGACGGTCCGTGCGCGGTACGTCGTCGGCTGCGACGGCTCGCGCAGCGCCATCCGGTCGGCGATCGGCCAGGAGCTGGTCGGTGACGCGATGAACCAGTCGTGGGGGGTGATGGACGTCCTCGCCGTCACCGACTTCCCCGACATCCGGCTCAAGGCGGTCGTCCACTCGGCCGACCAGGGAAATCTGCTGGTCATCCCGCGCGAGGGCGGCTACCTGGTCCGGCTCTACATCGAGCTCGACCAGGTGCGGGACCGGGAGATGCTGGAGGGGCGCAGCGTCACCCCGGAGAAGCTGGCCGAGGTGGCCAACCGGATCCTGCACCCCTACTCGATCGACGTGCGCAGCGTCGGCTGGTGGTCGGTCTACGAGATCGGCCAACGGCTGTGCGGGAAGTTCGACGACGTGCCGGTCGAGGAGGTGCCGCACCGGCTGCCACGGGTGTTCATCGCCGGGGACGCCTGCCACACGCACAGCGCCAAGGCCGGGCAGGGCATGAACGTGTCGATGGCCGACGCCTGGAACCTGGGCTGGAAGCTCGCCGCGGTGCTGCGGGGCACCGCCCGGCCCGAGCTGTTGCACACCTACTCCGCCGAGCGGCAGCAGGTGGCCCAGGAGCTGATCGACTTCGACCGCGAGTTCGCCCGCATGATGAGCGCCAAGCCCAAGGCCTCGCCCGACGACGCCGACGGCGTCGACCCGGCTGCGTTCCAGGCGCACTTCGCCGCCCAGGGCCGGTTCACCGCGGGCGTCGCGACGCACTACGGGCCGTCGATGGTCACCGGCACCGACGAGCACCAGCAGCTGGCGACCGGGTTCCCGGTCGGCATGCGGTTCCACTCGGCACCGGTCGTCCGGGTCGGCGACGCCAAGCCGGTGCACCTGGGGCACGCCGCGCGCGCGGACGGCGCCTGGCGGCTCTACGTCTTCGCCGACGCCGCCGATCCCCGCGAGCCGAGGTCGCGCGCCCGGGTGCTGCTCGACGGGCTCGCGTCGGAGAAGTCACCGCTGGCCCGCTTCACGCCAGAGGACGCCGACCCCGACGCCGTCATCGACGTGCGCGCGGTCTTCCAGCAGGGCCACCGCGAGCTGGCGGTCGACCAGCTGCCGGCGGTGCTGCTGCCCCGCAAGGGGTCGCTCGGGCTGGTGGACTACGAGAAGGCCTTCGCCCCCGATCCGAAGGCCGAGGACGTCTTCGACCTGCGCGGGATCGACCGGAGCCAGGGGTGCATGGTGCTCGTCCGGCCCGACCAGTACGTGGCGCAGGTGCTGCCGCTGGACGCGCCCGAGGAGCTCACCGACTTCCTGGCCCGGGTGCTGCTCGACGCCCGTTGAGCAGCTCCTCGCCGCCCGGGCGACGGGGTCACCCCCGGCGGCGCCGCAGCCAGCCACCGCCGTAGAGCGCCCAGAGCACCAGCAGCGGCTGGAAGAACAGCCGGACGAGCCGCTTGCGGTCGCTGTCCAGGCCGAATGCGTCGGTGCCCTCGACGTACTGCGCGACGTTGCCCGGGAAGATGACCACGAAGAAGGCGGCCAGCAGCGCGCCGACGAGCCGGCGCTTCCGCGGGAGGGCGACGAACGACGCGCCGAGGGCGATCTCGACGACGCCCGAGCCCAGCACCGTCAGGTCCTCGTCGACGGGGAACCAGGCCGGCACCTGGGCGCGGAACTCCTCCCGCTGCGTCGTCAGGTGCAGCACGCCGGCCACCACCATGACCGAGCCCAGCAGCAGGCGGGCAGCGGTGCGCGCGGCGGAGCTCATGGTCGGACGGTAGCCGCGGCGACCGCACGGCGCGTTGACAGGCGGGGCGGGCCGCCCGTAGACAGCGATCATGGCTGACGACGTCTCGCGCCGGGTGGCGCTCACCGTGACCGACGGCGTGGCGACGGTCCGGCTGGACCGGCCCGAGAAGATGAACGCGCTGGACCCGGCGATGTTCGCGGCGGTCCTGGCCACCGGCAAGGAGCTGATGACCCGGGAGGACGTCGGCGCGGTGGTCCTCACCGGCGCCGGCCGGGCGTTCTGCGCCGGCCTGGACTTCGGCTCCTTCGCGGACATGGCCGACCGCGGGCAGGAGCGCACCCGCGAGCGCGAGGCGACCGCCCCGGAGCCGCTGGGCGCGGCCCGCGCGCTGGCCCAGCAGGTCGTGCACGTGTGGTCGCTCGTGCCGGCGCCGGTGATCGCGGCGGTGCACGGCGTCGCGTTCGGCGGTGGCCTGCAGATCGCCCTGGGGGCCGACATCCGGCTGGTCGCCCCCGACGCGCAGCTGTCGCTGATGGAGATCCTCTGGGGCATCGTGCCCGACATGTGCGGCACCCAGCTGCTGCCCGAGCTGGTCGGCCGCGACGTCGCCAAGGAGCTGGCGCTCACCGGGCGGAAGGTGTCGGGCACCGAGGCGGTGCGCCTGGGGCTGGCGACCCGCGAGGCCGCCGACCCGCTCTCCGCAGCGCAGGAGCTCGCCACCGAGATCGCAGGGCACAGCCGCAGCGCCACCCGCGCGGTCAAGCGGCTGGTCGACCTCGCCGGGCGGGTGCCGCTCGCCGAGGGGCTGGCCGCCGAGCAGGCGGAGATCGGCGCGCTCATCGGCTCTCCGGAACAGACCGCCGTCGTCCGGCGCCGGCTGGAGAGCCGCGGCTGAGCTACCGGGCGGCTACCGCGGCACCAGCACCGACCAGGCGTGGTGGGCGAGCCGCCAGCCGCCGGCCCCCGGCACCTCGCCGAGCTCGCCGTCGGCGTCCACGGGCACCGGGCCACCCGAGATCCGCACCTCCCGGCCGCGCAGCAGCAGCACGTCGGGCCGCTCGAGGTGCCGGCCCGCGGTGAGCGCCGCCGCATAGGCCGCGCGGGCGACCGGGCCGGTCGCCGCGCAGACGACCACGTCGGCCAGGCCGTCGTCGGGCCGCGCGTCCGGGGCGAGCGCGGTGCCGCCGCCGATCGTCGCGCCGTTGCACACCCCGACCATGAGCACCGGCTGCTCGCCGTCGGCGGCCCAGCCCTCCTTCTCGTGGACGGCGACCCGCCCGTCGACCTCCACCCGTAGCGGCCAGCCGGTGTCCCCCAGCCCGGCGATCGCCGCGCCGACCGGGTAGGCGACCGCGCCGAGCCGCTGCTTGAGCCGGTGCGCCTCGGCCGCGGCCTCCGCCCCCACCCCGGCGTGCACGGCGTTGACCACCACGGCGCCGGCGTCGTCGCGGAGCAGGTCCAGCCGGCGCGGCACCCCGGCCAGCACGGCGGCGGCGCCGTCGGCCGGGTCCAGCGGCAGGCCGAGGGTGCGGGCCAGGTCGTTGCCCGTGCCGCACGCGATGATGCCGACCGGGTCGTCGGCCGAGAGCCGCCCCGCCCGGTCGAGGGCGGCGACCACCGCGTGCACCGAGCCGTCGCCGCCGAGCACCACGACGCGGTGGCGGGGATGGGCGGCGAGCGCCTCGTCCAGGTCGTCCGCGTCGGCGGTCGCGGCGACGGCGACGTCGCCGCCCTCGCGCAGCCCGGCGACCGCCGCCTCCACCCGGTCGTCCTGGGCGGTCCCCGCCGCCCGGTTCACCACGAGCAGCATCTCCGGGTTCCCGGACATCGGGCCTCCTGCCTGGTCGGACGGACGGCCGACCGTACTGGCCGCGCTGCCCGCTCCCACCGGCGCCCCGGGCGGGAACCGCTGCGTCCGTCGCCGGCCCCGACCCGCCGGCCGCTGGGATCTCGCTCGTCGGTCCTGCCGGCGTCGTGGCGGTGGGCCACCCCGAGGGTCTGCCGTCGAGCCGCCAGCAGCAGGCCGCTCCCGGACCGGTCGACGAGTCGGGCGTGGGCGCAGAACTGTCGCACCTCGTACGTATGTTCGACCCGTGCCCACCGCCGAGCTGAGTCGCAGCCCCTTCGAGGGCGCGCTCGTGGGGTGGCTGCTCCAGCTGCGGCCGACGGTCGCGCGGTTGCCGGTGGCGGTGCTGTCGGACGCGGAGAAGGCCGCCGAGCTGCGGCGGCTGCAGGCGCGGCGGGCCATGGACGCC
>NZ_SSXA01000110.1 GCF_021698975.1 Blastococcus sp. KM273128 | reverse complement strand
GGTCACGGCGGACCTCCTCGGATCAGCGGGCGGACGGGTTCGCGCGGTGGTGGTCGAGCCACATGTCCATGACGTCGGGCAGGACGGTGGTGAAGGCGCCGGTCTCGAACGGCTCGCCCGGCGCGTTGGAGAGCTGCTGGGAGATGACCCCGCCGACCAGCGCCGTCCAGGCGCGGTAGGCGCGGTCCAGGTCGACGTCCGCGGCGAGGTGCCCGGCGTCCCGCAGCCGGACCAGCAGCGCGCGTGACTCGGCGTCGAGCGCGACGGCCGGCGCGTACGCCTCCGGCGACGGCGTGAAGCCGGGCACCGGACGCCAGAACATGAGCGCCGAGTGGGCGGGGTGCTCCACGGCCCAGCGCACGAGGGCGGTGGTGCCTCCCCGCCACGCGGTGAGGGGGTCGGCGCCGTCCGCGATGGCCCCGGCCTGCTCGAGCACCCCCTGGAGCGCACGCCAGCCCCGTTCGAAGAGGGCGTCGTAGAGCGCGTGCTTGCCGTCGAAGTACCCGTAGAGGGACGGCGGGCGGATGCCCATCCGGCGGGCCACCTCGCCGAGCGTCAGCCCGGCCGCGCCCTGCTCCGTCATGACCTCGACCGCCACCGCGAGCACCTGCTCGATCGTCTCCTGCCGCCGCCGCCCACGACGGTCCGGCACCACGGTCCCGGTCATGGGCTGGATGGTCGTCCTAATGCCGTTAGGACGTCAAGAGGGTGTTAGGCCGCCGCTCCGCGCCGGAGGGGGTCTGTCGCCGCGGAGCGCGCCCGTGGTCTGATGACGCCGCCACACGCGACGGCAGTGGAGGAAGCCCGGTGAGATTCCGGCGCGGTCCCGCCACTGTGAGCCGGCCTGAGCCGGTGAGTCAGGAACTCCCGCCGTCGCGCTCCTGCCACCTCCGGGCGTGGACACCCGGGGAGAGGACGCGTGCCGTGCGCGGGTACCCCGCATGAGCTTCCCCTTCACCGCCGTCGTCGGCATGGACGACCTGCGGCTGGCCCTCCTGCTGAACGCCGTCTCCCCCGCTGTGGGCGGCGTGCTGGTGCGGGGCGAGAAGGGCACCGCCAAGTCGACCAGCGTCCGGGCGCTGGCCGCCGTCCTGCCGCCGGTCGACGTCGTCGCCGGCTGCCGGTTCGGCTGCGACCCCGCCGCCCCCGACCCGGCCTGCCCCGACGGCCCGCACGAGCCCGAGACCGCCACGCGCACCCGCGCCGCCCGGCTGGTCGAGCTGCCGGTGGGCGCCTCGGAGGACCGGCTGGTCGGCTCGCTGGACCTGGAGCGGGCGCTGACCGAGGGCGTGAAGGCCTACGAGCCCGGGCTGCTCGCCGACGCGCACCGCGGCGTCCTCTACGTCGACGAGGTCAACCTGCTGCACGACCACCTGGTCGATCTGCTGCTCGACGCCGCCGCCCTGGGCACCGCGTACGTCGAGCGCGAAGGCGTCTCGGTGCGGCACGCGGCCCGGTTCCTGCTGGTCGGCACGATGAACCCCGAGGAGGGCGAGCTCCGCCCCCAGCTGCTGGACCGCTTCGGGCTGACCGTGGAGGTCGCCGCCCCGCGCGACCCCGCCGTCCGCGCCGAGGTGGTGCGCCGCCGGTTCGCCTCCGACGCCGACCCCGGCGGCTTCGCCGCGCAGTGGGCCGCCGAGGAGACCGCGCTGGCCGCCCGCATCGCCGGCGCCCGCGCCCGCCTGCCGCGCGTCGTGCTCCCCGACGCCGCGCTGCGCCAGGTCACCGCCGTCTGCGCCGCCTTCGACGTCGACGGGCTGCGGGCCGACCTCGTCACCGCCCGCGCCGCCATCGCGCACGCCGCGTGGTGCGGCCGCGAGGAGGTCACCGAGGACGACGTCCGCGTCGCCGCCCGGTTGGCGCTCCCCCACCGCCGCCGGCGCAACCCGTTCGACGCCCCGGGGCTGGACGACGAGACGCTGGACCAGGCGCTGGCCGACTCCCGCCCCGACGACGACGGGCCTGATGGCGACGGCGGTCCCGACGGCGACGGCGGCCCGGACGACGGCGGCCCGGACGGCGACGGCGGCCCGGACGACGGCGGCAGCCCGGACGGCGACGACGGCCCCTCGACATCGCGCGATCTCGACGGGAGCCCCTCGGCGGATGCGCCGAGATCCCGTGATCTCGGCGAAGACGACGGCGACGACGGCGGGGTCGCGGGTGAGCCGACGACGGCACCGCGGGGTGAGGGAGGTGGGCACGCCGACGCCGCCCCCGCCCGCGAGCAGGCCGCGGTCGCACCGGCCGACCCGTTCCGCACCCGCCGGCTGGAGGTGCCCGGCATCGGGGCCGGCGCGGCGGGCCGGCGGTCGCGGGCCCGGTCGGAGCGCGGCCGCGTGGTCGGCTCCACCCGCCCCGGGGGCACCGTCACGAAGCTGCACCTGGCGGGCACCGTGCTCGCCGCCGCGCCGCACCAGCGCGCCCGCGGCCGCACCGGGCCGGGCCTGCTGGTCGAGCGCGACGACCTGCGCCAGGCCGTGCTCGAGGGCCGCGAGGGCAACCTCGTGCTCTTCGTCGTCGACGCCAGCGGCTCGATGGGTGCCCGCTCGCGGATGGCCGCGGTGAAGGGCGCCGTCCTCTCGCTGCTCCTGGACGCCTACCAGCGCCGCGACAAGGTAGGCCTGGTCACCTTCCGCGGGGACGCCGCGGAGCTCGCGCTGCCCCCGACCTGGTCGGTCGAGGCGGCCGCCGCCCGGCTCACCGGCCTGCCCACCGGCGGGCGCACACCGCTCGCCGCCGGGCTGCTCGAGGCCCACCGCACCCTGGCGCGGGAGCGGGTGCGCGACCCGAGGCGCCGCCCGCTGCTGGTCGTCGTCACCGACGGCCGGGCCACCGGCGCCCGCGGCGGCGACCACCTGGGCGAGGCGCGCCGGGCCGCCGGGCTGCTCGCCGCCGCGGAGGTCGCGGGCGTCGTCGTCGACTGCGAGTCGGGGCCGGTGCGGCTGGGCCTGGCGGCGTCGCTGGGTGCGGCGCTCGGTGCCCGCACGATGCGGCTGGAGGAGCTCGGCGCGGACCAGCTGGCCGGCGTGGTCCGCGAGAGCAGGGCTGCCTGATGCCGCAGGGGCGGGTCGACGTCGTCCCCGCCGACGGCCTGACGACCAGGCAGCGCCGCAACCGGCCGCTGCTGGCCGTGCACACCGGGGAGATGAAGGGCAAGTCCACCGCCGCCTTCGGGATGGCGATGCGGGCGTGGAACCAGGGCTGGTCGATCGCGGTCTACCAGTTCGTCAAGAGCGCCAAGTGGAAGGTGGGCGAGGAGAACGCGCTGACCGCGCTCGGCGAGCTGCACGCCGCCACCGGCCAGGGCGGCCCCGTCGTCTGGCACAAGATGGGCTCGGGCTGGAGCTGGTCGCGCCGCCAGGGCACCGAGGTCGACCACGCCGCCGACGCCGCCGAGGGCTGGGCGCAGATCAAGCGCGACCTCGCCGCCGAGGCGCACCGGTTCTACGTGCTCGACGAGTTCACCTACCCGCTCAAGTGGGGCTGGGTGGACGTCGACGACGTCGTCGCGACGCTGACGGCACGCCCGGGCAACCAGCACGTGGTCATCACCGGGCGCGACGCTCCCCCGGCGCTGGTCGAGGCGGCGGACCTGGTCGTGGAGATGACCAAGGTCAAGCACCCGATGGACGCCGGCCAGAAGGGCCAGCGGGGGATCGAGTGGTGACCCACCCCGCCGCCTCCGCAGTTGATCATCGTGATCCGGTGGCCGACACGCCGGACGCCGACCGCCGGATGACGATGATCAACGGGGCTCGGCCGTGGTGAGCCTGCCGCGGGTCGTGGTCGCGGCGCCGTCGTCCAACGCGGGCAAGACCTCGGTCACCACCGGCCTCGTCGCCGCGCTGACCGCCCGCGGGCTGACCGTCTCCCCGCACAAGATCGGCCCCGACTACATCGACCCCGGCTACCACGGGCTCGCCGCCGGAAGGCCCGGCCGCAACCTCGACCCGTGGCTGGTCGGCGAGGAGCGGATCGCGCCGCTGCTGCTGCACGGGGCCCACGGTGCCGACGTCGCGGTGGTCGAGGGCGTCATGGGCCTGTTCGACGGCGCCACCCACCCCACCGTCGAGCCCGGGTTCGCCTCGACCGCGCACGTCGCCGGGCTGCTGCGGGCGCCGGTGGTGCTGGTCGTCGACGCCTCGTCCCAGGCGCGGTCGGTGGCCGCGCTGGTCCACGGGTTCGCCACCTTCGACCCCTCGGTGCGCCTGGGGGGCGTGGTCCTCAACCGGGTCGGCAGCGACCGGCACGAGGCGATCCTGCGCGAGGCGCTCGGCGCCGCCGGCGTCCCCGTGCTCGGGGCGATCAGGCGGCTGGACCAGCTGCACACGCCCTCCCGCCACCTGGGCCTGGTGCCGGCGGCCGAGCGCTCGGCCGAGGCGGTCGCGACGGTGCGCCGGCTCGGCGAGGTGGTCGCCGCCGGCGTCGACCTGGACGCCGTCCTGCGGCTGGCACGCACCGCTCCCGACCTCGCCGCCGTCCCCTGGGACCCCGCCGCGGAGGTCACCCCCACCGGGAGCCGCCCGCGGATCGCCGTCGCCGGCGGCCCGGCGTTCACCTTCGGGTACGCGGAGAACGCCGAACTGCTCGCCGCGGCCGGCGCCGAGGTGGTGACCGTCGACCCGCTGCGGGACGAGGCGCTGCCCGACGGCACCGACGGCCTGGTCGTGGGCGGCGGCTTCCCCGAGGTCTACGCCGCGGAGCTCTCGGCGAACGCGTCGCTGCGCGCCGACGTCGCCGCGCTCGCCGCCCGCGGCGCACCGGTCGCCGCCGAGTGCGCGGGGCTGCTCTACCTGGCCCGCGAGCTCGACGGCGTGCCGATGTGCGGCGTCCTGGACGTGGCGACGGCGATGGCGCCCCGGCTGACCCTCGGCTACCGCGCCGCGGTCGCGACCACCGGCTCCGTGCTCGCCGCCGCCGGCACCCGGGTGCGCGGCCACGAGTTCCACCGCACCCACGCCGATCCCCCGGCCGGTCCGTCCCCCGCCTGGCAGTGGCGCGCCGCCGCACCCGAGGGGTTCGTCCAGGGCGGCGTGCACGCCTCCTACCTGCACCTGAACTGGGCCGGCAGCCCCGAGCTGGCCCAGCGCTTCGTCACCGCCTGCACCCCCGCCGTCCGATCGGAGCCCGCCCGTGCACATCGCTGAAGGTTTCCTGCCCGCCGGGCACGCGCTGGGCTGGACGCTCGCCGCCGCACCCTTCGTCGCGCACGGCGCCCGCGCGGTCGTGAAGGAGGTGCGGGAGAACCCGGAGTCGACGCTGCTGCTCGGCGCAGCCGGCGCCTTCACCTTCGTGCTCAGCGCGATCAAGCTGCCCAGCGTCACCGGCAGCTCCAGCCACCCGACCGGCACCGGGCCCGGCGCCATCCTGTTCCGGCCACCGGTGATGGCCCTGCTCGGCACGGTGGTGCTGCTGTTCCAGGCGCTGCTGCTCGCGCACGGCGGGCTGACGACCCTGGGCGCCAACGCGTTCGCCTTCGCCGTCGTCGGACCGTGGGCGGGGTACGGCGCCTACCGGCTGACCCGCGCGGCCGGCGCCGGGCTGCTGCCCGCCGTGTTCGCCGGCGTCGCGCTGGCCGACCTGGCCACCTACCTCATGACGTCGCTGCAGCTCGCGCTGGCGTTCCCCGACGCCGCCAGCGGCCTCACCGGCGCCCTGGCCAAGTTCCTCGGCGTCTTCGCGCTCACCCAGATCCCGCTGGCGATCGGCGAGGGCCTGCTCGGCGTCCTGCTGTTCCGGGTGCTCACCGTCAACGCCCGCCCCGAGCTCGAGCGGCTCGGGATCCTGCAGCCCGCCGCCGTCCCCGCGACCACCGGGGGTGCCGCGTGACCCGCCGCGCGCTCGTCAACGCCCTGATCGTGCTCGCGGTCGTCGCGCTGTTCGCCGTCCCGCTGGTCGTGAACCCGGGTGCGGAGTACGGCGGCGCCGACGGCCAGGTCACCGAGGAGCTCGAGGCCGGCGGCTACGAGCCGTGGTTCGACTCGCTCTTCAGCCCGGCCGGCGAGACCGAGTCGGGGCTGTTCGCCCTGCAGGCGGCGCTCGGCGCCGGCGTGCTCGGCTACGTGCTCGGCCGGCTGCGGGGCCGGCGGACGGCGACCGCGCCCGGCGCGGTGGTGGAGGCCGACCGGCGGTGACGGGGCTGGCGGTCGACGACGCGGCATGGGGCAGCGCCTGGCGCGGGCGGTCGCCCGGCGACAAGCTGCTGCTCTGCGCCGGCCTGGTCGGCTGCGCGCTGCTGCTGCCCGCCTGGCCGGGCAGCGTGCTGGTCGGGCTGGCCGCCGTCGCGCTGGCGCTGGGCCCCGCCCGGGTGCCGGCCCGCACGTTCGGCCGGGCCGTCCGCTGGCCGCTGGCGTTCATCGCCGTCGGCGCGCTCACCGCCGTCGTCGCGGTCGGGGACGGCGGGGTCGGCTGGGCCCCGGACGCCGCCGATCGGGCCGGCTCGCTCGTCGGCCGAGCGGTGGCCGGCAGCGCCGCGGTGCTGCTGCTGGCCACCACCACCCCGATGTCGGACCTGCTGCCCGCGCTGCGCCGGCTGGGCGTCCCCGCGGCGGTGGTGGAGGTCGCGGGCGTGACCTACCGGCTGGTGTTCGTGCTGCTCGAGAGCCTCGGCACCATCCGCGAGGCGCAGGCCGCGCGCATGGGCTGGGCCTCCCCCCGCCGCTGCTACCGCTCCGCCGGGGTCCTCGCCGCCGCGGTGCTGACCCGGTCGTGGGACCGGGCCCGGCGCATGCAGGACGGGCTGGCCGGCCGCGGCATGGAGACCGGCCTCCGGGTGCTGCCCGACGCGCTGCCCTCGTCCCGGCCCTTCGTCGCGCTCGCGCTGGTCCTGCCCGCGGGCATCACCGCACTCACCCTGGTGGCGCGGTGAGCCACCGGGCGCTCGCCGCCGCCGGCCTGGTCGCCGGGTACCCGGGCGCGGCACCGGTGCTCGACGGTGCGCGGCTGACGGTCCCGCCGGGACGGCGGCTGGCGCTGCTGGGCGCCAACGGGTCGGGCAAGACGACGCTGCTGCGCTGCCTGTCCGGGGCGCTGCGGCCGGTCGCGGGCGCGGTCACCGTCGACGGCGTGCCGCTGCAGCACACCCGCGGCGGACTGCGCGCGCACCGGCAGGTGGTGCAACTGGTGCTCCAGGACCCCGACGACCAGCTGTTCAGCGCCTCGGTCGGCCAGGACGTCTCCTTCGGCCCGCTCAACCTGGGCCTTTCCGAGGCGGAGGTGCGGGCCCGCGTCGCCGAGGCGCTCGACCTGCTCGCCGTCTCGCCGCTCGCCGCCCGCCCGACCCACCAGCTCTCCTACGGGGAGCGCAAGCGGGTCGCCATCGCCGGCGCGGTGGCGATGCGCCCCTGCGTGCTGCTCCTCGACGAGCCGACCGCGGGGCTCGACCCGACCGCCGTCGCCGACACCCTCGCCGCCCTCGCCCGCCTGCAGGAGCACGACTCCACGGTGGTGATGAGCACGCACGACGTCGACCTCGCGCTCCGCTGGGCCGACGAGGTCGCCGTCGTCGTCGACCGCACCGTGGTGCAGGGCCCGCCCGGCGACGTCCTCGGCGACGGCGACCTGCTCGCCCGCGCGCGGCTGGCCCGCCCGTGGGCGCTCGAGGTCGGGGCCCGGCTGCGCGCGCTCGGCCTGCTCCCCGATGGGCCGCTCCCCCGGGACGCCGCCGGGCTGCTGGCCGAGCTCCCCGACCGCCCCGGGGTGCCGACGTGAGGACCGTCGGCGTGGGGCTGACCTCGGGTGCGACCGCCGCCGAGGTGCTCGCCGCCGTCGACGCGGTGCTCCCCTCCCCGGCCGGGCCGGTCGCGCTCGCCACGCTGGACAGCCGGGCGCGCGAGCCGGGCCTGGTGGGGGCAGCCACGCAGCGGGGCTGGCCGCTCACCGGTTATTCGGCCGCGGCGCTGGCCGCCGTCCCCGTCCCCGCGCCGTCCGCCGCCGTCGCCCGCCGGGTCGGCACGCCGTCGGTCGCCGAGGCCGCCGCGCTGCTGGCCGGCGGCGTGCTGGAGGTCGGCAAGACGGTGCACGGCCGGGTGACCGTCGCCGTCGCCCGGTGCTCCGGACCCGCCCACCCGATCTCCCAGGAGGAACCGTGACCACCCTCGACGCGCCGCACCCGGTCGGGCTGCGGCTGACCGGGCGGCGCGTGGTCGTCGTCGGCGGCGGGGCCGCCGCGCACCGCGGTGCGGCCGGCCTGCTGGCCGCGGGCGCGCAGGTGGTGGTGGTCAGCCCCGCGGTCACCCCGGCGCTCGAGTCGGCGGCCGCGGCCGGGCGGCTGTCGTGGTCCGCGCGGCCCTACGCCACCGGCGACCTCGCCGGGGCGTGGTTCGCCCTCGCGGCGACCGGCGACCCGGACGTCGACGCCGCCGTGCTCGCCGACGCCGAGCGGGAGCGGGTGTTCTGCGCCGGTATCGACGGCTCGCCGGCGGCAAGCGCCGACCTGCCGGTCACCGGGCGCGCCGGTGACCTGGTCGTGGCGGTGCACGGTGACGACCAGCGCGCGGCGGCCGGGCTCCGCGACGGCGTCCTCACCGGGCTGGCCGACGGCACCCTCGCGGTGCGCCGGCGCGAGCACACGACCGGCGGCAGCGTGGTGCTGGTCGGGGGCGGCCCCGGCGACCCCGGCCTGATCACCGTCCGCGGCCGCCAGGCGCTGGCCACCGCCGACGTCGTCGTCGCCGACCACCTCGCCCCCCAGCCCCTGCTGGCCGCCCTGCCTCCCGAGGTCGAGATCATCGACGCCGCCAAGCTCCCCCGCGGCCGCGCCATGGCCCAGGAACGCATCAACCAACTCCTCGTCGAGCACGCCCGCGCCGGC
>NZ_SSXA01000109.1 GCF_021698975.1 Blastococcus sp. KM273128 | reverse complement strand
CTCCGGGACACCGGGCGGGGGAGGGCCAGCGGGCCGGCCGACGGCGTCCGAGCCCCCACGACGCTCCAGGCGTCGGCCGACCCTGCTCACCGGTCGGCCCCCGACCCCTCAGCCGACGTAGCCGCCGCGCATGTCGTCGACGACCAGCGGCCGGTCCAGGGTCGAGGGCTCCAGCCGCTGCCGCGGGCGGTCGGCGGGGAAGACGCCGGCCGCCGCCAGCACCGCCGCGTCGAGGAACCGGGTGGGCGGCGCCCCCGGGGAGAGGACCAGGTCCGGCGGTCGCTGCCCCTGCTGGGCCAGGGCGAACCCCCAGTCACCGAAGCTCGGCACGTGCACGTGGTACGGCGTCGACGCCAGCCCGGCCGACTCGAGGGTGGAGACGGTCCGCCAGTAGGCGTCCGGCGTCGAGTACGGGCTGCCGGCCTGCACGGTGACCAGCCCGCCCGGCGCGAGGGCGGCGGCGACCAGGCCGTAGAACTCGGTGGAGTACAGCCGCCCGAGCACCGGGGTGTCGGGGTCGGGCATGTCCACGACCACTGCGTCGAAGCCGGTGGCGGCCGGCGAGCGCAGCCAGCGGAACGCGTCCTCCACGACCACCTGCACGCGCGGGTCGTCGAGCGCCCCGGCGTTGAGCGGGGCGAGCCGGGTGCGGGCCAGGTGGACCACCTCGGGATCGAGCTCCACCTGCACCACCTCGCGCACCGAGGGGTGGCGCAGCACCTCCCGGGCGGCGAGCCCGTCACCGCCGCCCAGGACCAGCACCCGGGCGGGGTCGCGGGCCAGCACCGGGTGCACCAGCGACTCGGTGTACCGGTGCTCGTCGCGGCTGGAGAACTGCAGGTCGCCGTCCAGGTACAGCCGCAGGTCGCCGGAGCGCTCGGTCAGCACGATCTCCTGGTAGGCGGAGCGCTCGGCGAGCACCACCGGGTCGGCGTACAGCCGCTGGCGCGCGGTCGTCTCGATGTCCCGTGCCTGCACCAGCAGCGTGCCGAGCAGCATTGCCGCCGCGAGCAGCGCCCCGGTGGCCGCGCGCCGCGCCCGGGGGGTCATCTGCCGCCGGAGCAGCAGGCCGCACACCACCGCGGCGGCGAGCAGGTTCACCAGGCCGGTGATCGCCGCGCCGCGCACCTGGCCGGCCACCGGCAGCAGCAGGAAGGGCCACACCAGCCCGCCGAGGAGCGCGCCGGCGTAGTCCGCGGCGTTGAGGTCGGCCAGCACCTTGCCGCTGCCCTCGGCGTCGATGCCCTCGCGGCCGGTCTGCAGCAGCGTCATCAGCAGCGGCACCTCGGCGCCGACCAGGACGCCCAGGACGGCGGTCGCGACGAGCAGCACGGCGGTGCTCGTGCCGTAGAAGGAGAACGACACGTACAGGGTGACGGCGCTGAGCCCCCCGGCGACACCGAGCAGGATCTCGACGGCGACGAAGGTGGTCGCCGCGTGCGGCAGGAAGGGCTTCACCAGCAGCGCGCCGGCGCCGAGCGCGGCGACGAACCCGGCGACGATGAGCGAGGTCTGGGTGATCCCACCACCGACGAGGCTCGCCGACAGGGTCAGCAGCACCAGTTCGTAGACCAGCCCGCAGGCGGCGCAGACGGCGACGGCGGCCAGCAGCAGCGGCCGCGAGCGCACGGCGCCACCCCGGGCCGGCGCCGGCACCTCCACCTGCTCCGCCGACGTCGTCACGGCGTCACGACAGCGCGGCGGCGTTCACCGCGCCGATCGCCACCAGGCTGATGCCCACGGCCCAGGCCGAGCCGCGCATCCGGGGCTCGTTCACCATGGCGCGGACGTCGCCGGGGATCAGGGCGTCGAGCAGGCGCAGCGCCACGGCCTGCAGCACCACCCCGACGAGCCCGTACACGGCGGCGTCGACCAGGCCCTGGCCGAGGCTGTCGGCGCTGGTCATGATCGCGGTGACGACGATGATCGCCAGGGCGACGTGGTTGGCGCCCAGCAGGATCGCCGCGTTGGGGTTGTGGTCGACGTACACCTGGGTGCGCAGGTTCCCGGGGGTGAGCAGGTCCAGCGCGAGGAAGCCGAGCGCGAGCACGCCGACGCCGATCACGAACCACAGCAGCGTCGCCAGGACGCCGTCGAGCAGCGCCCCGCCCTCGACCGTGCCGAACTCGAGGGCCTGCCAGGTCGTGGTCACGTCGGGAACTCTCCTGAGGTCGGGGTGGGGGATCGGCCGGTCACTTGCCGTCGCCCGGGCCGCCGCCGCCACCGGTGCCGGCGGGCGAGCCGGGGCGGAAGCCGGGCCCGAGGAAGGCGAAGAAGCCGCTGCGGTATCGGCCGTCGAGATCCTCGACGCGCACGGTGCTGCCCCCGGCGGCCGCGCTCACGATGACGATGTCGTCGTCGTAGCGGAGGTACTCGTTGCCGCCGTCGGCCTGCCGCTCGGCCGGCCGCACCGCGTCGGCGATCGCCGCGGTCGTGGTGCCCACCGGGTCGGGGGAGGAGTAGACCCAGGTGTCGTCGTCGGTGCTGGTCCGCTCGTAGGTGCCGTCGAGGAAGTCGCGGACCCGGGTCCCGCTGCCGCACCCGGCGAGCAGGACGGCGGTGAGCAGCAGCACCGCCAGCCGGCGGGCCGGGCTCACGGCGCCCACCTCGTCCGCGTCGTGACCACCTCGCCGGAGGCGCCGGCGGGGTAGAGGTGCCAGGTCTGCCAGGCCCAGCCGCCGCCCGCCAGCGGCTGCGCGGTGAGGGCGGTCAGCGCGTCGTGCGCGCCCGGGAAGGCGCCGCAGAGCCAGGCCGGGTCGCCGGCGGCCCGGACCCGCAGCCGCGCGGCGGTCGCGTCGAGCTCGTCCCGCGTCGCGGTGGTGGTCGCCGAGGTGAACGCGTAGCCACCCGAGCGCAGCTCCGCGGGGAGCGGGCTGCCCCCCGCGGCGACGGCGTCGCAGGAGACCTCCTCGGTGATCCGCCGGCCGCCGGCGTCGGCGGAGACCACGTGCGAGGCGCCGAGCACGCCCAGGGTGAGGGAGGCGCCGGCCGCGCCGGTCAGCCGCAGCTGCGCCAGCGGCTCGGGGGCCGGCCCGTCGAGCAGCAGCCCGAGCGCCGCGGCGGAGACGTCGCGGGGGGCGACGTCGAGCTGGTGCACGCTCATGTCCCGGGCGTCCGGTGGTAGACGGTGAGCTCGCCGCGGCTGACGGCCCGCCCCGTGGAGACCTCCCAGGACTGGGTGGGTGCCCAGCGCTCGAAGGCGATCAGCCCGGTCCGGTCCGCCGTCGCGTAGTCGGCGTAGTCCACGGTGCCGCTGGGCGGGGTGCCGGTCGTGCCCTCGGCCGTGTAGCTCGCCCGCCCCCGCTCGACCTGCCGGTGCACGCGGTCGTCCAGGACCACGTCGCCGTCGGGGGTCAGGTTCGTGCCCTCGCGGCGCATCCACAGGGTCATCTCGAGGTCGCCCTCGTCGTCCTCCACGGTCAGCCAGCGGCGGCCGGTCGAGCCGTCGAGCAGGTGCTCGCGCCAGGTCATCCCGCCCTCCTCCAGCACGATCGTGCCGCGGACGACGTGGTCGATGCCGGCGTAGGTGATCACGTCGCCGACGCCGATGGCGTGCGGGTCGTAGAGGTCGGGCTCGTCCGCCAGCGGGTCGACCCGGGGGCGCGGCGCCGCGGCCCGCGCCAGGTTGCGCCGGCGGAGCACGAGCACCACCACGGCGAGCACCGCGAGCGCCACGAGGACGACGACGAGGAGGACGAGCAGCACATCGGGCATCGCGAGGCCTCCCGGCGGGGTGCGGTTCGGGGGAGAACCTACCGCGCCGGAAGATCATCCCGGGGCCGAGCCGCCCGGTGCGCTCGGTGGCCGGTGGGTCAGCCGCCGGTGGCGCGCGCCCCCGCGGTCGCGGTCCGCTCCGCCTCCTCCGCCTGGACCTCCGCCGGTCCGGCGGCGCTGTTGCCGTGGAACGCCGTCTGCGGGGCGGCGGTGCCGCCGGGGCGCCGTCCGGCCTGGGCGGCGGCGAGCGCCTCGGGGGCCAGCGCGGGGTCCACCCGCCCCCACTCGGTCTCGACGTCGCTGAGCAGGGCCTCGAGGTAGGCGCGCAGCTGCGCCCGGCAGGCCTGGGCGAACGCCTTGAGGAAAGCCACCTGCTCCTCCAGCTCGGCGGTCGTGCGCTGGCCGGCGGTGGTGTCGCCGTCCCCGCCGCCGGGCAGGGCGAGCCGGGCGGCGGCCTCCTGGGCCGCCTGCATGATGGCGCCGGCGTTCTCGCGCGCCAGCCGCAGCTGCTCCTCGTACTGGTCACGGGCTTCCGCGGTCATCTGCCGGCTGAAGTCCTCGGCCTCGGCGACGTACTCGTCGGCCGTCTGCTGGGCGCTGGCGAGGATCTTGACCGCCTGCTCGCTGGGCGGCTCGGGCACCGCGGTGCCCGACAGGCGCTGCTGGAGCTCGGCGACCTGGCGCCGGAGGTCGTCGCGCTCGCCCACGAGGCTGCCCACCTCCGCGGCGACCAGGTCCCGGAAGCGGTCGACCTCGGACTGGTCGTAGCCGGGGTGCAGCATCGATCCCGAGGTGAACCGCGCGCCCCGGATCTGCTCCGGCGACAGCCGTCGGGCAGCCCCTCCGGTCCCGGACGTCTCGGTGCTGGTCATTCGGTCACCTTCCCCTCGGCACTGGGCCCCGGTCGGCTGGGGGCGAACACCTCGCTGCGCACCCGCTCCCGCGGCACGCCGTGCGCCAGGAGCCCCCCGACGGTCGCCTCCACCATCGGCACCGGGCCTGCCACGAACACCTCCCGGCTGAGCCACGGCCCGTGCCGGAGGACGACGTCGCCGATGTCACCGTGCTCCAGCCCGGACAGGGCGTCGTCCGAGACCGCGCAGGTGACGGTGAGCCACGGGTGGGCGGCCTGCAGCTCCGCGATCGCCGCGCGGTCGTAGAGGTGGTCCTCGGTGCGGGCGCCGACGAAGAGGTCGACCCGGCGCGCCGGGCCCTGCCGGGCCACCTGGTCGACCAGCGCCTTCAGCGGCGCCAGCCCCATGCCTCCGGCGACGAGCAGCAGGTCGCGGTCGGAGTCGTCCGCCAGCGTGAGCTCGCCGAGCGGCGGGCCCAGCCGCATCAGGTCGCCCACCTCGGTGCTGCGGACCAGCGCGGTGCTGACCGGGCCGCCGGGGCGCGCCTTCACGTGCAGCTCCAGCGTGCCGTCGTCGCGGGGCGCGTTGGCGGGGGAGTAGTAGCGCCACAGCCGCGGGCGGCGGTCGATCTCCAGCGACATCGACTGCCCGGGCAGGTAGTTCACGGGCACCTCGGGGCGCACCTGCAGCACCGCCACGTCGATCGCCCGGCGCTCGTGCGCCACCACCTCGGCCCGCCAGGTCGCCGGCTGGTCCGCGGACTCCTCGGCACCCTGGATCATCACCGCGGCGACGAGCTCGTAGGCCTCGGTCCAGGTGCGGGCCCGGTGCTCGTCCCACTCGTCGTCGAAGTGCTCCAGCGTGGCCAGCAGGCTGGGCATGACCGCCGGGTAGTGCGCGGGCAGGGTGCCGAACTTGCGGTGGTCGTGGCCGAGCTGCTTGAGGATCGGCACCAGGGCGTCGAGGTCGTCGACGCGCGACACCACCTCGCCCAGCGCGTGGAAGAACCGGTCGCGCTGGTGGGCCATCGACACGGGGAACATCGCCCGGGTCTCGGGGTGGCTCAGGAACAGGTGCGAGTAGAAGTACAGGGGGGCCTCGTCGCCGGTGGCCGCCGCCTTGGCGAAGCTGGCCCGCATCGCGGCGATGTCCATCCGTGCGTGCCTCCTCGCGGCGGGTCGCGTCCGTCCGGGCGAGCGCCGACCGGCTCCGGTCCGCGGCGACCCCGGCGCGCTCCGCTGTGCCCTTCCCCGGTGCGCCGGGCGTCACACGGCCCACCCGCAGGTTTCTGGCCCTTCCCTTGCCGACCGCGGGAGAAAACTCGCTCGCCGCCGATGAGCCCGGCGGGGAGAGTCGGTCTCCACCACGAGGCAACCGCACGACGCGAACCCGGGTGAGGTACCCATGTCGCTGCACGCACCCCTGGCCGTCGAGGCGACGGCGCTGACCAAGTCCTACGGGGCGACCACCGCGGTGGCGGGGCTGGACCTCGCCGTCCCGGCGGGAACCGTCTACGGCGTCCTCGGCCCCAACGGGGCGGGGAAGACCACGACCATCCGCATGCTCGCCACGCTCATCAGCCCCGACTCCGGCAGCGCGCGGGTGCTCGGCCACGACGTCGTCACCGAGGCCGACGCCGTCCGCGCGGAGGTGAGCCTCACCGGCCAGCTGGCCTCGGTCGACGAGGAGCTCACCGGCCGCGAGAACCTGGTCCTGCTCGGCCGGCTGCTCGGGCTCTCCCGCGCCGGGGCGCGGGCCCGCGCCGACGAGCTGCTGGAGGCCTTCGGCATCGCCACGGCCGCCGGCAAGCTGGTCAAGCACTACTCCGGGGGCATGCGGCGCCGGCTGGACATCGCGGCGAGCATCGTCGTCACCCCGCGGCTGATGTTCCTCGACGAGCCGACCACCGGGCTGGACCCGCGGTCGCGCAACCAGGTGTGGGAGATCGCCCGCGCGCTGGTGGCCGGGGGCACCACGATCCTGCTCTGCACGCAGTACCTGGAGGAGGCCGACCAGCTCGCCGACGGGATCGCGGTGATCGACCGCGGCCGGGTCATCGCGGAGGGGACGCCGGCGCAGCTCAAGGCTTCGGTGGGCACGGGGGCGCTGCACGTGCGGCTGCTCGACCTGGACCGCCGGCCGGACGCGGCGGGCGTGCTCGAGCGCGCGCTGGGCCCGGTCTCGCTGCAACCGGACCCGGCGGTGCTGTCGGCCACCTGCCCCGACCCGGCCCGGGCCGCCGTCGCGGTGGCCGAGCTGGCCCGGGCCGGCATCGGCCTGGCCCACTTCTCGCTCGACCAGCCCAGCCTGGACGAGGTCTTCCTGGCCCTCACCGGGCGCGGCGCGGAGGAGCCGCCCGGATCCGCCCCCACCCTCGAGGAGCAGACGTCATGACCACCGTGACCACGGACGCCGACACCGCGGCGGTGCGCCGGGCGATCGCCGGCACGGAGCGGCCGCCACGGCCGGGGCCGCTGCAGACGGCGCTCACGTTCGGGTGGCGCGGCATGCTGAAGGTCAAGCACGTGCCCGAGCAGCTGCTGGACGTCACGGTCACGCCGGTGATGTTCCTGCTGATGTTCACGTACCTGTTCGGCGGCGCCATCGCCGGCTCCACCAGCGCCTACCTGGACTACACGCTGCCCGGCCTGCTGGTCATGTCCGTGCTGTTCACCACCGTCTACTCCGGCATCTCGCTGAACACCGACCTGACCAAGGGCGTCGTCGACCGCTTCCGCTCGCTGCCCATCTGGCGGCCGGCGCCGCTGCTGGGGGCGTTGCTCGGCGACAGCGTCCGGTACGTCGTGGCCGGCACGGTGATCATCGTCGTCGGCGTGCTGCTGGGCTACCGGCCGGACGCGGGGGTCTCCGGCGCCCTCGCCGCGCTCGCCCTCGTGGTGGTCTTCTCGTTCGGGCTGTCGTGGGCGTTCTCGGTGCTCGGCCTACTGCTGCGCAGCCCCAACGCCGTCATGAATGCCGGCTTCATGGGCATCTTCCCGCTGACGTTCCTGTCCAACGTCTTCGTCGACCCGGCCACCCTGCCCGGGCCGCTGCAGGCGTTCGTCGAGGTCAACCCCATCTCGATCCTGGCGACGGCGTCGCGGTCGCTCATGGCCGGCGAGCCCGACGTGCCGGCGATCCTCGTCTCGCTGGCCGTGGCCGCGGCGCTGGCGCTGGTGTTCCTGCCGATCACCACGCGGCTGTACCGGAGCCGCTGACCGGTCAGACGGCGCGCGCCCCTGCCGCGGCCGGGGCGCGCGCCGCCCGCGGGATCGCCAGCCCGCCGACGAGCCCCGCGGCCAGGACGGCGGTGCTCACGCCGAAGGCCACCTGGAAGCCGGCCACGTCGGTGAGCCAGCCCGCGACCAGCGGGCCGGCGATCGCGCCGAGGTCGGCCGACATCTGGAAGACGGCGACGACGCGGCCGCCCCGCCCGCCGCTGAGGTCGCCGACCAGCGCCGCCGGTGCGCTGGCCAGCAGCGAGGCGCCCAGCCCGAAGACCGCCATGGAGACCAGGAACGCCCAGATCGCCGGAGGCAGCACGAGCACCGCCATGGCCGCGGTCGCCAGCGCCGCCCCGAGGACCAGCGACGGCCGCCGTCCCCACGCGTCGACCAGCCGGCCCGAGCGGAGCAGCCCCAGCGCCTGGGCCAGCGAGCCGGCCAGCAGGCCCGCCCCGGCCCAGGCCACCGTGCGCCCCAGCTCCTCGGTGACGTACAGCGGCACGAGCGAGTTGCGGACGCCGAACAGCACCCAGCCGACGCCGAAGTTCGCCACCAGCGCGGCCAGGTAGATGCGGGAGCGCAGCGCGCTGCCCAGCCGGACCGGTTCGGCGTCGAGGTCGGGCCCGGCGACGTCGGCGGCCGCGGGCGCGGCCGGGTCGGGCTCGGCGGAGCGCAGCAGCGCGATGCCGACCGCGCCGGCGACCAGCAGGAAACCGGCGTACAGGAAGAACGGCAACCGCGGGGAGAGCTCGGCGAGCAGACCGCCGGCGGCGGGGCCGGCGATGCCGCCGAGGATGAAGCCGCCCTGCCAGGTGGCGGCGGCCCGGCCGCGGTGCGACGGCGGGGCCACCCGCAGCAGCAGCGACAGCGCGGCCACGGTGAACATGGCGCTGCCGATGCCGCCGGCGGCGCGCAGCCCGAGGAAGAGCGGGAAGGAGCCGGCGAGCCCCGCGAGCCCGGTGGTGACGGCGACGATCACCAGCCCGGAGGCGAGCACCAGCCGCTCGCCGAACCGCTCGACGAGGGTGCCGCCGCTGAACGCGGAGACGAAGCGGAAGAAGGCGAAGGCGCTGACCGCCAGCCCGACGGCGGTGGTCCCCACGCCGAACGAGCGCGCGAACAGCGGGATGGCCGGCGCGACGATGCCGAAGCCGAGGGCGACGACGAAGGCGATGACCGCCAGGACCCTGACCTCGCGGGGCAGCCCGCCCCCCGTCCCGACCCGCACGGGTCGCGATCGTCCCACGAGCGGCCTGCGCCGCCGTCGCCGAGGTCCCGGCGCGCTGGCGGCCGGGCCGCCCGCGCGCCGGGGAGCCGTCAGGCGATGCGCCGGGCGAAGGGGGCGTCGCCCATCGAGTTGATCGACGCCACCTTCACCGGCATGCCGTAGGTGGAGGCGTGCACCATCTGCCCGTTGCCGATGTACATCCCGACGTGGCTGACCGGCGAGTAGTAGAAGAGCAGGTCGCCGGGCTGCAGCGCCGAGAGGGGAACCGGGGTGCCCATCGTCGACTGCATCCGGCTCGAGTGCGGCAGGCTGATGCCGGCGGCCGCGTAGGCGTACTGCACGAGGCCCGAGCAGTCGAAGGCGTTCGGCCCGGCGACCTGCTCTTCTACTACTCGCCGGTCAGCCACGTCGGGATGTACATCGGCAACGGGCAGATGGTGCACGCC
>NZ_SSXA01000108.1 GCF_021698975.1 Blastococcus sp. KM273128 | reverse complement strand
CTCGCCCGGGTGGGCGCGGCCCAGCGGGGGGTGCGGGGCGCCCAGCAGCGCGGCGAACCCGGCCGCCTCCTCGCGGACGGCGGCGGTGGCGCGGGCGGCGTCGTCGGCCGGGGTGGACCGCGGGGCCGGCGCGCCGGAGGCCGGGGCGGCGTCGTCGGCGACCCGCGTCTGCGTGAGCGCGGAGAGCCGGACGACGCGGTCGCGGCCGCTGCGCTTGGCGTCGTAGAGCACCCCGTCGGCGGCGGCGAACAGGGTCTTGCGGTCGTCGCCGCGGGTGGCCGAGGCGATGCCGGCGCTGATCGTCACCGGGACGTCGAGGCCGAGGTCGACCCACGGGTAGCGCGCGACCGAGGCCCGGATGCGCTCCAGCGCCCGCTCGGCCTGCTCCGCGGTGGTCTCGGGCAGCAGGATCACGAACTCGTCGCCGGCCCAGCGGCACACCTCGTCGGTGTCGCGCACGCCGGCGACCAGCAGCTCGCCGATGGTGCGCAGCACGGCGTCGCCGGCCGGGTGCCCGGCGGTGTCGTTGATCGCCTTGAAGTTGTCGACGTCGACCACGGCCAGCGCCGGCACGTCGCCGGCGGCGAGCAGCCCGTCCAGCCGCGCCTCGGCGTAGCGCCGGTTGGGCAGGTGGGTCAGCGGGTCCTCGTAGGCCTGCCGGCGCAGCTGCCCCGCGGCGCGCTCGGTCTCCAGCAGGCTCTTGCGCCGGCCGAACAGCTCCACCCAGCGGGTGCGGCGCTCGTCGACCCGGTCCAGCTCGTCGGCGAGGTAGGCCTGCAGGTAGGGGAGCGCCCGCCCGGCGTCGTCGAGGTCGGCGTGCAGGGTGCACAGCTCGCGCAGCGCGGCCCGGCGCACCCGGGGCAGGCCGTGCTCGGTGGCCAGGGTGAGCGCGGCGACCAGGTGC
Organism: Blastococcus sp. KM273128; assembly: GCF_021698975.1. Taxonomy (GTDB): domain Bacteria; phylum Actinomycetota; class Actinomycetes; order Mycobacteriales; family Geodermatophilaceae; genus Blastococcus. Next base: position 8,919 of record NZ_SSXA01000108.1, on the reverse strand, counting down.
TCGTCGGCGGCCTGCCCCTCGCCCTGCCGGCGCAGCGCCCGGCCGAGGGCCAGCTCGGCGGAGGCGGTGCGGTCGCGGTCGGCGGTGGCGGTGGCCAGCCGGACGGCGGCGCGCAGCGGGCCGACCGCCGCCGCCTGCTCGCCCATGCCCACCAGGGCCCACCCGTGCACGACCTGGGCCGCCACGACGCCGGGCGACTCCGGCGGCAGCTGCACCAGCGCCTGCTCGGCCAGCGCCCGCGCCTCGGCGAAGTAGGGCGCGGCCGACTCGAGGGCGCCGTCGTCCAGGAGCCCCTCGCCGAGCTCGGCGCAGAGCTCCCCGAGCCGGGTGGCGGCGACGGCGACGAGCACGTCGGGGTCGGGCTCGCCGGCGGGGTCGGCCGCCACCGCCTGCGCCGCCTCCAGGGCGCGCCGCTGGTAGTCCAGCGCCAGCGGCATCAGCTCGAGGTCGGCGAGCACGCCGGCGAGCGTGCCGAGCGTGTCGACGAGCAGCGGGCCGGGGGCGAGGTCCGGGTCGAGCAGGCTCGCGGCCTCCACCGCCTCGTCCATGGCGGCGTCGATGCGCCGCGACAGCAGCTCGATGCGGGCGTGCCGGGCGAGGCCCGCGGCCCGCTGCAGCGCGTCGTCGGCGGCGTCGAACGCGGCCTTCGCCGAGCGGACCAGCGCGATCGCCAGGGCCGCGCGGGAGGCCTGCTCGGCACGCGGGTCGGCGTCCGGGGTGCCGGGGGAGCCGTCGGCGGCGCCGTCGATCAGCCCGGCGACCCCGGCGTGCAGGTCGAGCGCGGGCTCGGTGGCGGAGACCGGGTCGCCCACGAGCGTGAACCCGGCGACGCGCAGCCGGCGCACCAGGAGCTCGGCGCGCAGGGTGTCGGCCCAGGCGCGGCCCAGCGACGCCGGGGTGCCCTCGGGCGCGTCGGCCGCGGGGGTGGCGGCGACGTAGGGCGAGGGGTCGCGCTCGACCCCGGCGAGCAGCCGCTCGGCGTCGTCGAGCTGCCAGTTGCTGAGGGCGGCGGTCACCCGCTGGTGCAGGGCTCCCGGTGGCACCAGCGCACTGTGCATGTCGTCACCGAGCGTGTCGAGGACGTCACCGGGAACGCGCCGTCGTCCGTCCGCTGCGTCCCTCCCGTCCCACGCGTGCAGCGTGGTCACCCGCCAGCCCCCCGGTTCGCCGGCGCCTCGGTCGGGCCGTGCGCGCGCACCCGGTTGCGGCCGAGGCGCTTGGCGGAGAAGAGGTGCAGGTCGGCGGTGTCGAACAGCGAGCGCCACCCGGCGACCGGGCCGGGCTGCCCCTCGGCCGCCGCCGGCGCCGTCGCCACCCCGATGCTGACCGTCACCGGCGCCGAGAGCTGCAGGTCGCCCCAGTCCGCCTCCGCGACGGCCGACCGCAGCCGCTCCATGACCACCACGGCCTGGGCCTCGGTCGCGGTGGGCAGCACCACGAGGAACTCGTCGCCGGCCCAGCGGTAGACCTCGTCACCGGTCCGGCTGTGCTCGCGCAGCAGGTCGGCGACCCGGCGCAGCACGGCGTCGCCGTGGGTGTGCGAGGTGTCGTCGTTGACCTCCTTGAACCGGTCGACGTCGACGACGGCCAGCGACAGCGGCTCCTCGCCCAGCCGCATCGCGCCCAGCCGGCGCTCGGCGCTGCGCCGGTTGCCCAGCCCGGTGAGCGGGTCCTCCAGCGCGTGCCGGCGCAGCACCGCCTCCTGCCGCTCGGCCTCCCGCAGCCGGCTGCGGCGCACGAACATCTCCGCCCACAGCTCCCGGCTGCGGGCGTGCGCGCGGCCGGTGTCGGCGCGGTAGGCCTCCAGCCAGTGCAGCGCCTCGGCGGGGCGCCCCAGGTCGGCGCTGCCCTGGCCCAGCTCCAGCAGGCTCTGCCGGTAGCGGCGGCGGTCACCGGCGGCGGCGAACGCCCCGGACGCGTCGACCAGCAGGTCGATGGCCTCCTCGCCGGGGCCGGTGCGGCCGTCGCGGGCGGCCACCGCCGACAGCACCCGGGACAGCGCCAGGTCGGCGTACCCGCGCAGCCACAGCCCGCCCTCGCGCTGCAGCGCCCGCCGGACCCGGCGCAGCGGCCCGACCGCGGCATCGGGGTCGCCGGCGCACATCAGCGCCCAGGCCTGCACGACGTCGAGCAGGTCGGCGTCGGCCTGCTCGGGCGACCAGTCCAGCTCCCGCGCGGCGGTGGCGCAGGTGATCGCCTCGCCGGCCAGCTCGGCGGCGCGCTCGACCTCCCCGCGGCGGCGCATCGTCTGGGCCAGCTCGACGTGCTGGCGGGCGGAGAGCAGGAGGAGCAGCCCGCGGTCGCCGACGTCCGGCAGCGCCGCGGCGACCTGGTGCCCGCGGACCGCGTGGTGGACGGCGAGCTCCTCCAGGTCCAGGCCGGAGAGGGTCAGCGACAGCCAGCGGTGCGCCTGCAGCAGGGCGCGCGAGGGCGGCAGCGACGGGCTGTCGGTGAGCAGGCTGGCGTCGACGGCGAGCAGCATCGCGGCGTCGAGGTGGTCGGCGGTCGTCTCGACGTGCGCCAGGTAGGCCATGAGCAGCGCCGTCCCGGCGGAGGCGGGGCAGGCGTCGAGCTGCTCGCGGGCCGCCGCCATCGCGGCCGCCGCGGCCGCGGGGTCGCCGTCCACCAGCGCGCGGCGGGCGCCGAACGCGTGCCGCCAGGCCTGCCACGTCGGCCACGAGGAGTCGGGGAAGTCCTCGTCGGCCCGGTCGGCGAGGGCCAGGAAGGGGGCGGGGTCCTCCCGGTCGCTGGCGTCGAGCAGCCGCCAGAGGGCGCTCTGCAGGTCGCCGGGGGCGACACGGGCCGGTCCGGGGCTCACGCATCCCTCCCTCCGCAGTGGGGCCCAGGAGGGCCGGTGGTACCGGGTCCCCGGCACCGCTACCCGGGCCGGGCGACCACGTCGTCCCGTGCGCACTACCCTCGTCGGGTGCCCGGGATGCCACCCACTCCGTCGTCGATGCGGTTCGCCTACCTGGGGCCCGAGGGTACCTTCGCCGAAGCGGCCCTGAGCAGGGCGATCGCCACCCCCGGGGGACGCCGGGACCCCCAGCCGAGTGTCGCCGCGGCGCTCGCCGCCGTCCGTTCGGGGGACGCCGACGCCGCCCTCGTGCCGCTGGAGAACTCCGTCGAGGGGTCGGTGCCGGCCACGATGGACGGGCTGGCCGACGGCGACCCGCTGCTGATCACCCGCGAGGTGTACCTGGAGGTGGCGTTCGTCCTCGCCGTCCGCCCGGGGACGGCGCTCGCCGACGTCCGGTCGGTGGCCAGCCACCCGCACGCCCTCGCCCAGACGAGCGGGCGGCTGGCCGGCCTGCTGCCGGGGATCCGGCCGGTGCCCTCCTCCTCGACCGCCGCGGCCGCGGCGGCGGTGGCGGCCGGCGAGGTGGACGCCGCCGTCTGCGCGGCGATCGCCGCCGAGCGCTACGGGCTCGAGGTGCTCGCCGACGACGTCGCCGACACCGCGGGCGCCGTCACCCGGTTCGTCCTCGTGCAGCCCCCCGGCCTGCTGCCCGCGCCGACCGGCAACGACAAGACCTCGCTGACCGTCGTCGTCGGTGACCGCACCGGTGCGCTGCTGGACGTGCTGCGCGAGTTCGCCGTCCGCGACATCAGCCTGACCCGCCTCGAGTCGCGCCCCACCCGGCAGCGGCTCGGCGTCTACTCGTTCTCCCTGGACTGCGAGGGGCACGTCGCCGACTCCCGCGTGGGGGAGGCGCTGGCCGCGCTGCACCGGGTGTGCGACGACGTGCGCTTCCTGGGCTCGTACGCCCGCGCCGACGGCCGGGAGAACCGGGCGGTGCCGGCGGGGTCGTCCGACGCGGCGTTCGCCGAGGCCGGGGAGTGGCTGGCGGGGGTGCGCGCCTCCGGGAGCTGACCGCCCCTCAGGCGTGATCATCGTCATCTGGTGGCCGTCATCGGCGTGCCGGGCCGCCGGATGACGATGATCAACGCGGCGCGCCGCTGCGGGCAGCCACGCAACGGTTCCGCGCCGCTACGCTCCGGCGCTGTGACCGTCCGGACCCCGCCCGTACCGGTGCCCACCGTCGATCCGTCGATCCGTCGGCCCGGCGCCGCGCCGCGATCGAGCTGGGCGTGCTGCAGGGGCTCTACGTCCTCTTCCTGCTGCCGTGGTTCATGGTCGCCGTCGGCGGGGTCATGGCAGCGGGCAGCGCGGGCACGACGCTCGCCGCGCTGCTGATCTACGCCTGGTTCGGCTATCCGTTCGTGGCCGTGGGCACGACCGTCACCGCCTGGGTGCTGTTCGGCACCCGTCACGAGGCCGCGGCCCGCTGGGTGAACCGGGTGCCGCTGCTCTGGGTGGTGGTGGGCGGCGCCGTGCTGACCTGGATCTTCACCGCCGGCTGAGCTCACCGCAGGCGGGCGCGCAGCTCCTCCACGATCCGCCGCGTGACCGGGACGGCGATGCCGTGCCGGTCGGCCGCCCGAAGCACCGCGCCGCCGATCGCCTCGAGCTCGGTGGGGCTCCCCTCCTCGGCGTCCCGCTGCATCGACGAGCGCATGCCGTCGGGCAGCGACCAGGCGAACGCGCGCGTCGCCGCGGCGTCGCCGGCCGCCCCGTCAGCCCGGGCGACCGCGGCCACCTCGGCGATGGCGGCGGTGAACTCGTCGCCGTGCTCCCGGCGCACCGCGCCGAGGTCGGCCGCGTACCGCGTGGTCAGCAGCGCCATGGGGGCCAGGAAGCACAGCTTGTCCCACAGCAGCCCGGCCTCGTCGGGGCGCACGGCGACGTCCACCCCGGCGGCGGTCAGGGCAGCGGCCAGCGCCTCGGCCCCCGGGCCCAGCTGCACCGCGCACAGCTGCCCCTCGTGGCGCACCTCGCCGGGGGCGGGGCGGGAGGCGAACACCCGGATGGTGCCGGCGACCACCCGGGCCGCGGGGTAGTGCCCGCGCAGCGCGGCCAGGTGCTCGACGCCGTTGAGCAGCGGCACGACGACGGCGTCCCCCAGCACGGCGGCCGGCACGCGGTCGAGCGCCTCGTCGAGCTGGGTGGCCTTCGTCGTCACCAGCAGGACGTCGACCGGCCCGTCCAGCCGCTCGGCGCCGCGGACCCGCGCCGTCAGCTCGCCGTACCGGTCGCTGCGCACGCGCAGGCCGTGCCCGTCGAGCCGGGCGGCGGTCGCCGGCCGCGCCAGGCACGTGACCGCGTGCCCGTCCCGCGCCAGCAGGGCGGCCAGCAGCCCACCGACGCCTCCGGGCCCCAGGACGGCCACGCGCAAGGTCTCCACGGGAGCAGCCTGCCACCCACTCGCGAAGGCCCAGTGAGTAGTTGTGGTCTCGGCCTGGCGCGCCGCTGCGTGTCGGCGACCGCAACTGCGCACTCGGCCGGATCAGACCCGCTCCAGCCCGCGTTCCGCCGCGGGCTCGGCCGGCCCGGTGGGGCCCTGGGCGAGCTTCCCGGGCCACCAGACCCTGTCGCCGATCAGGTGCACCGCCGACGGCACCAGCAGCGACCGGACGACGAAGGTGTCGAGCAGCACGCCGAAGCCGACGAGGAACCCGAGCTGGATGAGGATGACCAGCGGCAGCACGGTGAGCGCGCCGAAGGTGGCCGCCAGCACCAGTCCCGCGCTGGTGATCACCCCGCCGGTGACCGCCAGCGACCGCAGCACGCCCTCCCGCGCCCCGTGCCGGACCGACTCCTCGCGGGCCCGGGTCATCAGGAAGATGTTGTAGTCGATCCCCAGCGCGACGAGGAAGACGAACCCGATGAGCAGCACCTGCGGGTCGCTGCCGGGGAAGTCGAAAAGGTGCTCGAAGACCAGCGCGGCCACGCCCACGGTCGCGGCGGTGCTCAGCGCCGTCGTCGCCACGAGCAGCAGCGGGGCCACGACCGCCCGCAGCAGCAGGGCCAGCACCACGGTGATGACCAGCAGCACCAGCGGCACGATCACCACCAGGTCGCGGGCGGCGGTCTCCTGGGTGTCCAGGTCCTGGGCGCTGGAGCCGCCGACCAGGGCGTCGGGGTCGACGTCGCCCACCGCCGTCCGCAGCTGGGCGACGGTGTCCTGGGCGGCCTCGCTGTCGGGGGCGTCGGCCAGCGTGGCGTCGAGCCGGACCAGCCCGTCCACCTCGACCGGCTCGGCGGCCCGGGCTCCGGGCGGCCCGCCCTGCTCGCCGGTGAACGGAGCCACCCCGGCGACGCCGTCGACCTGCGACGCGGCCTCGGCGACGGCGGGCCAGCCGTCTGCCGGGGTGATGATCACCGCGGGGCTGGCGGAGCCGGCTTCGTAGTGGCGGGCCAGGGCCTCCTGCCCCGCGCCGGACTCCGAGCCGCCGCGCACCGCCTCGGACAGCGGGATGCCGTCGGCGTCGAAGGCCGGGAGGAAGAGCGCCATGACGACCAGCAGGGCGCCGCTGCCGGCCAGGTACCGGCCGGGGCGGCGGCCGACCGACGCGGCGACCCGCTCCCAGCCCCGGCCGCGGTCGTGCTCCTCGCCGTACTTCGGGCGGAACGGCCAGAACGCCGCGCGGCCCAGCAGCACGAGCACGGCCGGCAGGAAGGTGAGCGCGGCCAGCATGGCGAAGGCGATGCAGACCGCGGAGATCGGGCCGAGGGCGCGGTTGGAGCCCAGGTCGGAGAAGAACAGGCAGAGGACGCCGAGGATGACCGTCCCGCCCGAGGCGAGGATCGGCTCCCAGGACTGCCGCAGCGCCACCCGCATCGCCGCGGCCGGGGACTGCTCGCGGCGGAGCTCCTCGCGGTAGCGGGCGACCAGCAGCAGCCCGTAGTCCGTGGCCGCGCCGACGACGAGGATCGACGCGATGCCCTGGCTCTGGCCGTTGACGGTGATCCAGCCCTGGTCGGCCAGAACGTAGGCGACGGCGAGCGAGACGACCAGCGCCAGCCCTGCGGTGCCGATGACCAGCAGCGGCAGCAGCGGGCTGCGGTAGACGACCAGCAGGATGAGCAGGACGACGCCGAACGCCGCGACCAGCAGCAGCCCGTCGATGCCGGAGAAGCCCTCGGCGAAGTCGGAGAAGATGGCGCCGGGCCCGGTCACGTAGGCGGTGGTGCCGTCGATGCCGTCGATGGCGCGCAGCTCGCCGATGATCTCGGGCAGCGCGTCGCCCAGGTCCGGGTCGAACGGCAGGACCGCCTGCACCGCCTCGCCGTCCTCCGACGGGATGGGCGGCGACGGCTGCCCCGCCAGGGCCCCGGCCTCCTCCGCGACGGCGGCCGCCTCGTCGACGCGCTGCTGCGCCTCGGCCAGGGCGGCGCCGCCCAGCGTGCCGCCCTCGCTCTCCCAGAGCAGGATCACCGGCAGCGTGCGCTCGGTGCGGAACTGCTGCTGCAGCTCGGTGACCCGGGTCGACTCGGCGCTGTCGGGCAGGAAGGCGGCGGAGTCGTTCTCGGAGACCTCGGCCAGCTTGCCGCTGAACGAGCCCAGCGGGCCGGCCAACCCCAGCCACAGCAGGGCGACGACGGCAGGGAGGATCCAGCGGAGGGCTGAGGTGCGGCGCGGCATCATGTTTCCTTGACGGTCGATCATCTCGATGATCGAGAGATTAGAGCGGTCCCGTGCCGCGCGCGAACGGAGGTGCGGTGGCCGAGGTCGATCCCGCGCGGCAGGAGCTGGCGCTGCTCCTTCGCCGGCTGACCGTGGAACTGGATGCAGTCGGGCAGCGGTTCGCCGGGTTGCACGGGCTGGGGCGCACCGACGTCCGGGCGCTGGTCGCGGTCATGGACGCCGCCCGCCGCGGGGAGGCGCTCACCGCCGGGCGGCTGGGCGCGGCGGTGGAGCTCAGCTCGGCCTCGGTGACGGCGCTGGTCGACCGGCTGGAGCGCGCCGGGCACCTGCGCCGGGTGCGGGACGACGCCGACCGCCGCCGGGTGACGCTGGAGATGTCACCGGAGGCGATGGCTGCCGGGGCGGAGTTCTTCGGTGGGCTGCAGCGCGACCTGCTCGCGGCGATGGAGGGGTTCTCCGACGACGAGCTCGCCGTCGTCCGCCGGTTCCTGACCGGGATGACCGAGGTGATCGAGTCGCATGCCCGGGCGGCGGACGAGCCGCGCTGATCCGGGCGGCCCACCCCGGCGGCCGGTGCTCGTGCCGCCGGGTCAGGGAGCCGAGGCGGCGACAGCGGTGCGCCGGGCGAGCAGCGGGATGCCGACGAGGGCGGCGAGAGCCGCGGCGACCAGCCCGTAGAACGCCCAGAACGGTGCGGCGACCGGGGTGGCGAGCAGCAGCGCGGTGCTCAGCAGGACGGCGTTGAGCACCACGAGGACGGCGTACGCGGCGTCGCTGCCGCGGAAGGCCAGCACGCCGAGCAGCGCCAGGGCGACCAGCCAGCCGGCGGGAACCGTGCCGGGGTCGCCGGGCAGGGCGGCCACCACCGCGGTCGCGGTGACGAGCACCGCCCAGACGGCGACGGCGACCGAGCGCGGGCGGGCGGCGAGGTGGGTCATGGCCGAGAGCATCGGGCCGGGCCCGCCCGCAGGGCAAGGCGCCCGGCTGTCAGAGGTAGAGGCCGGTGGACTCCTCGATCCGCTCGGCGGCGACGGCGTGCACGTCGCGCTCCCGCAGGATGACCAGGTCCTCGCCGTGCACCTCGACCTCGTGCTGGTCCTCGGGGGAGAAGAGCACCTGGTCGCCGACCTTGACCTGGCGCACCGACGGCCCGACGCCCTTGGCCTCGCCCCACACCAGCCGCTTGGCCACCTGGGCGGTCGCCGGGATCAGGATGCCGCCGGTCGAGCGCCGCTCGCCGTCCTCCTTGCGCAGCGACACCAGGACGCGGTCGTGCAGCATCTTGATGGGCAGCCGGCCGGCGCTGTTCTCGGGCACGTCCTCGAACGCTACTAGATGATCGATTCCAAGGGTCAGTGGTCGTAGGCGATCAGTGATCGAGGGGTGGGTGCGCCGATGTGGTCGTTGTGCCAGATGACGGCGGTGAGCG
>NZ_SSXA01000107.1 GCF_021698975.1 Blastococcus sp. KM273128 | reverse complement strand
GTGCTGCCGCCGGTGCCGCGCGCGGACCAGGAGACCGACGAGGACGTCGAGCGCCGCGAGGGCGCACCCGGCGCCAGCGGGGGGATCCTGCGGGCCGCCGGCACCATGGCGGTCGCGACGCTGGTCTCCCGGATCACCGGGCTGCTGCGCACGATCGTCCTCGCCGCGGCCCTCGGCGTCGGCCTGGTCGCCGACGCCTACAACACCGCGAACACGCTGCCGAACATCGTCTACGAGCTGCTGCTCGGCGGCGTGCTCACGTCGGTCATCGTGCCGCTCCTGGTGCACGCGCAGGAACGGGACCGGGACGGCGGCACCGCCTACGCGCAACGGCTGGCGACGATCGCGCTCAGCGGCCTGCTCGTCATGACGGCGCTGGCCGTGCTCGCGGCACCCCTGCTGACCTCGCTCTACGGGCTCGACGAGGACCCCGAGCAGTACCGGCTGGCCAACTGGCTGGCCCGGATCCTGCTCCTCGAGATCGTCTTCTACGGCCTCGGCGCGTTCGCCCAGGCCGTGCTGAACTCCCGCGGCGTCTTCGGCCCGCCGGCGTGGGCGCCGGTCCTGAACAACGTCGTCGTCATCGCGACCGGCCTGGTGTTCCTGGCCGCCAGCGGGCCGGGCGCGCTGGAGCCCGCGACCGTCCCCGCCGGCCTGGTGTGGCTGCTCGGCATGGGCACCGTCCTGGGCATCGCGGTGCAGGCGGCGGTGCTGCTGCCGCTGATGCGTCGCGCCGGCGTCCCGCTGCGGCCCCGCTGGGGTCTGCGCGACACGGGGCTGCGCGAGGCCGGCACCCTCGGCCTGTGGGTGATCGCCTACGTGGCGGTCAGCCAGGTCGGCGTGCTCGTGGCGCTCCGGGTGGCCAACGAGGCCGGCCGGGAGGGCGGCCTGGGCTCGGCGGCCTTCGGGTACGCGCAGCTGCTGTTCCAGATGCCCTACGGGATCATCGGCGTCGCGCTGCTCACCGCCCTCGTCCCGCGCATGAGCCGCGCCGCCGCGCGGTCCGACGTGCCGGGTGTGGTGCAGGACCTCTCCCTCGGCACCCGCCTCTCGGCGCTCGGCCTGCTGCCGGTCACCGCCGCGCTCACCGTCCTCGGCCCGCCGCTGGGCGTCCTGGTCTTCGCCTGGGGCAACACCTCGGCCGACGAGGCGCAGGCCATCGGCACCGCCCTGGCCGCCGGTGCGTTCGGCCTGCTCCCGATGGCGGTCACGCTGCTGCAGCTGCGGGTCTTCTACGCGATGAAGGACGCCCGCACCCCCACCCTCATCCAGATCGGCATGGTCGCCGTCCGGGTGCCGCTCCTGCTGCTCGTCCCCGCGGTGGTCGAGCCGGACCACGTGGTGGCCGGCCTGATGGTCGTCACGAGCGTCACCTACGTGGCCGGCTGGGTCATCGGCGACCTCGCCCTGCGCCGGCGGCTCGGCGGGCTCCGGACCGGCGAGACCCTCGGCCCGGTGGCCCGGATCACGGCCGTCGCGGTCGTCGCGGGTCTGGCCGGCGGTCTTGTCCGGATCGTGACCGGCGACCTGGGCGAACGGTCGACGGCAGGCTCGCTCGCCGAAGTCCTCATCGGTACCTTGGTCGTCGGCGGCGTCGCACTGACCGGTCTGGTGGTGGCCCGCGTTCCGGAGGTCCGGGAGCCCGTCGCTGCGCTGCGGGCCCGGCTGGGGCGCGGGTGACCGGGGGCCGGTCGGGGGAGCCGACCGTGCCGGAGCGTCCGCCTCGGCGGCCGGAGCAGCACAGGGAGTCGACAGTGTCGATGGCGTCCACGACCACCGGACTGCCCGACCGCTACCGACCGCTCGACCAGATCGGGCCCGACGAGACCACCCCCACCGGCGTCATCCAGAGCTGGCGGGCCAAGGACCGCGTCCTCAACCGCGACGTCGCCATCCGCGTGCACGTGCCGGCCGGCCCGGCCGCGCACGCCTGGATCACCCGCGCGCTCACCGCCGGCGGCCTGGCCACCCCGGCGCTGGCGATGGTCTACGACGCCTCGGAGGGCAGCGGCGACCCGCAGGCGCCGGGCGGTGCCGCCTACGTCGTCAACGAGTGGATCGACGGGGAGACCCTGGCCGAGCGGCTGCGCTCGGGCCCCATGCCCGAGCGGGACGTGCGGCTGGTGCTGCGCCGGCTCGCGGAGGGCGTCGCCGAGGCGCACCGCGTGGGCCTGGCCGTCGGCGGCCTGACCCTGGAGAACGTCGTCCTCCGGCCCAACGGGCTGGTCGGCCTGCGGGCGGTGCCGGCGGCGTCGGGCACCGTGCACGGCGACATCACCGCGCTCGGCGAGCTGCTGGAGGCCTGCCTGACCGGCGTGGGCCCCGGCGCCCGGCCCGCCACCGGCCCCTCCGACCTCGTGGCGCTGGCCCGCCGCGCCCGCTCCACCGAGCCGGGCCAGGGGCTGTCCAGCGTGGCCGCGATGGCGTCGCTGCTCGCCGAGCGGCCGCGGACCGGCCCCACCCCACCGCTGCCGCCGAACCGCGCCGAGGAGGCCGAGGGCGGACGGCGCCGTCGCGGGCGGGACCGCCGCGCCGAGGGCGCCGCCCCCGTGCGGCTCGAGCCGGGCGCGCTGCCGCCGGTCCCGCCGGTGCGCCCCGGGGGCGACGACGAGCCCCCCGCCCGCTCACCGCACGACACCATCGCCGCCGGCGCCGCGCTCCCCCCGGCCCCGCCGGCCGGTGAGGAGGAGCCGTTCGGGGTGCTGCACGGCGGCGGGTCGACCTCCGCGGACCGGTACGCCGACCACGCGGACCTCGACGAGGACGACGAGGACGGCGCCCGGAAGCACCGGCTGGCGGTCGTGGCGCTGCCCCTGCTCGCCCTGCTCGTGGTCATCGCGCTCGCCTGGTGGATCGGGTCGAGCGTCCTGTCGGTGACCGACGCCGTGGACGAGGACATCGACGGCTCCACCCCACCGGCCACCAGCGCCCCGGTCGCCGAGGGCGGCGAGGAGCCGGCCGTCGAGCCCGGGGCTGCGGCCGACATCGCCGGGGCTCAGGTCTACGACCCCTTCGGCGACGGCGCACCCGAGAACGACGACGCCGTCCCGCTCTCCTACGACGGCGACCCGGCCACCAGCTGGCCCACGCTGACCTACCGGGGCTCCCCGGCCTTCGGGAACCTCAAGCCCGGCGTCGGCGTCGTCTACGACCTCGGCTCCCCCCAGGACCTCGCCGGCGTGACCGTCCAGACGGCGCGGCCCGGCGCCACCGTCGAAGTCCGCACCGCCGACACCGCGGACGGCGCGCTGGACGACTTCGCCGTCGCCGCGAACGGCACGCTGGAGCAGCGCACCGAGCTGCCGTTCGACGACACCGTGACCGCGCGCTACGTCCTCGTCTGGCTCACGGGGCTGGTCGACGGCCCGGACGGGTTCTCCGCGGAGCTGGCCGAGGTGGAGATCAGCACCGCCGGCTGAGGGAGCCCGTCACCGGGCGGCCGCTGATCCCGCCGGCCCGCCACCCGCTCGACCGCGCGGCGCGGTGCCCGACCTCGCGGTGTGGGGCGCGGCCGCCGGACGCGGTCGGCCCGGGGGGGTGTCGCGGTGGCGCCGGGCGGGTCGCCGCCGGTGGGTGCGGGGAATGCCGCCCCTACGATCGTGGTTGTGCCGCCCGTGACTGCAGACCAGCCGACCCCCGGCCCCGCCGTGACCACCGGTGAGGTGACCCAGCCGGCGATCCCGCCCGCCGAGCACGACGGCGTGCGCGACCTGATCATCATCGGCTCCGGGCCCGCCGGGTACACGGCGGCCACCTACGCCGCCCGGGCGAACCTGCACCCGCTGGTGTTCGAGGGTTCGCAGTTCGGCGGCGCGCTGATGACGACCACCGAGGTCGAGAACTTCCCGGGGTTCCCCGAGGGCATCCAGGGCCCCCAGCTCATGGACGACATGCGCACCCAGGCCGAGCGCTTCGGCGCCGAGCTGGTGCCGTCGGACGTGACCGAGGTCGACCTGACCGCCGAGCCGAAGATCGTCAAGGTCGGCGACCAGGTGCACCGCGCGCACGCGGTCATCGTCGCCACCGGCTCCAAGTACCGGTACCTGGGCCTGGACAACGAGCAGCGGCTGCTCGGCCGCGGCGTCTCCGCCTGCGCCACCTGCGACGGCTTCTTCTTCCGCGATCAGGACATCGTCGTCGTCGGCGGCGGTGACTCGGCGATGGAGGAGGCGACCTTCCTCACCCGCTTCGCCAAGAGCGTCACCGTCGTGCACCGCCGCGAGGAGCTGCGCGCCTCGAAGATCATGCAGAAGCGTGCGCAGGACAACGAGAAGATCCGCTGGGCCCTCGGCAAGCAGGTCACCGACGTGCTCGGTGACGCCACCGTCTCCGCCGTGCAGCTGACCGACACCACCACCGGGGCCACCGAGACCGTGCCGGTGACCGGGATGTTCGTCGCGATCGGCCACGACCCGCGCAGCGAGCTCTTCGCCGGCCAGCTCAAGCTGGACGACGAGGGCTACATCCAGGTCGACCACCCGTCCACCCGGACCAACATCGACGGGGTCTTCGCCTGCGGCGACGTCGTCGACCACATCTACCGCCAGGCGATCACGTCGGCCGGCACGGGTGCCGCCGCCGCGATCGACGCCGAGCGGTGGCTCGCCGAGACCTTCGACGAGCGCTGAGCCCCGCATCGGGCTCGCCCAGCCCGGGCATAACTGGTTCCCGAGACCGGTTGTCCCGGCGGGCAACCTCGTCAGCGCCAGCAACGAGCCAGTCGACCGAGAGGGAGAACGACCATGGCAGGCAACACCGTGACCGTCACCGATTCCAGCTTCGCCACCGACGTGCTGGGCAGCGACAAGCCCGTGCTCGTCGACTTCTGGGCGGAATGGTGCGGGCCGTGCAAGATGGTCGCCCCGGTGCTGGAGGAGATCGCCGCCGAGCACGGCGACAAGCTCACCATCGCCAAGCTGAACATCGACGAGAACCCGCAGATCGCGCGTGACTACCAGGTCATGTCGATCCCGACCATGACGGTGTTCCAGGGCGGCAAGCCGGTGAAGAGCATCATCGGCGCCAAGCCCAAGGGCGCCATCCTGAACGACCTCGCCGACTACCTGTAAGGACCACCCTTCCCCCCACGCCTCGCACGCTCGGCGCGGGACCCTGAAGGGTGGCCGTTCCAGTCGGTCACCGCGCTCGGCGCGGGACCCTGAAGGGTGGCCGTTCCAGTCGGTCACCGCGCTCGGCGCGGGACCCTGAAGCGGCCGTTCCAGGACGTGACCGCGGAGGCCCGCTCGTCCACCGGACGGGTGGGCCTCCGCCGTTCCCGGGGGCCGGCTGCCGCCCCGGGCGCGCCGACGACGGCCGGAGGGACGACAATCGGCGCACGATGGGAACCGACAGCCGCATGCAGCCCTTGGGGCGGGGGGACCGCGGGCCGGCCGTGGCCGACGTGCACGCCGCGCTCCGCAGCCTGGGCCTCCTCCCCGCATCCCCCGACGGTCCCGAGCCGGCCCTGGAGTCGGCGGAGTACGACGCCGGTACCGAGCTCGCCGTCCGCCACTTCCAGCAGGTCCGCGGCCTCTCCGTCGACGGCCGGGTGGGGGAGGAGACCTACCGAGCGCTCAGCGAGGCCCGCTGGTCGCTGGGGGACCGGCTGCTCCGCTACGACCCCGAGCGGCCGATGCGCGGCGATGACGTCACGAGCCTCCAGGAACGCCTCCTCGAGCTCGGTTACGACGCCGGACGGGCCGACGGCATCCTCGGCCCGGAGACCGAGCTGGGGCTCCGCGCGTTCCAGCGCGACTACGGGCTGACCTCCGACGGGACCTGCGGGCCGGCGACGCTCCGCGCACTGCGCCAGCTCGGCCGCAAGGTCACCGGCGGCCGCCCCCAGCTGCTGCGGCAGAGCGCCTCCTTCGTCGAGAGCGGCCCCCACCTGATCGGGCGGCGCATCGTCGTCGACGCCGGTCACGGCGGGCCGGACACCGGCTTCACGGTGGGGGAGACCACCGAGGCGGACCTGGTCCTGGACCTGGCCTCCCGCATCGAGGGCAGGCTGGCCGCCGCCGGTGCCACCGTCTACCTCACGCGGGGCCGCGGGCAGGGGCCGGCGCACGCCGAGCGCACCGCCTTCGCCAACGACGCCCGCGGTGACCTCTTCCTCTCCCTGCACATGGACGCCCACGGCTCCGAGCACGCCCGGGGCGTCGCGAGCTACTACTACGGCACGGGCTCCGGTGCGTCCTCCACCGTCGGCGAGCAGTTCGCCAACCTGGTGCGGCGGGAGATCGTGGCCCGCACCGGCATGCTCGACCTCGGGTCGCACCCGAAGACGTGGGACCTGCTGCGCATGACCCGGATGCCCGCCGTCCGGGTCGACTGCGGCTACCTCTCCCACCCGGTCGACCGGCTGCTGCTGCTGGACGCCCGGGTCCGCAGCGCCATAGCGCAGGGCGTCCTGGCCGCCGTCCAGCGGCTCTACCTGCCGGCTGAGGCCGACCCGGCCACCGGGACCTTCGTGCTGCCCGAGAAGGCCTAGCCGAGGGCGGCCACCGGCCGCGGCGAACGGTCCACCCGGCTCCGGTGGTCCCACCGGGCGGCCATCCCCCCGCGCCTACACTCCTGGGGTGGCCACCTCCCCGCCCGGCTCCCCTGCCGGTCCCGGACAGCAGGGGGCGCACCCGGGTGCGCACCCCCACCCCGCGCCGCGTCATCCGCGGCTCGACCCGCTGGCCGACCGCTACGCAGCACGCACCCACGGGATGAAGAGCTCGGAGATCCGGGCGCTCTTCTCCGTGGTCAGCCGCCCCGAGGTCGTCTCCCTGGCCGGTGGCATGCCCGCCGTGACCGCGCTCCCGCTGGACGCGGTCGGCTCCATGATCGGCGACCTCGTCTCCGGCATGGGCGCGCAGACGCTGCAGTACGGCTCCGGTCAGGGCGACCCGCGGCTGCGCGAGCGGATCTGCGACGTCATGGCGCTCGAGGGGATCACCGACGCCTCGCCGAGCGAGGTCGTGGTGACCGTCGGCTCGCAGCAGGGGCTGGACCTGGTCACCCGCGTGTTCGTCGACCCGGGCGACGTCATCCTCGCCGAGGCGCCGTCCTACGTCGGTGCGCTGGGGGTGTTCCAGTCCGCCGAGGCGCGGGTCCGGCACGTCGCCATGGACGACGACGGGCTGATCCCCGAGGCGCTCGAGGAGGCGCTCGTCGCCTGCCGCGCCGCAGGCGACCGGGTGAAGTTCCTGTACACGGTGCCGAACTTCCACAACCCGGCCGGCGTGACCCTCTCCGAGCCGCGCCGCGAGGCGATCATGGAGATCGCCGAGCGCTGGGACCTGCTGGTCGTCGAGGACAACCCCTACGGCCTGCTCGGCTTCGACCGGGAGCCGATGCGCGCCCTGCGCGCCCGCGACTCCCGTCGGGTCATCTACCTCGGCTCGTTCTCCAAGACCTTCTCCCCGGGCCTGCGGGTGGGCTGGGTGCTCGCCCCCCTCGCCGTCCGCGAGAAGCTCGTCCTGGCCACCGAGGCGCAGGTCCTCTGCCCGCCGTCGCTGACCCAGTACGCCGTCGCGCGCTACCTGGACACCCAGCCCTGGCGCGAGCAGATCAAGCTGTTCACCGAGCTCTACCGGGAACGCCGTGACGCCACGCTGGAGTCGCTGACGGCGCTGATGCCGGAGGGCACCACCTGGACCCGCCCGGACGGCGGGTTCTACGTGTGGCTGAAGCTGCCCGCCGGGCTGGACGCGAAGTTGATGCAGCCGCGGGCCGTCGGCGCCCACGTCGCCTACGTCCCGGGCATCGGCTTCTACGCCGACGGCAGCGGCCAGGAGTACATGCGGCTGTCGTACTGCTACCCCGAGCCCCACCAGATCCGCGAGGGCGTGCGCCGGCTCGCCCGAGTCATCGAGGCGGAGCTGGACCTGCACTCCACGTTCGACAAGGTCGACACCGGGACCTTCCGGGCGATCCGCCCCGGCTCCGGCCACGACGCCGAGTCGATGGTCGGTCCGGCCAACAGCGAAAGGTACGAGGACGGCCGATGAGCGAGACCGCGCCCGCCGCCGAGCCCGCCGCAGCCGACGAGCGCCACCCGCTGCGCGCCGTCGTCCTGGCCGGCGGGCTGACCTTCGAGCGGGAGGTCAGCCTCTCCTCGGGCACCCAGGTGGTCGAGGAGCTGACGCGCGCAGGCGTGGACGCCGAGCTGCGCGACGCCGACGCCGACCTCCTGCCCGGGCTCGCCGCGGCGCCGGCCGACGCCGTCTTCATCGCCCTGCACGGCGCCACCGGTGAGGACGGTGCCCTTCGGGCGGTCCTGGACCTGGCCGGGGTGCCCTACGTCGGCTCGCCGGCGGCGGCGTGCCGGCTGGCGTGGGACAAGCCGGCCGCGAAGTCCGTCGTCCGCACCGCCGGCCTGACCACACCGGACTGGGTCGCGCTGCCGCACAGCACCTTCCGGGAGCTGGGCGCCGGCGCGGTGCTGGACCTCATGGTGGCCCGCCTCGGGCTGCCGCTGATGGTCAAGCCGGCCTCGGGCGGTTCGGCGCTGGGCGTGCAGAAGGTCAGCCGCGTCGAGGACCTGCCGGCAGCCATGGTGAGCTGCTTCGCCTACGGCGACACCGTGGTGGTCGAGCGCTACGTGGAGGGGGTCGAGGTCGCCCTCGCCGTCATCGACCTCGGCGAGGGTCCGGTCGCGCTGCCCGCCGTCGAGATCGAGCCGGAGTCCGGCGTCTTCGACTACAGCTCGCGCTACTCGCCGGGGCTCACCGAGTACCACGCGCCGGCGCGCATCCCGGACGACGTCGCCGCCCGCGCCGCCGAGGTCGCCGTCCGGGTGCACGAGGTGCTCGGGCTGGCCGACCTCTCGCGCACCGACGCGATCATCACGCCCGACGGGGAGGTGCACTTCCTCGAGGTGAACGTCTCCCCGGGCCTCACCGAGACGTCGATGTTCCCCATGGCGGTCGAGGCGGCCGGGTACGACATCGGCACCGTCCTGGGACGGCTGCTCGCCCGGCGGGCCGAGAAGGCCGGCTAGGGAGTCCTGCCTACGCGGCGGCCCCCTTCCGTCAGTGACGAAAGGGGGCCGACGCGTGAGTGAGGGCGTCAGGCGTCGGGTCGCCGGCCCGTGATGTCCGGAGCCATGACGCCGATGATGCGCTGCAGGTCGTCGACCGAGCCGAACTCGACGACGATCTTCCCCTTCGACCGGCCGATCTGGATCTTCACCTTGGTCTCGAACATGTCCGAGAGCCGGGAGCCCAGCTCCTCCACGCCGGGCGCGGAGATCCGCCGCGTCCGCCGCTTGGCTGCGGGCTCCTCCGCGGCAGCCAGCGCGACGGCCTCCTCGGTGGCGCGCACGGAGAGACCCTCGGCCACGATCCGTGTGGCCAGGGCGTCCTGGGCCACCGGGTCCTGCAGACCGAGCAGGGCGCGGGCGTGCCCGGCGGAGATGACGCCGGCGGCGACGCGGGTCTGCACCTTCACCGGCAGCTTCATCAGCCGGATGGTGTTGGTGACCTGGGAGCGGCTGCGACCGATCCGCTGCGCGAGCTCCTCGTGGGTGGCGCCGAACTCCTCCAGCAGCTGCTGGTAGGCGGCGGCTTCCTCCAGCGGGTTCAGCTGGACGCGGTGGATGTTCTCCAGGAGGGCGTCGCGCAGCATCGCGTCGTCGGTGGTGTCCCGCACGATGGCCGGCACGGTGCCCAGCCCGGCCGCGCGGGCCGCGCGCAGGCGACGCTCGCCCATGATGAGCTCGTAGCGCCCGGCCTCCGCCTCGCGGACGACGACCGGCTGGAGCAGCCCGAACTCCTTGACGCTGTGCGTCAGCTCCTCCAGGGCCTCGTCGTCGAAGACCTGCCGTGGCTGCTTCGGGTTGGGGACGACGTCGTCGACCGAGACCTCGCGCAGCTGCGCCCCGGGCACGCCCACCGCGTCGCCCGTCGCGTCGTCCTGCGCGGGCTGCGCCGACGCGGGGGAGGGGACCAGGCTGACCGGGGCCGGCGTCGGCTCGGTCAGGGGCGCTGCGCCGGTAGCGGCGGACGCCGGCGTCGGCTCCGCGGCCTGATCCTCCCGCTCGGGCGACGGCGCGGGCGGCGCCGGGGCGACCGGGGGTGGGGT
>NZ_SSXA01000106.1 GCF_021698975.1 Blastococcus sp. KM273128 | reverse complement strand
CGGCGAGGGCGACCTGACCACGACCGACGTCCGGCGGGTGTGGCCGGAGCTGCTCGCCATCGTCAAGAAGCACAAGCGCACCACCGAGGCGCTGCTGAACAGCTTCCAGGTGCACCAGCTGGCCAACGGCGTGCTGACCCTGTCGACGTCCTCGCCGGCGCTCGCCCGGCGGCTGAACGACGACCTCAACCGCGAGATCGTCCGCCAGGCGCTCAACGAGCTGCTGGGGGTGCGCTGGCGCATCGACGGCGTCGTCGACGGCGCCGGGCCGGCCGCCGGCGGTGCCCGCGCGGGGGCGCCCGAGGCGGCACGGGAGGCGGCCCGCGCCGCCGAGGCCGCCGAGGCGCGCGAGCTCATGGCCGAGCGCGCCGCGGAGGGGCCCGACGGGGAAGGCCGCGAGCCCGGCCCGGTCGTCGACCAGGAGCAGGCGGCGCTGCAGCTGCTGCGCGCCCAGCTCGGCGCCCGGCCGCTCGACGGCTGAGCGGTCGCCGCCCGACCGCCGGGAGGAGACCCGACGCGCGACCCGCGGCGGCGCGCCCTCACCTGTCGCACCCGCGGCCTACTCTCGTGGCATGTTCCCCGGAGGCCAGCAGCCCGACCTGTCGCAGCTCATGAAGCAGGCGCAGCAGATGCAGCAGCAGCTCGCCGCCGCCCAGCAGGAGCTGGCGGCCACGGAGGTCACCGGCACCGCCGGTGGCGGGCTGGTCTCGGCGACGATGACCGGCGACGGTGACCTGACCGCGCTCACCATCGCGCCGGCGGCCGTCGACCCGGACGACCTGGAGACGCTGCAGGACCTCGTGGTCGCCGCGGTCCGCGACGCCAAGCGCGCCGCGGACGAGCTGACCGCCAGCCGGATGGGGCCGCTCGCCGGCGGCCTCGGCGGCGGCATGGGGCTGCCCGGCCTCTGATCGGGCGCGCCCGCCCGATCCACTTCGCAACCCGAGGAGCACCGTGTACGAGGGTGCCGTCCAGGACCTGATCGACGAGCTCGGTCGCCTGCCCGGCGTGGGGCCCAAGAGCGCCCAGCGCATCGCCTTCCACCTGCTGTCCGCCGAGTCGGCCGACGTCAGCCGCCTGGTGGCCGCCTTGACGCGGGTGCAGGAGTCGGTCCGGTTCTGCGTGACCTGCTACAACGTCGCCGAGGCCGAGCAGTGCCGCATCTGCCGCGACCCGCGCCGCGTCGAGGACGTGCTGTGCGTGGTCGAGGAGCCCAAGGACGTCGTGGCCATCGAGCGCACCCGCGAGTTCCGCGGCCGCTACCACGTGCTCGGCGGGGCGATCAGCCCCATCGACGGCGTGGGCCCCGACGACCTGCGGGTCAAGGAGCTGATGAGCCGGCTGATGGACGGCACGGTCAAGGAGCTGATCATCGCCACCGACCCCAACCTGGAGGGCGAGGCGACGGCGGCCTACCTGGCGCGGCTCGTCGGGCCGATGGGGCTGGCCGTGTCACGGCTGGCCAGCGGCCTCCCGGTGGGCGGGGACCTGGAGTACGCCGACGAGGTCACGCTCGGCCGGGCCTTCGAGGGCCGCCGCCGCATCGACGCCTGACGGCCCCCTCCGGAGCCTCGGCCGAGCGTGCGAGGGCTGAGGGGGAGGGGGTCCTCCTGCCAGCTGCCCCCACCGCTCGTGAGCTCGCGGCGGGTCCCTGCAGCTGGGCCGTTCCAGCCCCCCCGCCAGGTCACGGCTTGGTGTCGATGGACGACCGGCCCTGCCGGGGAGCGCCGGGCGCCCCCTAGGGTTCCCAGGCGATCCGCGGAGCCTTTGGCGTCCGCGGCCCCCACGTCCGGAACTCGTCCGGCCCGCTGTGGCCGAGGAGGCAGGTCTTCCGCGATGACACGTCGTCGTACCAGCCGAGCGCTCGCCGCCTCCGCGGCCGCGCTCACCGCAGTCACGCTCTCGGCCTGCGCCTCGAGCGACCGGGACTCCGATGAGGGAGGCGGCGGTGAGACCGCCGCGTCCGGCGGCACGATGGTCTTCGGCGCCGCCGGTGACCCCGCGATGTTCGACCCCGCCTTCGCCAGCGACGGCGAGACGTTCCGGATCGCGCGCCAGATCCACGAGGGCCTGCTGACCAACGAGCCCGGCACGACCGAGCTCGTCCCGGCGCTGGCCGAGGACTGGGAGGTCAGCGAGGACGGCCTGGAGTACACCTTCAACCTGCGTGAGGGCGTGCAGTTCCACGACGGCACGGACTTCAACGCCGAGGCGGTCTGCTTCAACTTCGACCGCTGGCACAACTTCACCGGCCTGGCCCAGAGCCCGAGCGCCACGTACTACTACCAGGCGGTCTTCGGCGGCTTCGCCGACAGCGACAACCCCGGCATCTACGAGGGCTGCGAGGCCGTCGACGAGAACACCGCGGTGGTCAGCTTCAACCAGGTGACCAGCAAGATCCCCGCCGCGCTGTCGCTGCCGGCGTTCTCCATCCAGAGCCCCACGGCGCTGCAGGAGTACGACGCCGACAACCTCTCGGGCTCCGAGGACGCGATCAGCTACACCGAGTACGCCCTCGAGCACCCGACCGGCACCGGCCCCTTCCGCTTCGACAGCTGGGACCGCGGCAACGGCGAGGTCACCATCGTCCGCAACGAGGACTACTGGGGCGAGCCGGCGCTGCTCGACAGGATCATCTTCCGCACCATCCCCGAGGGGAACACCCGCCGGCAGGAGCTGCAGGCCGGCACCATCGACGGGTACGACTTCGTCTCGCCCGCCGACTACGACACCCTCGAGAGCGAGGGCTTCCAGGTTCTCGTCCGCGACCCGTTCAACATCCTCTACCTGGGCTTCAACGGCGGGAACGTGCCCGGCACGAGCGCCAACCCGGCGCTGCAGGACGAGCGGGTGCGCCAGGCGATCGCCCACGCGATCGACCGCGAGACGATCGTGAACTCGCTGCTCCCCGAGGGCTCCGAGGTGGCGACGAACTTCATGCCGCCGTCGGTCGACGGCTGGGCCGAGGACGTGCCGACCTACGAGTACGACCCGGAGCGGGCCCGCCAGCTGCTCGAGGAGGCCGGCGCCGCCGGCACCACGCTGCGGTTCTACTACCCGACCGACGTCAGCCGGCCCTACCTGCCGGACCCGGCCGCGATGTTCCAGGTGATCGCCGAGGACCTGCAGGAGGTCGGCCTGACCATCGAGCCGGTCGCCCTGCAGTGGAACCCGGACTACCTGCAGGCGGTGCAGGCCGGTCAGGCCGACATCCACCTGCTCGGCTGGACCGGTGACTACAACGACGCCTACAACTTCATCGGCACGTTCTTCGCCGAGGACCAGAACAACCAGGCGTCCGCGGAGTTCGGTGCGTTCAGCGCCCCGGAGATCTTCGCCGCGCTGGCCGAGGCCGACGCCGAGCCCGACCCGGCCAACCGGATCGAGCTCTACCAGGAGGCGAACCGCCTGATCAAGGAGTACCTCCCGGCCGTGCCGATCTCGCACTCGCCCCCGGCGCTGGTCGTGGCCGAGAACGTCCAGGGCCTCGAGCCCAGCCCGCTGACCGCGGAGGACTTCTCGACGGTCTCGCTGCAGGACTAGCAGGGATCTCCCCGGCCGCGCCGGCGGTGGCAGTGATGCCGCCGCCGGCGCGGCCGACCGTCCGGTGTAGGACAGCGGTGTCCGGAAAGGCTGGTCCGAGCGCGTGCTCCGCTTCATCGTCCGGCGGCTCCTCCAGCTGATCCCGATCCTGCTGGGGCTGTCCGTCCTGCTCTTCGCCTGGCTGCGCGCCCTCCCCGGCGGGCCCGCGCAGGCGGCCCTCGGCGAGCGCGCCACCCCCGAGGCGATCGCCCGGTACAACGAGCTGTTCGGCCTCGACGAGCCGCTCTACGTCCAGTACTTCCGCTTCCTGGGGCGGGCCGTCCAGCTCGACTTCGGCAACTCCACGCAGTACGGCCGGCCGGTCACCGACGTGTTCCTCGAGCGGTTCCCCGGCACCATCGAGCTGACCCTCCTGGCGATGGTCTTCGCCATCGGCGTCGGCATCCCGCTGGGCTACCTCGCCGCCCGCCGGCACGGCAGCTTCCTCGACTCGGCGTCCGTGATCGGCTCGCTCATCGGCGTCGCGATCCCGGTGTTCTTCCTGGCCTACCTGCTCCGGCTGCTGTTCGCCGTCGAGCTCGGCTGGCTGCCGGGGTCCGGGCGCCAGGACGTGCGCATCGACGCCACCCGCATCACGAACTTCTACGTGCTGGACGGCCTGCTGACCCGCGAGTGGGACGCCGCCTGGGACGCCGTGATGCACCTGGTGCTGCCGGCGATCGCGCTGGGCACGATCCCGCTGGCGATCATCGTCCGGATCACGCGGGCATCGGTCCTGGACGTGGTGAACGAGGACTACGTGCGGACGGCGAACGCCAAGGGCCTGGCGATGGCGACGGTGCGCCGCCGCCACATCGTCCGCAACGCGCTGCTGCCCGTCTCGACGACGATCGGCCTGCAGACCGGGTTGCTGCTCTCCGGTGCGGTGCTGACCGAGACGGTGTTCGCGTTCGGCGGGGTCGGCTCGACGCTGTACGACGCGATCAGGCTCCGGGACTTCGCCGTGCTGCAGGGCTTCATCCTCATGCTCGCCGTCGTCTACGTGCTGGTGAACCTGCTGGTCGACATCTCCTACGGCCTGCTCGACCCGAGGGTGAGGGTCCGATGACGCGGGCACGACAGGACCGGGGGGTGCGGCGGTGACGGCGCTCGGGGACCACAAGCGCGAGCGCATCGACGCGCTCGCGGCCCGGGCCGGGCAGCTGCCCGAGGGCGAGGCCGGGCTCTCGCTCACCCGCAGCGCGATCCGCCGCCTGCGGCGCGACCCGGTGGCGATCACCGGGGCGGTCATCGTGCTCGTCTTCCTCGTCGTGGCGGCGTTCGCGCCGCTGCTGGCGCCGAAGGACCCGGTCACCCAGTACCTGCTGTCGGAGATCCGGCCCGGCACCATTCCGGGGCCCCGGGAGGGCTTCCCCCTCGGCGTGGACAACCTCGGCCGCGACCTGCTCTCCCGGCTGATCTACGGTTCGCGCCAGTCGCTGCTCATCGGCGTCGTGTCGACCCTGCTCGGCCTGGTGGCCGGGATGGCCCTGGGTGTGCTGGCCGGCGCGTTCGGCGGCTGGGTGGACACCGCGGTCATGCGGTTCGTCGACATCCTGCTGTCCATCCCGGGCCTGCTCATGGCGATCACCATCTCGGTGCTGCTGGGGCAGAACCAGTACGCGCTGATGATCGCCATCGCCGTCGTCCAGGTGCCGATCTTCGCCCGGCTGCTGCGCGGCTCGATGCTCGCCCAGCGCGGCAGCGACTACGCCGTCGCGGCCCGGGCGCTGGGCGTGAAGCAGGGGCGCATCGTGTTCGGGCACGTGCTGCCCAACTCGCTGTCGCCGGTCATCGTGCAGGCGACGCTGTCCCTCGCGACGGCGATCATCGAGGCCGCCGCGCTCTCCTACCTCGGTCTGGGCGACCCCGACATCGCCCGGCCTGAGTGGGGGGCGATGCTGGCCAACGCGCAGGACTTCCTGTCCACCCGCCCGGCGCTGGCCGTCTGGCCGGCGCTGTGCATCATCGTCGTCGCGCTGGGCTTCACGCTGCTCGGCGAGCGGCTGCGCGAGGCCCTCGACCCGAAGTTCCGGAGGTGAGCCCCCTGCAGGCACCGGTGCTCGAGGTGGAGGACCTGGCGGTCCGGTTCACCCGCCGCGGCGAGCAGCCGACCCTCGCCGTCGACGGCGTCAGCTTCTCGGTGGCCCCCGGCGAGACGATCGGGCTGGTCGGGGAGTCCGGCTGCGGCAAGTCGGTCACCTCGCTGGCGATCATGGGCCTGCTGCCGCGGCGCGGCGTCGAGGTGACCGGCTCGGTCCGGTTCGACGGCAACGACCTCGTCGACGCCCCGGACCACGTGCTGCGGGGGCTGCGCGGCGCCGACATGGGGATGGTCTTCCAGGACCCGCTCTCCTCGCTCAACCCCACCGTGCCGATCGGCACCCAGGTCACCGAGGTGCTGCTGGAGCACCGCCAGATGTCCAAGGCCGAGGCGCGGGACGAGGCCACCCGGCTGCTCGACCGGGTCGGCATCCCCGATCCCGGGCGCCGGCTGAAGGAGTACCCGCACCAGCTCTCCGGCGGCATGCGGCAGCGGGCGCTGATCGCCATGGCGCTGGCCTGCGCGCCGCGGCTGCTCATCGCCGACGAGCCGACGACGGCGCTCGACGTCACCATCCAGGCGCAGATCCTGGAGCTGCTGCGCGAGCTCGTCGTCGACTCGGGGACGGCGCTGGTGATGATCACCCACGACCTCGGCGTCGTCGCCGGGCTGTGCGACCGGGTGCACGTCATGTACGCCGGCAAGATCATCGAGACGGCGGACCGGCACGACCTGTTCGCCCGCCCCCGGCAGCCCTACACCGGCGGGCTGCTGGCGTCGGTGCCGCGGCTGGACTCCGCCCGCGGCGCCCCGCTGACGCCCATCCGCGGCTCGGCCCGCGACGCGATCCCGTGGGCCGAGGGGTGCGCCTTCGCCCCGCGCTGCGACAACGCGCAGGACGACTGCCTGACCGAGGTGTCGGGCAGCACCGTGCCCCTGGTGCCGGACGGCCCCGGCCGCGAGCTGCGCTGCCGCCACCCGCTCGAGCACCCGTCCGCGCCGTCGGGCGCCACCGCCTCCGGAGCCGCCCGATGACCGCCGTCCCGACCGCCGGCCAGGACGACCTGCTGCGGGTCGAGGACCTGAAGGTCCACTTCCCGATCAGGAAGGGCGTCTTCTTCGACCGCACGGTCGGGCACGTCAAGGCCGTGGACGGGGTCTCGCTCACCGTGCCGCGGGGCGCCACCTACGGGCTGGTGGGGGAGTCCGGCTGCGGCAAGTCGACGCTGGGCCGCGCCATCCTGCGGCTGGAGGAGCCCACCTCCGGGCGGGTGCTCTTCGACGGCACGGACGTCGCCGCGCTCAAGGGCGAGCCGCTCCGGCAGATGCGCCAGCGGATGCAGATGGTCTTCCAGGACCCGCTGGGCAGCCTGGACCCGCGGCAGAACGTCGAGTCGCTGCTCTCCGAGCCGCTGCACGCGCACGGGCTGGGTGGGGGCAAGGCCGGGATCGCGGAGAAGATCCGCGGCCTGCTGGACGCCGTCGGCCTGCCCTCGGCCGCGCTGCGCCGCTACCCCCACGAGTTCTCCGGCGGCCAGCGGCAGCGCATCGGCATCGCCCGCGCCGTCGCGCTGGAGCCGGACCTGCTGATCGCCGACGAGCCGGTGTCGGCGCTGGACGTGTCGGTGCAGGCGCAGGTGATCAACCTGCTCGAGGAGCTGCAGGAGCGGCTCGGGCTCACCTACCTGGTCATCGCGCACGACCTCGCCGTCGTCCGGCACATCAGCGACGTCGTCGGCGTCATGTACCTCGGCTCGCTGGTGGAGCAGGCCCCCGCCGACGCCCTCTACGAGCAGCCGCTGCACCCCTACACGCGCGCGCTGATGAGCGCGGTGCCGGTGCCCGACCCGGAGGTCGAGGAGCAGCGCGAGCGGATCCTGCTCGCCGGCGACCTGCCCTCGCCGGCCGATCCGCCCACCGGCTGCCGGTTCCACACCCGCTGCCCGTGGCGGCAGGAGACGCGCTGCGACGACGAGGTGCCGGCGCTGCGCGAGCTCGGCCCGGGGCGGCTGGTCAGCTGCCACTGGGCCGAGGAGATCCGCGACGGCGTGCTGCACCCGCGCTCGCCCGAGGAGGTGCTGCACGCCGGTGCGGCGGTCCACCCGGGGACGGGCGGGCGGTCCCGGGACGACGACCCGACGCCTTTCCTCGGCCGGGACACGCCGGTGCCGCGGGCCGAGCAGGGCTGACCTATGCCCGGGCGTCCCGGTCGGTGACGACGACGTCGTCGCCGCGGCGGACCGCGCGGCCGACCCGCAGCCGGAGCACGCTGCCCACGAGCCGGACCAGGCCGCTGTAGCCGGGCGTCGGCCCGTGGTAGCCCAGGAAGCCGCGCGGGCCGTCGACCATCTCGCCGGTGCGCACGTCGTAGCGGCTCTGGTGCCACGGGCAGACCAGGCAGCCGTCGGCGTCGACGCTGCCCTCGGCGAGGTCGGCCAGCTGGTGGCGGCAGCGGCGGGAGACGGCGAAGTGCTCGTCGTCCCCCCGGTTGCCCACGGCCCAGCCGCCGACGCGGCGGACCGTCCGCGGCGGCAGGTCGGCGGCGGGGATCGAGTCGGGGTCGGGCACGCGGGGCTCCTCGCAGGCGGCGGTTCGGCGGGAGCCCCGTACCCACCGCGCCCGGGCCGGACCCCTCGGCCGTCGGTAGGGTCCTCCCGACCGACGTCGCCGCTCCTGGAGGTTCCCGTGCGCCGGCTGTTCGTGGTGCTGGGGGTCCTCGCCGTCCTCGTGCTCGGCGGAGGCCCGGCGTGGGCGGTGCCCCCGTTCCGGCTGACCGACCAGGTCACCGACCAGGTCGGCGCCCTCAACGGCAGCGCCGGGGAGGTCCGGGGCGTCGTCGAGGAGCTCGGCGCGGACACCGGCACCGACCTGTACGTCGTCTTCGTCTCCTCCTTCGACGGCGCGGACCAGGGGGAGTGGGCCCAGGCCACGGCGGAGCTGAGCCAGCTCGGCGAGGAGGACGCACTGCTCGCCGTCGCCGTCGACGACGAGCGGTACGGCACCGTGCGCCCGGCCGACTTCCCGGTCACGGGGGCGGCGTTCGACGAGCTGACCGACGAGCGGGTCGCCCCGGAGCTCTCCGCGGGCGACTGGGCCGGCGGCGTGGCCGCCTTCGCCGAGCTGCTGCGCGACGGCGGCGCGGCGGCGGACCAGCAGCCGGCGGAGGCGGCGGACGGCGGTTCCGGCGGGTCCGGCGTGCTGCTGGTGCTCGGCGGGATCGCCGTGGTGGGCGGCGGCGCCTACCTGCTCAGCCGGTCGCGCCGGGCCCGTGGTGGTGCGCTCCCCGCCGGCCGGCGGGCCGAGCCCGATCCGCACGAGGGCGTGCCCACCGACGAGCTGCAGGGCCGGGCCAGCGAGGCGCTGCTGACGCTGGACGAGGCGGTCAAGACCTCGCAGCTGGACCTCGACTTCGCCCGCTCGCAGTACGGGGAGGAGGCGGTCGCCGGCTTCGGCGCCGCGCTGGGGCAGTCGAAGGCGGACCTCGGGCGGGCGTTCGCGGTGCGCCAGGAGCTCGACGACGACTCGGGTGGGCGGGGGACCGACAGAGACGAGCCGACCACCCGGCGGATGCTCGCCGAGATCCTCGCGCTGACCGGTGCCGCGGGCGCCCGCCTGGACGAGCTGAGCGCGGCGTTCCAGCAGCTGCGCGACCTGGAGCGGAACGCCCCTGAGGTGCTCGCCGGGCTGGAGCCCCGCATCGCGGCGCTGCGGGCGCGGCTCCCGGAGGAGGAGCGGCGGCTGGCGGGGGTCCGGCAGCGGTACGCGGGCTCGGCGGTGGCCGCCGTCGCGGACAACGTGCAGGAGGCCGCCGCCCGGCTCGACGCCGCCGACGACGAGGTGCGCGAGGCGCGGGAGGCCCTGGCCGCCGGCCGCGGCGGACAGGCGGTGGGGGACATCCGGGCCGCCGAGGACGCGGTCGCGCAGAGCGGCACGCTGCTGGACGCCGTCGGCCGCCTCGCCGCCGACCTCGACGCGGCCGCCGAGCGGGTGACCGCCGTCCGCGCGGAGACGGAGAAGGAC
Organism: Blastococcus sp. KM273128; assembly: GCF_021698975.1. Classification (GTDB taxonomy): domain Bacteria; phylum Actinomycetota; class Actinomycetes; order Mycobacteriales; family Geodermatophilaceae; genus Blastococcus. Next base: position 525 of record NZ_SSXA01000106.1, on the reverse strand, counting down.
CTCGCCGAGGCCCGCGCGCTGGTGGCCGGTGGTGACCGCAGCGGCCTGCCGCCGCAGATCGCCCGCGCCGAGGCCGCGATGGCGGCGGCCGACGCCGCGCTCCACCCGGCCGGTGGCGGGCCCGGCGACCCGCTGGCCGCGCTGCGCCAGCTGGAGGACGCCGACGACGCCCTGGAGGAGGCGCTGGCGACCGCCCGCGACGCCCGGACCCAGGCGCGCCGGGCCGCGGCCGCGCTGGACCAGGCGTTGCTCACGGCGCGCTCGGCGGTGGGCGCGGCCGCCGACTTCGTCGACACGCGGCGCGGGGCGGTCGGCCCGGAGGCCCGCACCCGGCTGGCCGAGGCGCAGCGGCACCTGGACGCCGCCGTCGGCCTGGGGAGCACCGACCCGGTGGCCGCCCTCCGCGAGGCCCACCAGGCCGGCATGCTCGCCCAGCACGCGCTCGACCTGGCGCAGGACGACGTCGACCGGTGGCGCTCCGGGTACGGGCCCGGCGGCTTCGGTGGCTACGGCGGGGGCTACGGC
>NZ_SSXA01000105.1 GCF_021698975.1 Blastococcus sp. KM273128 | reverse complement strand
CGCCGGCACCCACCGGCACCGGCGTCGTCCCCACGTCGGCGGCACGGGCCACCGCGAACCACCCCGTCGGCAGAGCGCTGATCGCGACCATGAGCCATTGCACCCGGGCCGTGTGCCCGCGGCGTTACGCCGGTGGAGCGAATCGGCTACGTCTGCCCCCGTCGCGGCCACGGCGCCGGCGCGCGATCTCTACAGTGACCCCGACCACAGCCGGGTGCGCGCTGCACCCGGGCCGCCGACCGGCGGCCGCCGGAGGGAGGGGCCGTGCTGCGCGGAGCGCTGCGCTGGCTGCGTCCCGGCCACCTGGGCACCGAGGCCGAGCAGGCGACCTTCCGCACCCTCCACTCGGCCTCCCTCACGGCGCCGGAGCTGCGCGAGGGGCTGACCAGCGGCTCCGCCGGGCGCGCGATCCGGCACCTGCGGGACCTGCTGGGGGTGCCCGCCGTCGCGCTGACCGACACCGTGACGACGCTGGCCTGGGACGGCCGCTTCGGCCACCACGAGCAGGACGCGGCCGCCCTCGCCGCCGTCGTCGTCGAGTCGGGCGGCACGGTGGTCCTGGACCGCAGGAGCTTCGCCTGCTCGGACCCCGGGTGCGGGCTGCGGCAGGTGGTGATCAGCCCGCTGGTCGTGGAGGACCGGGTGGTCGGCACCCTGCAGGCGTTCACCTCCTCGGCGTCCGCCGCGCTGGTGCGGGCCGTGACCGAGGTGGCGCGCTGGGTCTCGGGGAACCTTGAGCTGGCCGAGCTCGACGCCTCGCGGACCCGGCTGATGGAGGCCGAGGTCCGGGCGTTGCGGGCCCAGATCAGCCCGCACTTCATCTACAACTCGCTGACCGCGATCGCCTCGTTCGTCCGCACCGACCCGGTGCGGGCCCGGGAGCTGCTCCTGGAGTTCGCCGACTTCACCCGGTACTCCTTCAGCAAGCACGGCGAGTACACGACGCTGGCCGAGGAGCTGCGCTCCATCGAGCGCTACCTGGTGCTGGAGAAGGCGCGCTTCGGTGACCGGCTGCAGGTCACGCTGCGGGTGGCGCAGGAGGTGCTGCCCGTCGCCGTCCCCTTCCTCTGCCTGCAGCCGCTCGTGGAGAACGCGGTGCGGCACGGCCTGGAGCGCAAGCCGGGCACCGGGACGGTCACCATCATCGCCGCGGACCAGGCCGGGGAGTGCCTGATCTCGGTGGAGGACGACGGCATCGGCGAGGACCCGGACAAGGTGCGGCGGGCCCTCGCCGGCGACGTCTCGGTCGACTCGGTGGGGCTGGGCAACGTCGACGCCCGGCTGCGCACGGCGTTCGGTGACGACTACGGTCTGGTCGTCGAGACCGCCCCCGGCGCGGGGACCAAGGTCATCGTGCGCGTCCCCAAGTTCGCGCCCGGGGTGCGTCCGTGACCGGGCGTGCGACGGTGCCGCAGGCGCACGGCGTCGTCCGCCGGGACGCCGACGACCGCCGGCGAGGAGGTGCCGTGAGCGCAGACCGGTTGACCGTCCTGGTGGTCGACGACGAACGCCCGGCCCTCGAGGAGCTGCGCTGGCTGCTCGAGCGGGACGCGCGCATCGGGACCGTGCTGGCCTGCGACTCGGCCACGGAGGCGCTGCGGCTGCTCCAGGAGCGGTCGGTCGACGCCGTCTTCCTGGACATCCGGATGCCCGGCCTCAGCGGCGTGGACCTCGCGCGGGTGCTGTCCCGGTTCAAGGTGCCGCCGCCGGTCGTCTTCGTCACCGCCTACGACGACCACGCGGTGGACGCGTTCGAGCTCGGCGTGGTCGACTACGTGCTCAAGCCGGTCCGCGACGACCGGCTGGCCGAGGCGGTGCGCCGGGTGGTCGGCGCGCGGGGCGGCGGGGCCGCGCCGGTGGACGACGACATCGCCGTGGAGCTGGGCGGTGTGACGCGGTTCGTCCCGCGCTCCAGCGTCGGGTACGTCGAGGCGCAGGGCGACTACGCGCGGCTGCACACGGCGTCGGGCAGCCACCTGGTCCGCGTGCCGCTGACCACCCTGGAGGAGAACTGGAAGGACGCCGGCTTCGTGCGGATCCACCGGTCGCTGCTGGTCGCGCTCCAGCACGTCGAGGAGGTCCGGATGGACGGCGGCCGGTGCACCGTGGTCGTCGGCGGCACCGAGCTGGTCGTCAGCCGGCGGCACACCCGGGAGCTGCGCGACCTCCTGGTGCGGCGCGCCCGGCCGGGCACCCAGGGCCGGGGCTGACGGTGCCGGACACCCCGCCCCGCCGGGTGCGCGTCACCAGCCCGCGCACCGGTGCCGCGCGCGTGCAGCAGGTCCCGGCGGCCCGCGAGATCGACGCCCAGACCGCCCTGGGCGAGGTGTACATGAGCTCGCTGCTGCGCTCCCAGCTCCGGCTGGCGCTGCTGGCGCTGGCCACCCTCGTCGTGGTGGTCGGCGGCATCCCCCTGCTGTTCTGGCTGGCGCCCGAGCTGTCCGCGGTGCAGGTGCTCGCCGTGCCGCTGCCGTGGCTGCTGCTGGCGTTCGCCGTCTACCCGTTCCTGTTCGCGATCGGCTGGCTCTACGTCCGCGCCGCCGAGCGCAACGAGCGGGCCTTCACCGACGTCCTCGACCGGTCGTGAGCGCCGCGGGCTACAGCCTCCTCGCGGTGACGGCCGTCGTCGTCGCCACGCTGGCGGTGGGCGCCTACGGCTGGCGGTTCTCCCGCACCACCAGCGACTTCTTCGTGGCCTCCCGCACCGTGCGGCCCGGGCTCAACGCCTCGGCCATCGGCGGGGAGTACCTGTCGGCGGCGTCGTTCCTCGGCGTCGCCGGGCTGGTGCTGGCGTTCGGCACGGAGATGCTCTGGTACCCGGTCGGCTGGACGGCGGGCTACCTCGTCCTGCTGGTGCTCGTCGCCGCGCCGCTGCGCCGCTCCGGGGCCTACACGCTCCCCGACTTCGCCGAGAGCCGGCTGGAGTCGCGCGGCGTGCGCCGGCTGTCGGCGCTGCTGGTCGTGGCGATCGGCTGGCTGTACCTCATGCCGCAGTTCCAGGGGGCGGGGCTGGCGCTGGCCGCCACGACCGGGACCGGGGCGTGGCTGGGCGGCGTGCTCGTGGCGACCGTGGTGCTGGTCAACGTGCTGTTCGGCGGGATGCGCAGCATCACCTTCGTCCAGGCGTTCCAGTACTGGCTGAAGCTCACCGCCCTGCTGTTCCCGCTGCTGTTCATGGTGACGATCTGGCTCGGCGACGGCGCCGTCTCCCCCGCCTCGACCGGCACCACCCCGGGCGACTCCTGGGAGTCGCCGCTGGCCGGGGCCGGCGACCACCGCCTCTACACCACCTACTCGATCATCGTCGCCACGTTCCTCGGCACGATGGGGCTGCCGCACGTCGTGGTGCGCTTCTACACCAACCCCGACGGGGCCGCGGCGCGGCGCACCACGCTGTTCGTGCTGGCGCTGCTGGGGCTGTTCTACCTCCTGCCACCGGTGTACGGCGGGCTCGGCCGGCTGTACGCGCCGGACCTGATCGCCAGCGGGGACACCGAGTCGGTGGTGCTGGAGCTCCCGGCGCGCATGCTGGCGGGCACGCTGGGCGACCTGCTGTCGGCGCTCACCACCGCGGGGGCGTTCGCGGCGTTCCTGTCGACGTCGTCCGGGCTGACCGTCGCGGTGGCCGGCGTCATCAGCCAGGACGTGCTGGGCCGCCGGCTCGGCGGCGTGCGCGCCTTCCAGGCCGGGGCCGTGGTCGCCGTCCTCGTGCCGCTGGGCCTGGCCCTGCTCGCCGAGGGGGTGGGCGTCGCGCAGGCGGTCGGGCTGGCGTTCGCCTTCGCCGCCTCCACGTTCTGCCCGCTGCTGGTGCTCGGCATCTGGTGGCGTCGGCTCACCGACGCCGGGGCCATCGCCGGGATGCTCGTCGGCGGCGGGTGCGCCGGCGGTGCGGTGCTGGCCACCCTGCTCGGCGCCGCACCGGCCGGGTGGCCGGGGGCGCTGCTCGCCCAGCCCGCGGCCTGGACCGTCCCGCTGGCCTTCCTGACCATGGTCGGCATCTCGCTGGCCACGCCCCGGCGGGTGCCGCGGCACGCCGCCCGCACGATGGTCCGGCTGCACACGCCCGAGGCCGTGCAGCTCGACCGCGGCGTCCTGCCCCGCTGACCGACCGCTCGTCCCGCCGGACCTGCCGCACGCCGACTCCTGATCGCCGCTCGGCGCAGCGGGCGGGCGACCGGGGTTCCCGCCGGAGGGCGCGCCCCTACCGTGACAGGGCTCACAGTTCCGCCCGTCCGCATGTCGACGCCCCCGCTCAGACCACCCAGGAGCTCGCACCGTGACCGATCCACAGGAACGGCGTCTGCTGACGCCCGAGGAGTACCGCGCTGCGCAGGACTCACCGGAGTTCGTGGAGCTGAAGAAGCGCTTCCGCAGCTTCGCCTTCCCGATGACCGTGGCATTCCTCGTCTGGTACCTGCTCTACGTCCTGCTCTCGACGTACGCCTCGGACTTCATGTCCACCCAGGTGTTCGGCAACGTGAACGTCGGCCTGCTGTTCGGGCTGGGTCAGTTCGTGACCACGTTCGTCATCACGCACCTCTACGTGGCGCACGCCAACAAGCGCACCGACCCCATCGCCGACGAGATGCGCGAGCGCCTCGAGGCCCACGACTACGCACCGGGCGCCCACGCCGGTGACGACACCCACACGCGCACCCAGGGGGCTTCCCGTGCCTGACCTGCTCGCCGCCGACGCCACCATCGGCAACCCGGCGATCAACATCTCGATCTTCGGCGCGTTCGTCGTCGTCACCCTGGCCATCACCTTCCGGGCCAGCCGCAACAACAAGAGCGCCGCCGACTACTACGCCGCCGGGCGCACCATCACCGGTCAGCAGAACGGCCTGGCCATCGCCGGCGACTACCTGTCGGCCGCCTCGTTCCTCGGCATCGCCGGCGCCATCGCCATCTACGGCTACGACGGCTTCCTGTACTCCATCGGCTTCCTGGTGGCGTGGCTGGTCGCGCTGCTGCTGGTCGCCGAGCTCATGCGCAACACCGCCCGCTTCACGATGGCCGACGTGCTGGCCTTCCGGATGCGGCAGGGGCCGGTGCGCACCGCGGCCGCCATCTCGACGCTGGCGGTCTCGCTGTTCTACCTGCTGGCCCAGATGGCCGGCGCCGGTGGCCTGGTCGCGCTGCTGCTGGGTGTGAGCGGCCCGGTGGCCGAGGCGCTGGTCGTCGTCGTGGTCGGCGCGCTGATGATCTTCTACGTGCTCGTCGGCGGCATGCGCGGCACGACGTGGGTGCAGATCATCAAGGCCAGCCTGCTCATCGCCGGCGCGCTGGTGATGACCCTGTGGGTGCTCGCCGACTACGGCTTCAACCTCTCCTCGCTGCTCGGCGGCGCGGTGCAGAGCGCCGGCAACGAGAGCGTGCTCAACCCGGGCGCGCAGTACGGCATCAGCGACACCACCCGGCTGGACTTCATCAGCCTGGCGCTGGCCCTGGTGCTCGGCACCGCCGGCCTGCCGCACGTGCTGATGCGCTTCTACACGGTGCCGACGGCGAAGGCCGCCCGCACCTCGGTGGTCTGGGCGATCTGGCTGATCGGCATCTTCTACCTGTTCAGCCTGATCATCGGCTACGGCGCCGGTGCGATGGTGGGCGCGGAGACGATCGTCGCGGCCCCCGGTGGCGTCAACGCCGCGGCCCCGCTGCTGGCCTTCGAGCTCGGCGGCACGGTGCTGCTCGGCATCATCGCCGGCGTCGCGTTCGCGACCATCCTCGCGGTGGTCGCCGGCCTGACCATCACCGCGTCGGCGTCCTTCGCGCACGACGTCTACGCGTCGGTGATCAAGAAGGGTGACGTCCCGCCGAACGGCGAGGTCAAGGTCGCCCGCATCACCGCCGTCGTCATCGGCGCGGTCTCCATCGGGCTGGGCATCCTGGCGCTGCGCGCCGGGCTCAACATCGCCTTCCTGGTGGCGCTGGCGTTCGCGGTGGCCGCCTCGGCGAACCTGCCGACGATCCTCTACACGCTGTTCTGGAAGCGGTTCACCACCCAGGGCGCGCTGTGGTCGATCTACGGCGGTCTGATCATCTGCGTGGGCCTGATCCTCTTCTCGCCGGTGGTCTCGGGCACCGAGACGTCGATGTTCCCCGGCGTCGACTTCGCCTGGTTCCCGCTGCGCAACCCCGGCCTGGTCTCCATCCCGGCCTCGTTCCTCCTCGGGTACCTGGGCACCGTGCTCACCAAGGAGAAGCCGAACGAGGCCAAGTGGGCCGAGCTCGAGGTGCGGGCCCTCACCGGCATCGGGGCGGAGAAGGCCGTCAACCACTGAAGAAGGACCTGGCTCCTCCCCACACCTCGCTCCGCTCGGTGCGGGCCCCTGGAGCCAGGCCGTTCCATCAAGTCGCGAGGCGCGCGTCTCCGTTCGCGGGGGCGCGCGCCTCGTGCTTCCACGGGTCGACCTCGCGGTGCGGTCGCCGGCCTCGCGGTGTGCGGCGAGGACGGGGGTGGTTCCGCGCGCCCGGGGGGCGGGCGACGGTTGCTCAGGCGGCCCTTCCTCGGGTGACGGTGGGTCAAGCGGCGGTGGCGTGGGCCGGGGCCGCGGCAGGGGCGTGCTCGGTGGGCAGGACGACGTCGACCGCGGTGGTGGCGTCCGCGACGGCGAGCGCGACCGGGGCGGCCGCGGGCTCGGGCCGGCGGGCGCGGACCACCCAGCGGGCGACCAGGCCGGTCAGCACGACCAGGCCGGCGAGGGCGTGCTGCCCGGGTGCGCTGATCGCGACGGCGACCGCCGCCAGGTAGACCAGCGAGAGCAGGGCGGCGGGGACGGGCACGCGGGGCAGGTGCAGGTGCACGGCAGGACCTCCGGGTGGGGCTGGGCCCGCCGGGCCGGTGGCCGCGCCCCGGAGCGGGGCGGGCCACCGGCACGGCGACGGCGCAAGGGGTTGAGGCCGAGGCCTACTTGAGCATGTCCTTGGCCTTCTGGAGCATCGACTGGCCTTCCATCTGCGGCGTCCCGAACAGCCGCGGGTCACCCGGGGGCAGGATCGGGGCGTCCGCGCTGGCCTCGATCGGCCGGGCGGTCATCTCCCCGCGGCCGTCGAGGGCCGGCCCGCGTGCCCAGCGGCCGGCGGCGGCCTCCGGCCCGTCGGAGGCGACGATGAAGGCGTAGCCGGCGTCGCCCGGCTCCTCCTCCAGGGGGAAGGCCTCCGGCACCGGGATGCCCTCGAGCCCGTCCTCCTTGAGCTCCTCGATCGCGGCCAGCCACTGCATCTGGTGCATGTGGTCGCGGGCGATGAGGAACTTGAGCATGTCCTTGACCCCGGGGTCGTCGGTCATGTTGAAGAGCCGCGACACCTGCAGGCGGCCCTGCATCTCGGCGGTGGCGTTGTAGTGGAAGTCGGCCATCAGGTTGCCGCTAGCGGTCACGTAGCCACCGCTCCAGGGCAGCCCCATGGAGTCGCGGTAGTAGGCGCCGCCGCCGTTGACGATCGCGTGCTGCGGGTTCGTGTTGCCGAAGCCGGCCGCCGCCTCGTTGGTGCGGTCGGCGGCGTCCGGCTTGAGCGGCTGGTGGTCCAGCAGCCGGTCGATCATCGTCACGATCATCTCGACGTGGGCCAGCTCCTCGGTGCCGATGGAGAGGAGCATGTCCTTGTACTTGCCGGGCAGCCGGCAGTTCCAGCCCTGCAGCAGGTACTGCGTGGCGACGGTCATCTCGCCCCACTGACCGCCGAGGATCTCCTGCATCCGGCGGGCGAACGCGGCGTCGGGACCGTCAGGCTTGGCCTCGTACTGCAGGGCCTGGGTGTGCGTGAACACGGGCTCTCCTTGCGTCGTCGCTCCACCGCGTTCGCGGTGACGACGGAGTTCTGCCCGCCCCGGGTGGCCCGGTGGTGCCGTCCCGTGGCCCACCGGTGCCAATCTCAGCGGTCGGGGAGGCGCACGGTCAGGGTCAGCTCGTCGCGGTCCGCCGACCACAGCACCCGGCCCCCCAGCTCGCCCGCCTGCCGGCGCACCGACCACAGCCCGAGCCCGGTGAGGTCCACCGGCGGGCGGTCGTCCCGCAGGTGCTGGAGCACCCGCTCGACCGGGACGCCGGCCTGGGTGATCGCCAGGTCCACCCACCCGCCCCGGGCCGTCGCGCGGAGCCGGACCGGCGCCCCGCCCCCGTGCCGGTGGGCGTTCTCCAGCAGGTTGAGCAGGATGCGCTGCACGCGGGCGTCGGCGACGGCGACGTCCCCGGCGTCGTCCTCGACCTCCAGCACGAGCTGGCAGCGGGGCAGCCCGGAGGCCGCGGCCGAGGCCCGCAGCACGTCGCAGAGCGTCCGGGTGCCGCGGGACCGCTGGACGGCGCCCCCCGTGGCGTCGGCGGTGCGCAGCATCGACGACAGGTGCGCGGTCTGCGCCCGCGCCAGGGCCAGCAACTCGCCGGCCTGCCCGGGGGCGCGGTCCAGGGAGCCGAGCACGGCCTCCAGCGACGCCAGCGGGCTGCGCATGTCGTGGCAGAGCGCCCGGACGACGGCGTCCTCGGGGCTCGGGGGCTCGGGGGTGGTCGTCCGGTGCGGGCGCGGGAGGTGCGCGAGCAGCACCCGGGCGAGATCGTTGAGCAGTCCGCGGCTCCGCGTCGACGTCTGCGTGTCGGCGGCCAGGGTCACGGGCACCTCCTCGGGGGTCCGGTCAGCGGCGCCGGGGACGCACCGACCGTCAGGAGTGATGTGGGGGAGACCGACGACGTGGCCGCTGCTGACCGCAGGCCGCCGGTGGACGTGGTCGTCGTGGACGACCACCCGTTGTTCACGCGTGGGCTGAGCCTGCTGCTACCGGGGCTCAGCGAGGGCCGGGTGCGGGTGGTGGCGACGACGGAGGACGCGTCGGCCGCCGCCGCGATGGTGCAGCGGCACCACGCCGACGTGGCGATCGTCGACCTGCACATGCCGCCCCCGGGCGGGACGAGGGCGATCGCCGCCATCCGGCGCGCGGACCCGATGGTGCGGGTGGTGGCGCTCTCCGGCCTGGCCGAGGCGGACGCCGCGATCGAGGCGCTGCAGGCGGGGGCCTCGGGCTTCCTGCCCAAGACGGCGGACCCGGAGGCGCTGGTGCGGCCGCTCCTCGCCGTCCTCGACGGCTGGTCGGTGCTGCCCGAGGCGCTGCTGCGCCAGCTGCTGTCGGACGCCGCGCCGACGGGGGAGCAGGGCGTCGTCGACCGGCTGACCGCCGACGAGCGGCGGCTGTGGCGGCTGATCGCCGACGGTACCAGCACCGTGGACATCGCGACGACGCTGCACGTCTCGGAGCGGACGACGAAGCGGCTGGTGGCGCACCTGCTGCGCCGGCTGGAGGTGACCACGCGGGTGGAGGCGGCCGCGCTGGCCGGCCGGGTGGGCCTGGGCGCCGCGGAGCCCGTGCCGCACACCGGTGGCCGGGTGCGCTGAGCTCCCCAGGACGTCATCGCGGGGCCAGCTACCCGGGGTGGTGATCGACTACCGCCGGTCTCGGAAAGGTTTGCGCGCCTTCCCCTCCCGGTCACCTGCCGAGCGTGCCCGCCCAGCGGCGGAGAGCCCCCGACCGGCGTTATGTGCACAAAACGCCGGGGTGTTGCCGCTGCCCCCGGTCGTTCACCTGGCCAGCGTGCCCGCCCACGGCTCCGAGGCGGCCAGCGCGAAGCCGGGCACCTCGTCGGCGGCCATGTCGACGGCGGCGTAGCCCCCGCTGCCCGCGCCCACGCAGGCGGTGACCGTGGCCAGGCCCGCCCGCCGCTGGAAGAACGACTGCCGGACCTGCCAGCCGACGACCGCCCGCCGTTCCAGCACCGCCTGCTCCCGCACCAGCCAGCCGCTGCGGACGGCGAAGGTGCGCGGCCCGGCGGCGTGCCCGAGCGAGCGGTAGCGGGCGAGCCCGACGGGGATGCCGAGCACCGTGAGCACGGCGCCGGCGGCCAGCAGCCACCAGACGCCCTCACCGGCCAGGACGACGCCACCTCCCGCGGTGACCAGCAGCCCGGCGGCGACGGCGCGCAGCAGGCGGCGGCGGCGGGCCGCGAGCGGGTGCGCGACGAGCGGGCCGGGGCCGTCGGTGACCCGCCGGGCCAGCGCCCACGCCTCCGTGCGGGGGCCCAGGGGGAACAGCTGCCCGCGCCCGGGGGCGTCGCCGAGGCCGGTGACCAGGGCGCTGACCCGGGCCGCCCGCACCAGCCGCATGCCGAGCCCGTCGGTGACCGTGACGCCGCGGATCCGGTCGACCTCCAGCTCGGTGTGGCGGCGGGTGAGCAGGCCGCGGGAGGCGACGAGAGAGCCGCCGCGGCGCACCACCCGGAAGCGCCAGTTGACCAGGGCCGCGCCGACCACGGAGCCGACGAGCAGCACCAGCAGCGCGATCACGAGCCCGGCCGCGAGCAGCCGCACGTCGGAGAGGTCGGGCTCCTGGAACTCGGGGGTCCACTGCTCGGGGAGCTCCTCGGCCAGCCGGAACAGCGCGCCGACGGCGGCGAGCGGCACGGCGAGGTAGGTGCCGACCAGCGGGGCGTAGCGCAGCCAGCGGTGGTCGAAGCGGGCGTACTCCTCCTCGACCGGTTCGGCCTCCGGGGCGCCGTCCGGGCCGGCGGCGGGCGTCGCGGCGGCCCGGTGGGTGAGGACGGCGCCCCGCAGCCGGTCGCCCTCCGCGCGCGGGATGCCGTCGACCAGCAGCTCCTCGTCGCCGTCGGTCACCGCCCCCGCGGCGGCGTCGATGCGGACGCGGACCAGGCCGAAGAGACGGTGCAGCGGCGGCGCCTCGACGTCGACACCGCGGATCCGGTCGTTGGGCACCGTGCGCACCGACCGGGCGAGCAGCCCGCGGGTGATCACGACGGCGGCCGGCCCGTCGGCGTAGCTGAACCGCCACCAGTTCAGCGTCGCGGTGAGCAGCGAGAGCAGGGTGACGCCGACGACGAGGGCGACGACCGTGCGGGCCCCGCCGTCGAACCCGGTGGCGGCGATCAGCGGGATGACGGCCGGCACGAACGACCGCGCCTGCCGGAACGTCGCGGTGTGGACGGCGATGACGCGGGGGGAGAGCCGCCGGGGCTCACCGGCGGTCGGCGGGGCCGGCGGCGGGCCGAGCGGCGGGGGCC
>NZ_SSXA01000104.1 GCF_021698975.1 Blastococcus sp. KM273128 | reverse complement strand
GGCGTCGACGGTGGGGGTGGTCATGCGGGGATCTCCTGGTTGGTCGCGTCGGTGGTGAGGTGGAGGCCGGCGGGGCCGGCGTTGTCGAAGGAGTCGTCGATGGCGACGACGTCGATGCCGTGGGCGTCGAGGAGGGCGGCGACGACGCCGGCGCGGTAGCCGCCGGCGCAGTGCACCCACACCGGCCCGGCCGGGACCTCGTCGAGGCGCTCGAGCACCTCGTGGATCGGGATGTGCAGCGAACCGGCGACGTGCCGCTCGGCGCGCTCCTGGTTGCGCCGCACGTCGAGCACGACGGGGCTGCGGCCGGCGGTGAACTCGGCGGCGAGGTCGGCGAAGGTGGCGGTGCGGTAGGCCCGCAGCGGCTCGCCGCCGGACCAGTCCTCGACCGTGCCGGTGGCCATCGCGGCCGGCCGGTCGATGCCGACCCGGACCAGCTCCCGCTGGGCCTCCGCCACGTCCTCGGCGGTCTCGCCGAGCAGGGTCACCGGGGTGCCCCAGGGCATCAGCCAGGCGAGATAGGTGACGAACTGCCCGTCCAGGCCGAAGTTGACCGTCCCGCCGACGTGCCCGGCGGCGAAGGCCGTGCGGTTGCGCAGGTCGACGACCCACTCGCCGGCCTCGATGCGCCGGCGCAGCTCGGCCGGGTCCGCCTCGGTCGGCAGGGAGAGGTCGGCCTCGCCGGGGCCGGCGGAGTTGGCCGCGCCCATGTGCGCGTAGTAGGCCGGGTAGGCGTCCAGCCCGGCGAGGAGGTCCTCGACGTAGCGGGACTCGTCCGTCGTGAGCGCGGGGTTGGCCAGCTTCTCCTGCCCGATCGTGCTGGCGGTGCCGCCGGACTGCGTGGCCGAGCAGAAGCTGCCGAAGCCGTGCGTCGGGTAGACGGCGGTCTCGTCCGGGAGCTCGGCGGCCAGCCGCCGGGCGGAGTGCCACTGCGCGTGGGCGAGGGTGTCGGTGTGGTCGGGGCCGAGGAGGTCGGGGCGCCCGGTGGAGCCGTAGAGCAGCGAGCCGCCGGTGAAGACCGCCACGGACTCGCCGTCGGCCTCGAGCGCGAACGACAGGTGGGTGTGCGTGTGGCCGGGGGTGAGCAGCACCCGCACCCGCATGCGGGCCCCCACCTCGACGACGTCGCCGTCGGAGACGCCGGTGCGCTCGAAGGAGACCGGGTCGTCGGCGTTCAGCAGGTACTGGGCGCCGACCTCGCGGGCCAGTTCCAGCCCGCCGGTCACGTAGTCGTTGTGGATGTGGGACTCGAAGACGTGGGTGATCCGGACGCCGGCGGCCTCGGCGATGCCGAGCACGCGGTCGTAGTCGCGCTGCGGGTCGACCACGAGCGCGACCTCGCCGTCGTGGGCGAGGTAGGTGCGGTCGCCCAGGCCGGGGGTGTCCAGGGGGAGGACGGTGATCGTCATCGGGATTCCTCTCGGGACCGGAGTGGCGTCGTCCAGGTCAGGCGGCGGTGGCGACCGGGCGGCCGGACTCGATCCAGGCGCCGGTGCCGCCGGTGACGCTGGTGGCGTCGATGCCGACCGCGCGCATCAGCGCGGTGGCCTGGGCGCTGCGCCCGCCGGCCTGGCAGATCACGTAGACCGGCTGGTCCTTGGGCAGCTCGGGGAGCCGGGCCGGCAGCACGCTCAGCGGCAGGTTCTGCGCGCCGGGGACGTGGCCGGGGCGGTACTCGCGCGCCTCGCGCACGTCGACGACGAGGGCATCGCCCGCGGCGAGCCGGGCGGCGAAGGTGTTCTGGTCGATCTCGGGGATCACGTCAGCTCCTGAAGGTCTGCGGTCGATACCCAGGGGGGTATGCACGGGTCAACGGTAGCACTGCGGCCCACATTCCCCCGGGGGTATGTGGGGCCGCGTGGCCGACCGGGTGGGCGTGGTGGCGTCGCCGCCGTCCGCGGCTGCCGGTCGCGGCGCCTGCAACCGGCCCCGCCCGGTGGCACCATGGGGGTGGCCCGGGAGCCGGCGGGTGGGACCCCGCGGACACCGGCCAGCGGAGGGAAGGGTGCCCGTGGCCTCGAGCCAGCAGTTCCCGCGAGCGCGCAAGCCGGAGCCGGTGCTCATCACCGAGGCCGCCCCGAGCCTGGCCGAGCAGCAGGCCAGGCGGAAGCGGCGCTACGCCACCACGATGGCGATCCGCGCCCTGGCGCTGATCCTGGCGGCGATCTTCTACAAGGTCGTCTGGCTGATGGTCATCCTGGCGGTCCTGGGCACGGTGCTGCCGTGGATCGCCGTCGTCATGGCCAACGACCGCCCGCCCAAGCCGAAGACCCGCCTGCAGGGCGTCGACGTCCGGCCCGACCGGGTGCTGGAGAACCCCGCCCGGTCCGGGCGGGTCATCGAGGGCTGAGCACCCCGGGTCACCGCGCTCCGGGTCGGCGGACCACCTCGGCCGCGCAGGCCAGCCCGGCGTCGAGCGCCTCGGCGGGGGAGCAACCGGCGACGCCCAGCCACGCGGCGAGCAGGCCGGCGGCGAACGCGTCGCCGGCGCCGGTCGTGTCCACGACCGTCGCCGGCCGGGCGGGCCGGTGCACGACCTCGTCCCCCGCCGCCCACAGCGCGCCCTCGGCGCCGAGCGTCACGACGGCGACCGGGTGCCGGGCGGCCAGCGCCCGGGCGGCCGCGACGACGTCTTCGCAGCCGGTCAGCAGACGGGCCTCGTCGGCGTTGGGCAGCACCAGGGTCGCGGCGGCCGTGTCCGCCAGCCAGCGCGCCGCCCCGTAGCTCCGCAGCGGGCCGGTCGAGGCCGGGTCCACCGAGACGGTGCACCCGGCGTCGGCAGCCGCGCGCAGTGCCGCCAGCCCGGCGTCCCGCGGGCCCGGGTCCAGCAGGGTGTACCCGGACAGGTGCAGGTGACCGCCCGGCGCCGGCGTGGGGACGTCGGCGGGGCGCAGCGCCAGGTTCGCGCCGCGGTCGGCGAGCATGCTCCGCTGGCCGTCGGGCTCGACCAGGCTGACGATCGTGCCGGTCGCGGCGCCCGGGACGGTGCGCACCCGCAGCTCCACCCCGGCCGCCGCCAGCTCGGCGGTCAGCCCGGCGGCGGCGGGGTCGTCCCCGGTGCAGCCGGCCAGCACCACGGGCGTGCCCAGGCGGGCGAGGTGCGCGGCGACGTTGGCCCCCGCCCCGCCGCCGCGGGTGACGATGCGGGCCGGCCGGTCGGAGCCGGGAGCCGGCTCCCCGGAGAGGACCGCGACGACGTCGGTGGCGACGTCGCCGACCACGACGACCCGGGGCGCCACGGTGGCGCTCAGGCCGCGCGGGCGGCCAGCGCCGCGGCGATCCGGCCGGCGAGCTCGGCGTTGCGCAGCACCAGGCGCACGTTCACCTCGAGCGTGGCACCCCCGCTGGCCCGGTGCAGGTGGTCCAGCACGAACGGCGTGACGTCCTTCCCGCGCACCCCGGCCGTGTCCGCCGCGGCGAGGGCGTCGGCGATGACCCGGTCGTGCAGCTCCCGGTCCAGCTGCTGGTCGGCCGGCAGCGGGTTGGCCACCACGACCGCCCCGGGCGCCAGCCCCCGGCGGGCGGCGAAGACCGCGGCGGCCTGCCCGGGGTCGGTGACCGCCCAGTCCACCGTCGAGCCCGAGTCGGCGACGTAGAAGCCGGGGAAGGTCGTGGTGCCGTAGCCGACCACGGTCACCGAGAGCGACTCCAGCCGCTCCAGGGTCGCCGGGACGTCGAGGATCGACTTCACCCCCGCGCAGACCACCACCAGCGAGGTGCGGGAGAGCGCGGTCAGGTCGGCGGACTCGTCGAAGGTCTCGACGGACTCCCGGTGCACCCCGCCCAGGCCGCCGGTGGCGAACACCGCCACCCCGGCCGCCTCGGCCAGCAGCGCGGTGCTGGACACGGTCGTCGCGCCGCTCATCCCGAGCGCCGCGGCCACCGGCAGGTCGCGGACCCCCAGCTTGGCCAGGTCGGGGTCCGCGCACACCCGGTCGACCTGCTCGGCGGTGAGCCCGACGTGCGGGGTGCCGTCGAGGACGGCGACGGTGGCCGGCACGGCGCCGCCGGCCCGCACCGCGGCCTCCACCTCGTCGGCGGCCGCCCGGTTGTCGGGCCGCGGCAGCCCGTGGGCGAGCAGGGTGCTCTCCAGGGCGACGACGGGACGGCCACCGGCCAGGGCGTCGGCGACCTCGGCGGACAGGACCGGGCGGGGGGAGGTGTTCGGGAGCGGCACCCTGTCATCATGGTCGGCGGGGACGGGAGCACCGCGGTGCACCCCGCCGCACCACTCGACCGTCGAGCAGGGAGCCCGCATGAGCAGCAGCGACATCCTCGAGCGGCCGGACGTCCGCGACTCCGACACCGGCAACGCCAACGAGGTCTTCCACTACGTCCGGAAGAACAAGATCGCCGAGAGCGCCGTCATGGGCACCCTCGTCGAGGCGCTGTGCGGCGAGGTCTTCCCGGTGACCAAGAGCCCGAAGCCCGGCAGCCCGGTGTGCCCGGCCTGCAAGGAGGTCTACGAGCAGCTCCGCAAGGAGTGAGGCCCGGCCTCACCGCAGGCCGAGCCGGCGGGCCTCCTCGTCGATCTTCGCCTGCCGCCGTTCCCGCCGGCGGCGCTCGTGGCGGCGCAGGGGTGCGGGCCAGCGCGCCTGGATGGTCGCGTTGAACTCCGCGCCGAGGAGCACCGCCATCCCGAAGAAGAAGCAGAACAGCAGCGCGCCGATGGGCGCGGCCAGCGCCCCGTAGGGCAGCGCCACGGTCAGGATGTCGCTGACGTAGGCGCGCAGCAGCAGCGCGGCCACCAGGAAGAAGCCCAGGCTCAGCACCGCGCCGGGCAGCTGCCGCCGCCACGGCAGCCGGTGCGGCAGCACGACGTGGAAGAAGCTGGTGAGGGCCAGGAGCAGGCCGATGACCACGATCGGCCAGTAGACGGCGTTGATCAGCATGTCCGTCGTGCTGCGCCAGTCCGGCGGGACCAGCCCGACCAGCCTGCCGCGCCCGAGCACGAGCAGCGGCAGCGTGAGCACCGCCAGCAGCAACCCGACGACGAAGAGCCAGAGCGCCTTGAGCCGGGTGCGGATCGGGCCGCGCACGTCGCGCTGGTCGTAGGCGATCACGATCGTGTTCATGAAGGTCGCCGTCGCCGAGGACCCCGCCCACAGGGAGAGCAGGAAACCCACGCTGACCAGCTCCAGCCGCCCGGAGCCGAGGATGTCGGCCAGCGTCGGGCGCACCAGGTCGTCGACGACGTCGGCGGTGAGCACCTGCGCCGACGCGTCCAGCAGTTGCGCCTCGATCTGGGCGACGGCGCTGTCGCCGATCAGCGAGCCGAGGTAGCCCAGCGAGCCGAGCAGGCCGATGAGCAGCGGCGGCACCGAGAGGATCTGCCAGAACGCGGCCTCGGCGGACAGCCCGATGATGCGGTCCTGCCACGCCTTGGCCAGGGTGCGGCCGAGCACCTGCAGGGGCACCCGCAGCACCGCAGGCCACCGGCGCAGCCGCGGCGGGCGGGGCACGTCGGCCCGCGTGGACCCCGCCGTCCCGGCACGGTCGGCGGGCTCGTCCGCCCCGACCCCGGCGGGCGAGCCGCTGGGGAGGACGGCGCTCACCTGCCCAGTGTGCACGTCCGGGTGCGTGCCGCCCGGTGGGGTGCCGGTCGCGGCACCCCACCGGGTCGGGTCACGACGCGACGTCAGGCCGCCCGGGGGCGCGACGGGCGCCGGCCGCCCGTCGCCGGGGCGCCGCCGGGGGCGGTGCCCTCGGGACCGGGTGCCGGGGGCTCCACCGGCACGCAGTTGATCACCGGCTCCGCGGCGTAGCGGGTGCGGAAGTCCTCGCGCTTGATCTCCGCGCCGGTGCCCAGGTCGCGGAAGACGCGGGTGACCGTGATGTCGAAGCCGGTCGACCCCTGCTGCGGCTGGCAGGTGGGGCTGTCGGGCTTGTCCTGCACGACCGGCTGGCGGAAGTTGTAGCGCTCGCTGCTGATCGACTGGATCTCGTAGCGCTTGGTCCCGTAGAAGGTGACGGTGATCGTGCCCGGGGTCCACGCGGTGTCGACGTAGACGCCGGTGTCGCCGTCGTTGCGCCACTTCAGGTCGATCGTGTCGTAGTAGACCGTCGCCTCGCGGCCGGCCGGGTAGCGGCTGATGTAGTAGCTGTGCGGCTTGTGGAACACGTCCTCGAGGCCGGCGAAGAAGACGGCGTTGAACATCGTCGTGGCGAACTGGCTGATCCCGCCGCCCACGGCGGTGGTGAACTCGCCGTTGTTGATGACGCCGGCCTCCACGTACCCCTGCGCGAGGCCGCGGGGCCCGGTGAAGCCGTTCAGGCTGAAGGTCTCCCCGGGCATGATGATCGCCCCGTCGACCTCCTCCGCGACCACCCGGATGTTCGTGCCGCTCGCGGCGTTGCCGATGTTCGTGGTGAAGCTGGAGATCTCCTCCCGGATGCCGAGGGCCTCGGCCTCCTGGGTGGTGAAGTCCGCCGGCACGGGCCCCAGCTCCGCGGTGACGGTGCGCGGCGCCTGCTCGGTCAGGACGGGCAGCAGCTGCTCGGCCAGCCGGGCCGGCGCGATCCCGGTGCCGTCGACCGACGGGACGACGCTCACCGTGTCGCCGGACACCTCGAAGGTGGCGTCCTCCGCCGGGGTGCCGAACTGGGACAGCTCGTCGCCGAGAGCCGACTGCAGCGCCTCCGGGTCCAGCCCGACGTTCAGCTCGCCGTCGTCCTGGGGCGTGAAGGTGAGGGAGTCGGCGATGGCCGTCACCGGGACCTCGACGGAGGTGGCGCCGTCCTGGCTCACGACCTCCACCGGCGCCGAGAGGGCGGGGGTCACCGTCTCCTCGAGGACGCGGGTGGCCTCCTCGGCGTCGACGCGCACCGGTGCCACGTCGACGGGCAGCTCGATGGGCGTGTCCGGGTCACCCCCGGATGCCAGCGCCTCGGTGATCGCCTCGGCGGCGCCCTCGCGGTCCAGCGTCCGGCCGTCCACCGGCTCCACGACCGAGGGGCTGGTGCCCTCGATCGCGATGGTCGCGTCCTGCGGGGCCCGGTCGACCTGGGCGGCGATGCCCTCGATCTGGGCCTGCAGCGCGGTCTCCTCGCCGGTGATCACCGGCTCGACCTCCCGGTCGGAGAAGAGCGTGACCAGGCGGGTCCACGGGTTGAGCGGCTGCTCCTCGGCGGCGTCCACGGTGGCGGGGACGTCGAGGGTGATGCCGGCCGTGGCGGGGGACAGGGTGCCCGTCACGTCGGCGGCGGTCACCGGGTGGTCCGCGACGACCCGGGGGGCCAGGCGCTCCTCGAGCCGCTCCGCGGCCGACGCCGGGGTCAGCCCGCCGACGTCGACGCCGGCCACCACCGTGTTCCGCGGCACCTCCCCGGAGGCGAGGAGCAGGTCGGCGCCGTAGAGGGCGGCGAGCGCGGCGAGGACACCGGCCGGCACCAGCGCGGCGCGGCGGCGCCACCAGGGCCCGCGGGGCGTCCCGGGGCGGTCGTCACCGGGCGGCGGGCCGTCGGCGCCCCCGCTCCCGGGACCCCGGGCCGCGAGGGAGCCGTCCGGGTCCACCGGCACGGTGGGCATGACGTCGCCGTCCCCGGCCGGGGGGGCGGTGGAGCGGTCGTCCACCGGCGGGATGACGGCGGTGCCTGCCGGGTCGTCGTCGCGGCGGGCGTCCCCGTCGGGGCCGGTGCCGGCCGCCCGCCCCGCCGGGCCGGGCTCGTCCGGGGTGACGTCGGTGGGAGCGGTGCCCGCGCGGTCGGAGTCGGCGGAGCCGGCCTCGACCGGGTCGGTCTCGGCGGTGGCCGGGGTCGCGGTGGGGGCACCGCGCTGCCAGTCGCGGCCCACGGGACGGGTGTCGTCCGGCGCGGCCTCGTAGGCGGGCGTCTGACCGGTGGGCGGCGGGGGGCCGTCACCGCCGTCGGGACGCATGCGCACCGTCTCGTCCGGTGCAGGGTCGTGCTGGGGCATGGGGGTTTCCTCCGGTCGCCGCCGACCGGGGCTCCCCGGAGACGACGGAGCCGCCGGCCCGGCGCCCGCACGAGGCGGGACGTCGGACGCGGCGGCATCGTCGGGTGAGGCGGTCATCGCGGGCGCGACGATAGCGCCTCTCTCACGCAGTTACGCGCTGCTCGCCCTCAGTGTCGATGAAGTCGACGGCGATGTCACGCAGCTTGCCCTCGTACTCACGGGCGTGGTGCCCGCAGAAGACGAGGTCGCTGCCGTTGGCGAGCACGACACGGACCTTGGCAAGTGCGCCGCAGCGGTCGCAGTGGAAGGGCACGACCAGGTCGTCGGCGGCGGGGGTCGTCGTCAGCGTCTGGGTCATCTGGGTCATCACTCGCTCTCTACCGCACGGACCCGCGGCTGCGGATCGGCCTCCTGCACAGCGCCAGGATGGCCCCTCGGATTCCCGTTCCGACCCGGTTCATCCCGGACTCGCCGAAAGAGATGAGTCCGTAACACGCCGGGTCTGGGTGGAGCGGGTCCAGCAGGGGACGTCACTGGGGTGGAACTGGTGGTGCACGTGCTGGTGATCATCTGCCGGGCCGGTCGTCGACCGAGCCGACCGTGGGTCCGCTGCTGTTCTGACGGGCACCACGCTACGCCGTCTACCCGACAGTTGTCGGCGCACACCGGGTGTCACGCGTTCGTGACCCTCCCGCGCGACGGCCGTGGCCGGTGCCCCTGCAGGGGCACCGGCCACGGAGAGGTGCTGGAACGGCCTCCTCGCAGGGGCCCGGGCCGAGCGGAGCGAGGTCCGGGGGCGAGGAGGTCCTTTTTCAGTCCAGGTAGTCGCGCAGCACCTGCGACCGGCTGGGGTGGCGCAGCTTCGACATCGTCTTGGACTCGATCTGCCGGATCCGCTCGCGGGTGACCCCGTAGACCTGGCCGATCTCGTCGAGGGTGCGCGGCTGGCCGTCGGTGAGGCCGAAGCGCAGGCGGACCACGCCGGCCTCCCGCTCCGACAGCGTCTGCAGGACGCTGGTCAGCTGGTCCTGCATGAGCGTGAAGCTCACTGCGTCGACCGCGACGACCGCCTCGGAGTCCTCGATGAAGTCACCGAGCTGGCTGTCGCCCTCGTCACCGATGGTCTGGTCGAGGCTGATCGGCTCCCGGGCGTACTGCTGGATCTCCAGCACCTTGTCCGGGGTGATGTCCATCTCCTTGGCCAGCTCCTCCGGGGTGGGCTCGCGGCCCAGGTCCTGGAGCAGCTCGCGCTGGATGCGGCCGAGCTTGTTGATGACCTCGACCATGTGCACCGGGATGCGGATGGTGCGGGCCTGGTCGGCCATCGCGCGGGTGATGGCCTGGCGGATCCACCACGTCGCGTAGGTCGAGAACTTGTAGCCCTTGGTGTAGTCGAACTTCTCGACCGCACGGATCAGGCCCAGGTTGCCCTCCTGGATCAGGTCCAGGAACGCCATGCCGCGGCCGGTGTAGCGCTTGGCCAGGGAGACCACGAGGCGGAGGTTGGCCTCCAGCAGGTGGTTCTTGGCGCGCTCGCCGTCCCGGACGATCCAGTTCAGGTCGCGGCGCATCTGCGGGGAGAGCTTCTGGCCCTCCTCCTCGGCCTGGCGCAGCCGCTCGGCGCCGTAGAGCCCGGCCTCGATCCGCTTGGCGAGGTCGACCTCCTCCTCGGCGTTGAGCAGCGCGACCTTGCCGATCTGCTTGAGGTAGGCGCGGACGGAGTCGGCGGAGGCGGTGAGCTCGGCGTCCTTGCGGGCCTGCCGCAGCGCCTCGGACTCCTCCTCCTCGTCCCACTCGAAGTCGGTGCCGCCCTCGGCGGTCTCCTCCTCGGCGGCGACCTCGACGCCGTCCTTGCCGGTGACGACGGTCTCGTCGAGCTTGAGCCCCTCGGAGCCCGCGTCGACGACCGCGACCGCGCCCTCCTCGGTGGCCACCGCGGTGAGGACGGCGCCCTCGCCGGCGCCCGGCGACGGGCTGATGGCCGGCTTCGCGCGGCCCTTGGCGGCGGTCTTCGTACCGGCGGCCTTGGCCGGTGCCTTCTTCCGCGCGGCAGCCGGCTCGGTGGCCGACTTCTTGGCACGGGTACCGGCTGCGGCCGTCCTGGCGCGCGGGGTGCTCGCTGCGGCTGCTTCCGGTGCTGGCTGATCGGCGGGCACTCAGGTTCCTTCCCGTGCTGGGTGCGTTCCCCGGAGACCGTGTGGCCCGCGGGCAGCGGCTCCGGCCTGCGCTCGGGGGACGTGGGACCCCGCGTGACCGGCACGGCGTTTGGCCGCGTTCGGGTCGGGGGATCCCTCCCGGCTGGAGAGCGGCGGGCTGGGGCTCCACCATTGTAACGACGTCGTCGGGTGAAACCAGCGCCTCGCACCCCGTCCCCTCGCTCCGACGGGGCGGGCGGGCGGCCCCGGAGGGGTGGCGGTGCCGGGCGGTCAGGCCTCGGCGCGCTCGACGGCGGCCAGCGCGGCGCCGACGATCCCGGCGTCGTTCTGCAGCTCGGCCGGCACCACCGGGGTGCGCGTGGAGAGCAGCGGCACCCACTTGTGCGCCTTCTTGCTCACACCGCCGCCCACGATGATCAGGTCGGGCCACACGCTGCCCTCCAGCACGTCGAGGTAGCGGTCGACCCGCAGCGCCCAGTCCGGGTAGCTGAGCTCCTCGCGCTCCCGGGCGGCCGCGGAGGCGCGCGTCTCGCCGTCCTCGCCGTCGACCTGGATGTGCCCGAACTCGGTGTTCGGCACCAGCCGGCCGTCGACGAAGAGCGCGCTGCCGATGCCCGTGCCGAACGTGAGCATGAGCACGACCCCGTTGCGGCCGCGGCCGGCGCCGTAGCGCATCTCGGCCAGCCCAGCGGCGTCGGCGTCGTTCAGGGTCTCCACCGGCCCGGGGATGCGCTCGGCCACGCCCGCGGCGAGGTCGGTGCCCAGCCAGCTCTTGTCGACGTTGGCCGCGGTGTGCGCGACGCCCGACTTGAGCACCCCGGGGAACGTCACGCCGACGCGCTCGGTCCAGCCGAACGAGTCCACGATCCGCGCCACGACGTCGAAGACCGGCTCGGGGAGCGAGGGCTGCGGCGTCTCGATGCGCAGCCTCTCCCCGATGAGCCGTCCCGCGTCCAGGTCGACCAGGCACCCCTTGATGCCGCTGCCGCCGATGTCCACCCCGAAGCCCTGCACGGCGACAGGCTAGTAGAAGGCCCCCTCGCCCCCCACGGCTCGCGTGCCCGCCGCACCCCGACGGGTGGAGCGCCGCTGCGGCAGGATCGGCGCATGACCTCCTCGCCCCCGATCGCCCCCGACT
>NZ_SSXA01000103.1 GCF_021698975.1 Blastococcus sp. KM273128 | reverse complement strand
GGGAAACGCCCGGCAACATTCCGAACCCGGAAGCTAAGCCTCTCAGCGCCGATGGTACTGCCCTGGAGACGGGGTGGGAGAGTAGGACGCCGCCGGACATACTTCACCGAACGGGGGTCAGAGCGAGTGCTCTGGCCCCCGTTCGCTTTTTCCATGTCCGCCGCCGGCCGTCGAGCTGTGTGCGGTGTCGAGCGAAGAGGTACCCAGAACTCATGACTGCTCCGCGACGCGGCCCCGGCGGGTCCGACTCCGGACGAGGGCGGCCGACGTCCCGCGGCACCCGGCCGCCTGGAGATCGTCGTGCCGGCGGGGGCGCCCCTCGAGGTGGATCCCAGGGCGATCGGCCGCGTGGTGACTGGCAGGACCGTCGCCCGCAGGGTGACCGTCCGCAGCGCTCGGATCGCCCGCGTGGTGACTGGCAGGACCGTCGCCCGCAGGGAGATCGTCCGCGCGGTGACTGGCAGGACCGTCGCCCCCAGGGGGACCGTCCGCAGCGCCCGGACCGTCCCCGTGGTGACTGGCAGGACCGTCGCCCCCAGGGTGACCGTCCGCAGCGCCCGGACCGTCCCCGTGGTGACTGGCAGGACCGTCGCCCCCAGGGTGACCGTCCGCAGCGCTCGGACCGCCCGCAGGGTGATCGTCCGCAGCGCCCGGACCGTCCCCGTGGTGACTGGCAGGAGCGCCGTCCCCAGGGTGATCGTCCGCAGCGGTCGGATCGCCCGCGCGGTGAGTGGCAGGACCGTCGCCCGCAGGGTGAGCGCCCGCAGCGGTCGGACCGTCCGGCGGGTGAGCGGCCGCGCGGTGAGTGGCAGGACCGTCGCCCGCAGGGTGAGCGCCCGCAGCGCTCGGACCGCCCGCAGGGAGATCGTCCGCGCGGTGACTGGCAGGACCGTCGCCCCCAGGGTGACCGTCCGCAGCGCTCGGACCGTCCCCGTGGTGACTGGCAGGACCGTCGCCCCCAGGGTGACCGTCCGCAGCGCTCGGACCGCCCGCAGGGTGACCGTCCGCAGCGCTCGGACCGCCCGCAGGGTGACCGTCCGCAGCGCTCGGACCGTCCCCGTGGTGACTGGCAGGACCGTCGCCCGCAGGGTGATCGTCCGCAGCGCTCGGACCGGCCGCGCGGTGAGTGGCAGGACCGTCGTCCCCAGGGTGAGCGTCCGCAGCGCTCGGACCGTCCCCGTGGTGACTGGCAGGACCGCCGTCCGCAGGGCGACTGGCGGGAGCGGCGTCCGGCCGGGACCCGGCCCGCGCAGGACCGGCGTCCGCCGGTGCCCGCTGGTCCTGAGGTGCCCGAGTGGGCCGACCCGCGAGACCTTGACCCGGCGATCCGCGCTGCTCTCCGCGGGCTCGACCCGCGCAACTCCGCCAAGGTCGCGGGACATCTCGTCGTGGCCGGCACCCTGGTCGACGAGGACCCGGAGACCGCTCTCGCGCACGCCCGCGCAGCCCGCGACCGGGCCTCCCGCTTGGCCGTCGTGCGGGAAGCCGTCGGTGTCGCGGCGTACCACGCGGGCGACTACGCCGAGGCAGCCCGGGAGCTCCGCGCCTACCGCCGCATGAGCGGGGACCAGGGATACCGGGCCGTCCTCGCCGACTGCGAGCGCGCGCTCGGGCGCCCAGAGGTCGCTGTCCGTCTGGTCAACGAGGCGCTCGCCGACGCCGTCGACGAGGAGGAGACCGTCGAGCTCCGCCTGGTCGAGGCCGGTGCCCGCCAGGACCTCGGTGAGGGCGCGGCAGCCCGGCTCGTGCTGGAGCGCGCGCTCGGCGGGCGCCCGGCCCCCTCCAGGTTGGACGCGGGGGACCCGGGTCAGCTGCGGGTGGCCGCGGCCTACGCCGACCTGCTGCGCACCCAGGGCGACGAGGAGCGCGCCGTGCAGTGGCTGGAGGCCGTTGCGGCGATCGACCCCGAGCTGGCCGGGGAGGACTTGGGCGTCCACTTCGACGAGTTCGACGAGACGGCCGAACCCGGTGGAGACGTCGCCGACGAGGAGCCGGCGCGCGAGTCCGCCGAGAACCAGATGCTCACGGGCGACGTGCCCGCCGAGGACGCGGTGTCCGAAGATGCCCTGCCCGTCGAGGCCGAGCCGTCCGTCGAGGCCGAGGCCTCCGATGAGGATGCCGCCGATGACGACGAGTTGTCCGGGGGCCTGCCACCCGTGGTCCAGTTCAGCGACGCCGAGCTCGGCGCGGACGACGCCGCCGATGCGGGCTTCACGGCGTCCACGCTCACCGGTGACGCTGGGGCCCGCACCCGGGCGATGACCTTCGCCGAGGAGGTCGAGGCGGAGGTCGCGGAACTCCTCGGTGAGACCGGCGACGACACGACGGTCCCGACCGACCGGTCGGAGCCGACGGACGACCAGCCGGAGACCTGACCCGCGGCGCTTCGTCCGGCTCGTCCACACCCGGGCGGCGCGTCCACAGATGTGCCCGCCCGATCCCCGGTGGAGCCTCCGGCGAGCAGGCTGCGGGCATGACCGTGGCTGTGATCGATCGCAACGACGTGGTGCTGCGGGGGCGGCTGTCCGCCCCCGCAGAGCTGCGCAACCTGCCGAGCGGCGACACGCTGGTGAGCTTCCGGCTGGTGGTGCGCAGGCCAGGGCCCACCGTGCGCGGCCGGTCGGTGGACGTCCTCACCTGCATCACCTACGACCGGGGGCTGCAGCGTCGCGCCGCGGCCTGGCAACCGGGCGACGTCGTCGAGGTGGAGGGCGCGCTGCAGCGGCGCTTCTGGCGCACCGGCACGGGCACCGCGTCGGTGTGCGAGGTCAACTGCCGGCGCGGGCGCAAGGTCCCGCGATCAGCCGCGCGGGCCGCGGGCGAGACGGCGTGACGCGGTGCCGTGCTGCTCAGCCGGCGAGCGGGCGCAGCACCAGCCCCGTGCGCGGCTTGGGCACGAAGAGCGTCGACTTCCGGGGCATGCGGGCGCCCGCACGCGCGACCGCGGCGACGTCCGTGGGCGAGGGGGCGCGCAGCAGCACGGCGACCCCCGCGCGCTCGACGGCGGAGGTCAGCGCCTCCTCCAGCCCGTGGGCGAGCACGACGGCGTCCGCGGTGTCCGGTCGCGCCCACAGCACCTGCAGCAGCCCGTGGTGGGCGAGGACCACGTCCAGGTCGCGCCAGGCGGGCGGTGCCTCGGTCGGGACGGCGGCGCGCAGTTCCGGAGCGGCGGCCGTCAGGCGCACCAGGCGGACGCCGTCGCTGAGCAGCAGCCCGCGCTCGGCCGGATCGGCCAGCCACGTGCGCGCAGCGGCAACCACCGCCGCCGGGGCCGCCCCGTCGACCGGCACCTCCGCAGTGACAAAACCGCGGGCCGCCGCCGCCACCGCGGCGTCGAACGGGAGACCGGGCACCACCCGGTGGATCGGGTCGACCCGGAGACCACCGGGCCCCATGGGGGTGACCAGCGCGAGCACCGCGTCCGATCCCGCGCCACCGTGCGTGCCGGCGTTGGCGCGTGCCGCGGCGAAGCGGTGGTGCCCGTCGGCGATCACCGCCCGGGTGCGCGACAGCGCCCGCGTCGCGGCCTCGAGCGTCGCGCCGTCGTCCACCCGCCAGAGCCGGTGCAGCACGCCGTCGCCGTCGCGCAGCTCCATCGTCGGGGTCGACCGGCGCACCCGCCCGCTCACCTCGGCCACCTCCGGCTCGGGGTCGTGGGCGAGCACGATCGGCTCGAGGTCCGTGCCGGTCGCGGCCAGCAGCGCGCGCCGTCCCTCGACCGCCGCGGGGTAGGTGTCCTCGTGCGGGAGCACCGCGGCGGAGCCGGCAGGGGGCAGGGCCACCGCACCCAGCCAGCCCACGGTGGCGGGGCCGCCGTCCGCCGGCTGCAGCTCGTAGAGCCACAGGGCGGGCACCGGATCGCGGACGAGCACGCCCTCGGCGAGCCACGCCCGGAGGGTGCTGGCGGCCAGCTCTGCGGAGGCGCCGGCGCTCTGCGGCTGCCCGTCGACCTGGGGGAGGATCAGCCGGACGATGTTGTGCGGGTCCGCGTCGGCCAGCCGAGCGCGGCCGGCCGGGGTCACCAGGTCGTAGGCTGGCGAGCTGACGCGGGCCAGGTGCCCGGGATCCCGGTCCCGGTAGGTGAGCGCCCGGAATGGCCGGACCTCCAGGCCCGGACCGGAGCCGGACGGCGTATCAGGTCCCACCGACGACGAGAGCACGACGAAGATCGTAGGAGCGCCACCGGCGGTGGCTCCTCCCGGACCGGCGGACGCCGGGGTCGGGCAGCGGTCGAGGAAGGGGGCGGTGGTGCCAGCACCGGGCGCACCGGAGGACCGTAGCGGGGACCGCGAGGCGCCGGCCGGTGGCGTGTACGACTGGTACCACCGCGGCCTGGCGCTGCTCGCCGACCGGCACGCCGACGCCGCGGTGACGCTCCTGGCCCGTGCGGCGGAGGCCGAACCGGGGTCGCGCAGCGTCCGGGAGGCGCTGGCCCGCGCGCAGTACGACGCCCACCGCTATCCGGAGGCGATCGAGAGCTTCACCCGGCTCATCGCCGCCGACCCGGCCGACGACTACGCCCGCTTCGGTCTGGGGCTGGCCGCCAGCCGCGCCGGGGACCTCACCCTCGCGGCCGAGCAGCTGGCGCTGGCCGTCGCGATGCGCCCCGACCGGGCGCACTACGCGCGGGCGCTGCGCGAGGTCCGGGCCCGTCGGACGAGGGGGTCCGCATGACCGGCCGACCCGACCGCCCGTCGCCGCCCGCGCTGGGCGGCGGCTGCCCCCAGCCGCCGACGCAGCGGTACGACGTCGCCCTGCTCGACCTCGACGGGGTCGTCTACGTCGGACCGGACGCCGTCCCCGGCGTGCCCGCAGCGCTGGCCCGGGCCCGCGCCGACGGGATGCGGCTGGGCTTCGTCACGAACAACGCCGCCCGCACGCCCGAGCAGGTGGCCGCCCACCTGACCGAGCTGCAGGTCCCGGCCGAGCCGGGTGACGTCATCACCAGCTCCCAGGCGGCGGCGACGGTCGTGGCGGAGCTGCTCGGCGCCGGGGCGCGCGTCCTCCCGGTCGGCGGCCCGGGGGTCGCCGCCGCGCTGGAGGCGGCCGGCCTCACGGTCGTCACCCGGGCGGAGGACCGGCCGGCCGCGGTCGTCCAGGGCTACGGGCGCGAGGTCGGGTGGACCCAGCTGGCCGAGGCCGTCGTCGCCGTCCGTGACGGGGCCCGGCACGTCGCGACCAACACCGACGCCACGATCCCCTCGCCACGCGGCCCGCTCCCCGGTAACGGCGCGATGGTCGGGGTGGTGCGGCAGGTCACCGGGCAGGAGCCGCTGGTCACGGGGAAGCCCGACCCGGCGATGCACGCCGAGTGCGTGCGCCGCACCGGCGCGGCGCACCCGCTGGTGGTGGGCGACCGGCTGGACACCGACATCGAGGGTGCCCGGCGGGCCGGCGCGGCCAGCCTGCTGGTGCTCTCCGGGGTCACCGACCCGGCCACGCTCCTCGCCGCCGGGCCGGAGCAGCGGCCCGACCTGCTCGCCGCCGACGCCTCCGGCCTCCTGCACCCGCACCCGCCGGTCACCGCAGAGGGCCGGACGTGGCGGTGCGGTGGCTGGACGGTCCGCCCGGCGGAGGGCGGCGACGTGCTGGAGCTCCGCGGCCCCGACCCGGTGAGCGGGGACGGGACCGACCCGGGGGACCTGGACGGGCTGCGGACGCTGTGCGTCGCGCACTGGGCGGCCCACCCCGAGGGCGCGGTACCGGCGCGGGTGCTCGCGCAGGGGGCGGCCGCGGCCGCGCGCGTGCAGGCCTGGCACCTGCCGTCGGGCGGCCCGCGCTGACCCGCCGGGGCTCAGAGCAGCTTGCGCAACCGCAGCAGGTCCCGCAGGCCGGCCTCGAGCTTGATCCGCCCGCTGGCCCACGCCGAGCCGAACGACAGCCGGCCGTCGGTCAGGGCCACCAGGTCGTCGCTCGTCATCGTCAGCCGGATGTCGGCCTTCGGCACGCCTGGGCCGTCGGGGACGGCGTGCAGGTCCTTCACCGACCCGGAGCTCAGCCGCCCCAGCACCACCTGGTCCAGGTCGGTGAGGCGGCAGGACAGGCTGCGGTCGAGGCCGGCCGCCGCAGGGTTGGCGGCGAGGTCGCCGAGGACGCCCGAGAGGGCGGTCATGCACTGGTCCATCGTGGCCACGCGGAGCGGTCCCCCTCGGGATCGGCGGCAGGTGCGGTCGCCCGACGCTATCGCGCTGCTCCGTCCGACCCGTCGACGTCGTGCCCGGCCGGTAACCTCCGCAGCAGACGCCGGCGTGCCCCCGCGGCCCCGTCCCGGCCCATCCGACCCCTTCCCCCGAGAGGTGCTCCGTGACCGAGCCGACCGCACCGCGACCGGTGCCCGGGCCCTACCGCCCGGGGCCCGCGCCGGTCGCCGCCCCGGAGGCTCCGCCGGCCGGCCCGCAGCCGGAGGAGCCCACCGCGGCCACGGCGGACGGGAACCCGGCGCCCGCGGACGGGAACCGGCGGCTGGACGGCCTCGACGAGCTGCCCGTGTCCGAGCACGTCGCCCTCTTCGAGGCCGAGCACGCGCGCCTGCAGGGCGAGCTCGGCACGATCGACCCGCGCTGATGGCCCGTCGCAGCCGGCTCGACGCCGAGCTCGTGCGCCGCGGCCTGGCCCGGTCGCGCGAGCACGCGGTGAGCCTCATCGCCGAGGGCCGGGTCGCCGTCGCCGGGCAGGCCGCGACCAAGCCGGCCACCGGCGTCGAGGCGGGCACCCCGGTGGTGGTGCGCACCGACCCGGACGAGCCGTCGTGGGTGTCCCGCGGGGCGCACAAGCTGCTGGGTGCGCTCGAGGCGTTCCCGGTGCCGGTGGAGGGGCGGCGGGCCCTGGACGCCGGCGCGTCCACCGGGGGCTTCACCGAGGTCCTGCTGCGGCGCGGGGCGGCCGAGGTCGTCGCCGTCGACGTCGGGTACGGGGAGCTGGCCTGGTCGCTGCGCACCGACGAGCGGGTGCAGGTGCACGAGCGCACCAACGTGCGCACGCTGACCCCCGACGCGATCGGCGGGCCGGTCGACCTCGTCGTCGCCGACCTCTCCTTCATCTCGCTGCGGCTGGTGCTGCCGGCGCTCACCGCCTGCGCCCTGCCAGGCGCCGACCTGCTGCCGATGGTGAAGCCGCAGTTCGAGGTGGGCCGGGAGCGGCTCGGTGCCGGTGGCGTGGTGCGGGACCCGGAGCACCGGGTGCAGGCTGTGCTCGAGGTGGGCCGGGCGGCGCACGCGCTGGGGTGGGGTACCGCCGGCGTGGTGGCCAGCCCGCTGCCGGGGCCCGCCGGGAACGTGGAGTTCTTCCTGTGGCTGCGGTCCGACGCCGGGCCGATCGAGGAGGACGCCGTCCGACGAGCAGTCCAGGAGGGACCGCAGTGAGCGAGCCGAGCACGGCAGCACCCGGCGAGCAGGGGACCCGGCGGGTCCTGCTCACGGTGCACACCGGACGGCGGGACATCGTCGAGCTGGCCCGCACCTCCGCCGCGCGGCTGCTGCGCGGCGGCATCGGGGTCAGGGTGCTCGACGACGAGGCGCCGGACCTGGAGATCCCCGGTGCCGAGGTGGTGGCCTGCGACGAGGGCGCGGCGCGGGACGCCGAGATCGTCATGGTCTTCGGCGGCGACGGCACCTTCCTGCGCGCCGCCGAGCTGGCCCGCTACACCGACGCGGCGCTCATGGGCGTCAACCTGGGCCGCGTCGGGTTCCTCGCCGAGACCGAGCCCGAGGCGGTCGAGGAGACGCTCACCGCCATCGAGGAGTGCGAGTACTCGGTCGAGGAACGGCTCGCCATCCGGGTCGACGTCGTCGACGGCGGGGGAGCCGTCGTCGGGGGCACGTGGGCGCTCAACGAGATCTCGGTGGAGAAGGCCGAGCGGTCCCGGGTGCTGGACGTCGTCATCGCGATCGACGGCCGGCCGCTGACCAGCTTCGGCTGCGACGGGGTGCTGTGCGCGACGCCCACCGGGTCCACCGCCTACGCCTTCTCCGCCGGCGGGCCGGTGGTCTGGCCCGACGTGGAGGCGCTGCTGCTGGTGCCCAGCAACGCCCACGCGCTGTTCGCCCGGCCCCTGGTCACCTCGCCGAACTCCGTGGTCACCGTCTCGGTGCCCGTTGACGGCAACCAGGCCCGGGTGTCGGCCGACGGGCGCCGCAGCCTCGACGTCCCCGACGGTGGTCGCGTCGAGGTGCGGCGCGCGAGCCGGCCGGTGCGGATCGCCCGCGTGCACGCCTCGACGTTCGGCGACCGGCTGGTGGCCAAGTTCGGCCTGCCGGTCCGCGGGTTCCGCGACGCCCGGCACGCCGGGCCCGGGCACGAGCTGTTCACCAGCCGTAACGTGCTCACCCGTGAGGTGGTCACCGCCGACGACCCGGCCCGGACGGCTCCGGCGCAGGAGGTGAGCGGTGGCGGCACGCACGACGACGCCTGAGCGGACGCGGGGCACGGCGACGGGCCGGCTCTCGGAGCTGCGCATCCGGGGCCTGGGCGCCATCGACGACGTCACCCTCGAGCTCGGTCGCGGCCTGACGGTGGTGACGGGGGAGACCGGCGCCGGCAAGACCATGGTGGTGACCGGGCTGACCCTGCTGTTCGGCGGGCGGGCCGACCCCGGCCGGGTGCGGGCCAGCGGCCGGGCCGGGGTGGAGGGCCGGCTGGAACTGCCGCCGGAGTCGCCGGCCTGGGCGCGGGCTGCCGACGCCGGCGCCGACCCCGACGACGACGGCAGCCTCATCCTCGCCCGCACCGTGAGCGCCGAGGGGCGGTCCCGCGCCTACCTGGGCGGCCGCAGCGTGCCGGTCGGCGTCGTGGCGGAGCTCGCCGAGAGCCTGCTGGCGGTGCACGGCCAGACCGACCAGCTCCGGCTCTCCCGCCCCGCCGAGCAGCGCCGCGCGCTCGACCGGTACGCCGGCGCCGACCACCTCGCCCTGCTGGAGCGCTACCGCGCCGCGCACCAGCGGTGGCGCGAGCTCGCCGCCGACCTGGACCGCCGACGGGGGCAGGCCCGGGAGCTGGCGCAGGCGGCCGACGTGCTGCGCCACGGGCTGGAGGAGATCGCCGACGTCGCCCCCGAGCCGGGCGAGGACGAGGCCCTGGACACCCAGGCGAAGCGGCTCAGCGACGCCGACGCGCTGCGCGCCGCGGCCGACGAGGCGCGGATGGCGCTGGTCGGCGACGTGACCGGTGACCTCGGCGCCGGCGAGGTGCCGCAGGACGCCACCGCGGCGCTGGCCATCGCCGAGCGCGCCCTCGCCGGCTCCGACGACCCCACGCTGGTGATGCTCGCCCAGGACCTCGCCGACGCCGTCGCCGTCGTCTCCGACGTCGCCGGGCAGCTGGCCGGCTACGTCGCCGACCTCGACGCCGATCCCGCCCGCCTCGCCGAGGTGCTGGACCGCCGGGCCGCCCTCACCGCGCTGGTGCGCAAGTACGCCGACCCCGGCGCGGGCGTCGGCGGAGTGCTGGCCTGGGCCGAGGACGCCGCGCACCGGCTGGCGCAGCTCGACGTCTCCGACGAGGCGCTGGAGGCCCTGGCGGCCGAGCGGGACGCCGCCCGGGCGGAGGTCGACCGGCTCGGCGCCGAGATCTCGGCCGGGCGGCGCGCGGCCGCCGAGGGCTTCGCCGCGGAGGTCGGCGGCGAGCTCGCCGGGCTGGCGATGAAGAGCGCCCAGGTCTCCTTCAGCATCGACAGCCACCCCGACGACCCCGGCCCCGAGGGCGTCGACGAGGTAGCGCTGCTGCTGGCCGCCCACCCGGGGGCGCCGCCGCGGCCGGTGCACAAGGGGGCCTCCGGCGGAGAGCTCTCCCGCGTCATGCTCGCCATCGAGGTCGTCTTCGCCGGCGCCGACCCGGTGCCGGTCATGGTCTTCGACGAGGTCGACGCCGGGGTCGGCGGCCAGGCCGCGGGCGAGATCGGGCGGCGGCTGGCCCGGCTGGCCCGCGACCACCAGGTCGTCGTCGTCACGCACCTGGCGCAGGTCGCCGCCTTCGCCGACACCCACCTGGTCGTCGACAAGGCGCCGGACACCGGCGCCGGGGTCACCGCCACCGACATCCGCTCGGTCGACGGCGAGGACCGCGTGCGCGAGCTGGCCCGCATGCTCTCCGGTCTCGCCGACAGCGACACCGGGCAGGCCCACGCGCGGGAACTGCTCGCCGTGGCCGAGGCCGCCCGCTGACGCCGTCCCCGAAGGTGCGGGGTGCTCGCGTCCCCGGTGCGGGTGAGCGGGTGAGTGGCGCGCAACGCACCGGGGTAGGGGGCGGCGGTGACCTGCTTCTCCTCGACCGACGAGTCCGCGCACTACGGCTTCTCGGTGTGCATGCTGCTCAGCCAGTACCGCGATCAGCTCGGGTGGGACGAGGAGGGGGTCGACGAACTGGGGACCGGTGACGCCACCGCCATCTCCGACGTCGTCCGCTCGCTGCCCGGCCTGCGGGTGCGCAGCTACGACATCAGCGCCCCCTCGGTGGAGCAGGCGCGCGCCAACATCGCCGACCGGGGCGTCGCCGACCGGTACACCGTCGAGCTCGGGGACTTCTTCGACCAGGCCGACTCCGCGGGGGGCCGGCCGGCGCGCACGGTGATCTCCAACCCGCCCTACATCCC
Organism: Blastococcus sp. KM273128; assembly: GCF_021698975.1. GTDB lineage: Bacteria > Actinomycetota > Actinomycetes > Mycobacteriales > Geodermatophilaceae > Blastococcus. The sequence goes on along the minus strand of NZ_SSXA01000103.1, from coordinate 1,191 downwards.
CGCCCCCGACCGCGACATCCTCATGCCCGAGCTGTGGGGTGGCGTGCGCGGCAACGACCTGGTGCTGCAGCTGCTCAAGGTCGGCTACACCGACGTCATCACCGCCGTCGCGAGCTACTCCGACCCCGAGGCGACGGTGCGCACGGCCGAGGAGCTCGGCTACAGGGTGGTCAATTTCCTGGCGATGGGGCTGGACTTCGGGCCGTACAGCAGCGAGCCCAAGGTCCGCGAGCACATCCGCCGGCTCTGCGCCGACGGGCACGGCTGGGCCGGCGAGGACGGCTACATGGTCGCCGTGGCGCTGTTCACGCGCGACCCGGAACTCCCCGGCGACCGCGCCGACCAGCTGCTGGGTTCTCTTCAGATCACTGTGTGATCTGGACCGCGGCCAGGTGCCGTGCCCCGGTTGGGTTGAGCCGTTGCCGGCCCTTCGCGGGGACCCTCCGGGCCCGCCTTGGCGGGCCGCCTCGCAGGGGCGGCTCCCCGACCTCCCTCGGAGGGCCTCCGGCCCCCGCTCGGGAGGTCGGTCACCGCCGCTTGGCGTAGCCGGCGAGGCCGAACTGGAGGAGGGCCAGGCCGCGGCGTCCCTGACGGCGGAGCTCGGCGCCCAGCTCCGGGCCGCTCACCCCGTCGAGGACCCGGTCGCGCGCCAGCTCCAGCAGCGAGGCGTACAGCCCCAGCACGGCGTGCGCGGCCAGCCACGGCTCGATCTGTCCCGGGCGCGCGGCGGTCTCCTCGGCGATCAGGTCGGCCAGCGAGGTGGTGAGCTCACCCAGGATCTCCCGCTCGCGCACCTGCAGCGTCCGGCTGCCGCGGATCACCCGCGCCATGCGGGCCACCCCGTCGGCGGCCTCCGGCGTGCCCAGCAGGCTCACCGCGGCGACGACGAAGCTCCCGGCGGCCGCCGCCACCGACTCACCGGCCGGCCGGCGGCGCACCGCGGCCAGCAGGGCGGCGCGCATGGGCGGGTCGGCGTCGAAGACCAGCCCCTCCTTGACGGGGAAGTGGTTGAACACCGTCTTCTCCACCACGCCGGCGCGCTGGGCGATCTCCACGACGCTCACCGCGTCGAACCCACGCGCGTCGAACAGCTCCGTGGCGGCGTCGACGATCCGCGCACGGGTCTCCTGCCGGCGGTGCTCCCGGACGCCCTGCCCGCGCGGCCTCCGGCGGCCCTGCGGGCGGCCCCCG
>NZ_SSXA01000102.1 GCF_021698975.1 Blastococcus sp. KM273128 | reverse complement strand
CCCCGGTTGGCGCCCCCGCGATCGGGGAAGCAGACTGCCACCCGGCCACCACCCACTGCCGTCGCCGCGCTGGAACCACCGGCGCTCCCGACCGCCTCCCCAGGACAGGGGTGCTCGTGATCCGCCTGTTGATAGCCGACGACCACACGGGGGTCCGGCTCGCGCTGGTGGACCTCTTCGGGTCCACCACCGACATCGCGGTCGTGGCCGCCTGCTCCGACGGGGACGAGGTCCTGCCGGCCGCGCGGTCGACCCGTCCGCACGTCGCGCTGCTGGACCACGTGATGCCCCGGATGACCGGGCTGGAGGCCGCCGCGCAGCTGCGCGAGGAGTTCCCCGACGTCCGTGTCGTCCTGCTGACCGGCACGGTCGGGTCGGGGCTCATGGCGGAGGCGAGGGCGCTCGGCGCGGCAGGCTTCCTCGCCAAGGGCGAGGACTCCGACGCACTCACCGACCACATCCGCACCGTTGCCGAGGGCGGCAGCGCCTGGCCGGAGACGGCGGCCTGCGGGGGACGCCCTCTCTGACCTGGCGCCCGCCCGGTTACTGCCTGTCGATCGCGAACGCTACGCAGCGCAGTGGCGACGCACGGCGAGGGCGCGACGGTGATCAAGCCCACAGGATGAGGACCAAGGTCCCGGTACGGCCCTTTTCAGTACCAGAAGGGCCTGGTCGTCCGCATACTCCCCCGTCAACGGAGAGCCTCCCTTCCGGGAGGCCACGGCAACTGGGGAGTCGACCGTGCCGCTCATGACCTTGTCCGACCGTCCCACCCGCGTCGACGCGGCACGCTTCATGGTCGTCGACGACCACCGCACCTTCGCGGAACTCCTCGCCGGGGCCCTGCGGTCGGCCGGGATGGAACCCATCGGCACGGCGACGTCGGCCGCCCAGGCCGTCGCCATGGCCCGGGACCTGCGCCCCGACATCGTGATCATGGACATCGAGATGCCCCGGCAGGACGGGCTCACCGCCACCCGCCAGATCCGGGAGGTCTCGCCCGGGACCATCGTCGCGGTCGTCACCGGGCACTGCGACCCCGCCTGGGTGGTGCGGGCGGCCCAGGCCGGCGCATCGGCCTACATCCCGAAGAACGGCTCGCTGGACGAGATGATCGACGTGCTCTCGCGCGTCCGCCTCGGGCAGATGCTGGTCGCGCCGTCCGCCTTCAACGGTGGCGCCCCGTCCGCGCCGGCCGTGCGCACCGCCGCTCCTCCCGTGCTCACCCGGCGGGAGAAGGAGGTCCTGGACTGCCTGGGTCGCGGCATGCAGGTCAAGGGCATCGCCCGGCTGCTGGGCATCACTGTCGAGACCTGCCGGGGTTACGTCAAGTCGCTGCACACCAAGCTCGGGGTCCGGTCGCAGTTGGAGGCCGTGATCAAGGCGCAGGAGCTGGGGCTGCTGGCGCCCTCCCGCGAGCGCTGAACGCGGAGGATGACCGCAGAGGACCCGTACCACCGAGCGTGGTACCGCCGCCGGCCCGCATCGCGGATCGGCCGGGAGCTGACCTACTTCTCCGTCGCGGCCGTGCTGGCGCTCGTCGCCGTCTCGACCGCCACCGTCTTCATCAGCGAGCGCATCGCCCGGTCGAACGCGCTCGAGGACGTGGAGCGGACCACGGTGCGGATCGCCACCATCGCGCTGGGACCACTGGTGCCCGGCTACCTGAACGGGACGGTGGCCAACCGGATCGAGTTCGAGCGCGCCGTCGCCAACCGGCTCCGCGACCCCTCGATCGAGTCCATCATCGTCTGGGACGACCAGGGCCGCGTCGTCTACTCCAGCGATCGCCGGCTCATCGGCGAGCAGGAGCCGCTCGCCGATGAGGTGCGGGCCGCGCTCGCCGGCCGGGTGGTCGCCGAGATCGACGACTCACCGGACACCAGCTACCGGGCGCCGAACGGTGACCCGGCCCTCGAGGTCTACGCCCCGCTGCCGGCCGGGGGCGAGAACCTCGTGCTCGAGATCTACTACGACTACGACGTGATCGCCCGGCAGGCCTCCCGGCTGCGGGGGGAGATCCTGCCGATGGCGCTCGGCGGCCTGGTGCTGCTCCAGGCGGTCCAGTTCCCGATCGCCGCCTCGCTGGCCAAGCGGGTGCGGCGCAACGACGCCGAGCGCGCCGCCCTCGCCGACGCCGCCCTGGAGTCCTCCGAGCGGGAGCGCCGGGCGATCGCCGCGGACCTGCACGACGGCCCCGTGCAGGACCTGGCCGGCGTCAGCTACGCCCTCACCGCGCTGCGCAACAGCGTCCCGGACGAGCGGCGGGTCATGGTCGACCGGCTGGCGGGCGTGGTGCGGACCGCCGTCGCCTCGCTGCGCCGGGTCATGCTCGACGTCTACCCCCCGGACCTCTCGGCCGACGGGCTCCCGCGGGCGCTGGACGACCTCGCCCTCCCGCTGCAGGAGCAGGGCCTGAGCGTCGACGTGCAGACCGGACCGCTGCCACCGCTGGCCCCCCAGCAGACCGCGGTCCTCTACCGCACCGCCAAGGAGACGCTGGCCAACGTGGTGCACCACGCCCAGGCGACCCGGGTCTGGGTGACGCTGGAGGCGGAGGGCGCCGGGCCGCAGACGACCGTCCGGCTGGAGGTGGCCGACGACGGCGTCGGCTTCGGCCCGGGCTACCGCGGCAGCCCTGAGGGGCACCTGGGGCTCACGCTGCTGGCCGACCGCGTCGCCGCGCTGGGCGGCCGTGTCGAGATCGGCGACCGGCCGGGCGGCGGGGCCTGCATCGCGGTGCACCTCCCGGTCGGCGCCGAGCGGTGACCCCTCGCGCGGGGACCCCCCGGACGGGGGGCCAGGGGATGCCCCCGCACGCGGCTGCCCGCCGGCGGGGTCCCTGGGGCACCGTGCCCCCACCGCACCGAACGCGGCGGTGGACGGGAGCAGCCGAGATGCACGTCGCCGGGTCCCGCCGTGGCTGACCGCCCGCCCCGCACCGCCGGGCGGCACGCGGCACCACGGGCCGCGGGCCGGAAGCGGCCCGCCCTGCTGCCGCGCCTGGGCGCAGGCCTCCTCGTCTGCCTGGTGCTCTCCGTGCTCGGCCTGTTCCCGGTGCAGCTGGTGCGCGTCTCGTCCGGCAGCATGGCGCCGGCGATCGACGCGGGCGACCTGGCGCTGGTCCTGCGGTGGCCGGTGTCGGTGGAGCGCTGGGACGTCGTCGTGGCCGATCCCGAGCAGCCGGGCGCCGCCCCGCTGGTCAAGCGGGTGGTGGCGTTCGGCGGGGAGTCCGTCGCCGTCGAGGACGGCGTCCTGGTGGTGGACGGCGCCGCCGTCTGCGAGCCGTGGAGCGACCCGGCGCGTCTGGACGGCGTCTGGTTCGGGCCGGTCCGCGTCCCCGAGGGGGCGGTCTTCCTGCTCGGCGACGAGCGAGAGGGCTCGATCGACTCCCGCGTCTTCGGACCGGTCGACGAATCGCGGCTCCGCGGGGTGGTCCTCGCCACGGCCTGGCCCTCGCCCGGGGGGGTCCCCGGCACGCCCTGCTGACCCACCGACGCCGCGGCCCGGACCGCCGGCGCTGGTACCTTTCTGCACGCCGGCCCCGCGCCGGCGGTGCAGCAGCAGCGAAGTCCGGTGCGAACCCGGCGCTGTCCCGCAACTGTGAAGGCCTCCCCCGGAAGGCCGAGCCAGATCGCCTGCCCTGCGCCGTGCACCCGACCCTCGCGGCAGGGGTCGCGCACCGAGCGTCGGTCCAGCTCGGGCGACGACGCTCGCCGCCTCCCGTGGAGGCCCTCCTTGCCCGGCACTTCCCCCCGCGCTCCGCGGTTCCTCGCCTCCGCCCCGCGGCGGCGCTCTCCCGCCCTCGTCGGCCTGCTGGCCGCCCCCCTGCTCGCCCTGACCGCCTGCGGCGGGTCGTCCGGCACGCCCGCCGACGAGCCCACCGCGTCGGCGTCGGCCGGCGGCGACTTCCCGGTGACGGTCACCGGGGCCAACGGCGACGTCACGCTCGAGGAGCGTCCCGAGGACATCGTGTCCATGTCGGCCACGGCGACGGAGATGCTGTTCGCCATCGGCGCCGGCGACCAGGTCGAGGCCGTCGACGACAACTCCAACCACCCGGCCGAGGCCCCGACGACGGACCTGTCGGCGTTCACGCCCAACGCCGAGGCCATCGCCGGGTACGAGCCGGACCTGGTCGTGCTCAGCAACGACACCAACGGCATCGTCGACGCGCTGGAGACCCTCGACGTGCCGGTGCTGCTGCTGGAGGCCGCGGCGGACCTCGACGACACCTACGCGCAGATCGAGCTGCTCGGCGAGGCCACCGGCCACCCCGAGGAGGCCGCCGAGGTCGTGGCCGACGTGCGCGACCGCATCCAGGCCGCCGTCGACTCCGTGCCCGCCGACGCCGCCGGCCAGCGGGTGTTCCACGAGCTGGGCCCCGAGCTCTACTCCGCGGACAGCAGCACGTTCATCGGCAGCATCTACAGCCTGTTCGGCCTGGAGAACATCGCCGACGGCGCGGCGGACGCCAGCGGCGGCTACCCGCAGCTCTCGGCCGAGTACGTCGTCGACCAGGCGCCGGAGATCATCGTGCTGGCCGACACCAGGTGCTGCGCCCAGAGCGCGGAGACCGTGGCGCAGCGACCGGGCTTCGGCGACGTGCCGGCGGTCGTGGACGGCCGGGTCGTGGAGGCCGACGACGACGTCGCCTCCCGCTGGGGCCCGCGCGTCGCGGACTTCGCCGAGACCGTCGCCGGGGCGCTGCAGGGCTGAGGACCTCCCCGGCATGAGCACCGCAGCACCCGGCACCCGGTCCGTCCGCACCACGGCCGGGCCGGGTGCCGTGCGCTCGCGGCGCTCGGCGTTCCTCACCGGTACCGGGACCGCCGTCGTCCTGGTGGCCGCGGTGCTGGCCGGGGTGTGGGTCGGCGCCGTGCCGCTGCCGCCCGGTGCTGTCGTCGCCACGCTGCTCGACCGCGCGGTGGCGCCGCTCGGGCTCGACGTGCCCGGCGCGCTGGAGGGCACCCGGGCAGCGGTGCTGGTGGAACTGCGCCTGCCGCGCGTGGTGCTCGCGGTGCTGGTCGGCGCGGGGCTGGCCGTCTCCGGCGCGGCCTACCAGGGGGTGTTCCGCAACCCCCTCGCCGACCCCTACCTCCTCGGCGCCGCGGCGGGGGCCGGCCTCGGCGCCACCCTGGTGATCGCCTACGCGCCCGGCCAGCAGGTCGGCCCGGTCGGGGTCGTCCCGCTGGCCGCCTTCGTCGGCGCCCTCGTCGGCGTGGGCTGCGCCCTGGCCCTGGGGCACGTCGCCGGCGGGTCGCAGAGCGCGTCGCTGCTGCTGGCCGGCATCGCGGTCGCCGCGTTCCTCGCGGCGGCGCAGACGCTGGTGCAGCAGCAGAACACCGACGACCTGCGGGAGATCTACGGCTGGCTGCTCGGGCACCTGGGCGGCGCCCAGTGGTCCGACGTCGGCCTCGTGCTCCCCTACCTCGGGGTGGCCGTGGGCACGTTGCTGCTGTGCGCCCGGCCGATGGACGTGCTCGCCGTCGGCGACGACGAGGCGCGCTCGCTGGGCGTGCAGCCCGGTCGGCTGCGGCTGCTGGTGGTGGTCGCCGCCTCGCTCGCGACCGCGTCCGCCGTCGCGGTCAGCGGCCTCATCGGCTTCGTCGGGCTGGTCGTGCCGCACATCGTCCGGCGGCTGGTCGGCGCCGCGAACGCCCGCGTGCTGCCGGTCTCCCTGCTGGCCGGCGGGGCGTTCCTGGTGCTCGCCGACCTGCTCGCCCGCACCGTCCTGTCCCCCGCGGAGCTGCCGCTGGGGGTGGTCACCGCATTCGTCGGCGCCCCGTTCTTCGCGGGCCTGCTGTGGGCGGGGGCACGGCGGCGGTGAGCGGCCGGGAGACGACGGCGGAACCCCGCGGCGGCGCGCGGGTGGAGGTGGTCGGCCTGGATGCCGGCTACGGGCGGCGGCCGGTGCTCTCCGCCGTCCGGTTCACCGTGGAGCCCGGCGGCTGGCTGGGCGTCATCGGGCCGAACGGCTCGGGGAAGTCCACGCTGCTGCGCTCGGTGCTGGGCCTGCACCCCCACACGGGCCAGGTGCGCATCGACGGCCGGCCGCTGGCCGGCATGCCCCGCCGCGACCGCGCCCGCCTGCTGGCCTACGCCCCGCAGCTGCCGGTGCTGCCCGAGGGGGTCAGCACGCGGGACTACGTCCTGCTGGGGCGCACCCCGCACCGCCCGCTGCTGGCCGCCCCCCGCCGGGTCGACCGCGAGGTGGTCGCCGACGTGATGGGCCGGCTCGAGCTCGACGGGCTGGCCGACCGGGCCGTCGTCACCCTGTCCGGCGGGGAGCAGCAGCGCGCCGTCCTCGCCCGGGCGCTGGCGCAGCAACCGCGGGTGCTCCTGCTCGACGAGCCGACCGCCGCGCTCGACCTCGGCCACGCCCAGCAGGTGCTCGACCTGCTGGACCGGTTGCGCCGGCAGGACGGGCTGACCGTGCTGAGCACGCTGCACGACCTCACCCTCGCCGGGCAGTACGCCGACCACCTGACGCTGCTCGCCGAGGGCCGGGTGGTCGCGGAGGGCAGCCCGGAGCAGGTGCTCACCGCCGGCGTGCTGTCGGAGCACTACGGCGCCCGCGCACGGATCGTGCCGGGGCCGCACGGTCCGGCCGTCCTCCCCGTCCGCGGCGCCTGACCCGTCGGGCCCCCGCCGCTCCGGCGACGACGGTGCCGGGCACGGGGGCAGTCCTCCTGCGGCAGTAGCGCTCTGCCCCGCGGGTGTGGGCAGAACGCCACTCGCCCGGGAGCACCCACCGGGTCGCGGCAGCACGCGCTGCGGGTCAGCGCGCGGCGCGGAAGCGGACGACGTCGCCGGGCCGCAGCTGCGCGGCCACGGGCAGGTCCGCGGTGACGACGACGGCGAGCACCGGGTAGCCCCCCGTGACCGGGTGGTCGGCCAGGAACAGCACCGGGGCCCCGTCCGGCGGCACCTGCAGGGCGCCGGGCACCAGCCCCTCGCTGGGCAGCTCGCCCTGGCGGGACCGCCCGAGCCGGGGCCCGGCCAGCCGCAGGCCCACCCGGTCGCTGGCGGCGCCCACCTCCCAGGCCCCGGCGAGCAGGGCCGGCCACGCGGCGTCGTCGAACCAGTCACGCCGCGGCCCGGGCAGCACCCGCAGCACCGGCCGCTCCGGCGGCGCGGCCACGGGGGCCACGTCGACGACCGGTTCGTCCCCCGCCAGCCCACCCACCGGCAGCCGCGTCCCCGACGCGAGCGCGGCCGGGCCCAGGCCGGACAGCGTGTCCGTGCTGCGCGACCCGAGCACCGGCGGGACGTCGATGCCGCCGCGCACCGCGAGGTAGCTGCGCAGCCCCACCGGCGGGGTGCCCAGCCCCAGCACTGCGCCGGGGCGCAGCGTGGTCGGCGCGGCGAACGGGGCCGGCCGGCCGTCGACCACCACGGGCACCGGCGCACCGGTCACCGCCACCAGCAGGGTGCGCTCGGCCCGCACCCGCAGCCCCCCGGCGGTGGCCTCGAGCACCGCGGCGGCGGGGTCGTTGCCCACCAGCCGGTTGGCCAGCGCCGCCGCCTGCCGGTCGGCGGCGCCCGAGCGCGGGACGCCGATCGAGGCCCAGCCGGTGCGGCCGGCGTCCTGCACGGTCGCGAACGGGCCGGGGGTGAGCACGGTCAGCACTCAGCCCACCGCCCGGAAGCGGACCGGCCTGCCGGGCGCGAGCAGCGCCGGCGGGTCCCGGTCGACGTCGAAGAGCACCGCGTCGGTGCGCCCGACCAGCTGCCACCCGCCCGGCGACGCCCGGGGGTAGACCCCCGCGTAGGGCCCGGCCAGCCCCACCGACCCGGCAGGCACCCGCGTGCGCGGGGTGGCCCGGCGCGGCACGTGCAGGTCCGCCGGCAGGCCCGTCAGGTAGCCGAAGCCGGGGGCGAACCCGCCGAAGGCCACGGTGAGCGCGGCGCCGGTCAGCGCGGCGATGACGTCCTCCACCGTGCGCCGGGTCCGGCGGGCGACCTCGGCGAGGTCCGGCCCGTCGAACACCACCGGCAGCACCAGCGGGTCCGGCGCGGGCCCGCGCGACGTGCCGGTGGGGCTGAGCCCGCGGAGCGCGGCCAGGTCCCGGTCGGTCACCGGCCGGTCGAGCAGCACCAGGACGGTGCGCGCGGCGGGCACCAGGTCGACCTGCCCGGCCAGCGGGGCGGCGAGCAGCGCCGCGTGCAGGCCGGGCGCACCGGCCGGGTCGGCGGCCTCGACGAGGACCGCGCGGTCGCCGTAGGCGGTCACGCGGTGGCCGCCCTCGCTGCCCGTCACCGCCCCATGATCGGGTACCGGCGAGCGCCCCGGCCCGCCGGTGCGCGGGCCGGCTGGAATGCTGGCCCGCCGTGACCTCGCCGCCGGCCGCCCAGGACCCACGCGACGACGCGGGGACGATCCCCGGCTGCGCGCCCACAGTGGTCGTCGGCCTGGTCGCTGCCCCCGGCGCCGCCGCCGAGCTCGCCCGGGGCGTGGCCGGTGAGCTCGCCGCGGAGCTCTCGGCCCGGCACCCCGAGGTGACCTGGCGGGTGCCGGTGGTCGAGGACGGGCTGGTGCAGCCCCCGGCCGACGACGCCGAGCTCGTCGCCGCCACCCGCGAGCGGTTGCTGTCGGCCGACTGGGACCTCGCGGTCTGCCTCACCGACGTCCCGCTCGAGGTGTCCCGGCGCCCGGTCGTGGCCCACGCCAGCCCGGTGCACGGCGTCGGGGTGCTCTCGCTGCCGGCGCTCGGGGCGGTGGGACGGCGGCGGCGCGCGGTGGAGACGGCGGTCGGGCTGGTGCAGGCACTGGTGAGCGACGGCGACGACGACCCCGCGGACCCGGGTGACCGGGCCGCGCTCGGCCTCCGGCTGCGCCAGCTGGCCACCGACCCGGACGGCTCCGCCGAGGGCGTCCGGTTCACCGCCCGCGTCCTCTCGGGCAACCTGCGCCTGCTCAGCGGCATGGTGCGGGCCAACCGGCCCTGGCGGCTGGCCGTCCGGTTGTCCCGCGCGCTGACCGCGGCCATCGCCGCCGGCGTCTTCGCGCTCGTGACCCCGGACATCTGGCAGCTGGCCGACGCCTACGGGGCGTGGCGGCTGGCGCTGGTCGGCGTGGGTTCGGTCGTGGCCATCGCCGGGGCCCTCGTCGTGGGCGCCCAGCTGTGGGAGCGGCCCCGGAGCCGGCGGGTGCGCAAGCAGGTCGCGCTGTTCAACGCCGCCACCGTGGCCACCGTCGTCATCGGGGTGCTGTCGCTGTACCTCGCGCTGTTCGTGCTCGCCCTGCTCGGCGGGCTGCTGCTGGTCGTCGATCCGCTCTTCGCCGAGGGGCTGGGGCACCCGGTCACGTTCCCGGACTACCTCGAGCTGGCCTGGCTGACCTGCTCGCTGGCGACGGTCGGTGGTGCGCTGGGGGCCGGGCTCGAGTCCGACGAGGCGGTGCGGGAGGCGGCCTACACCTACCGGCCGGGGACGGTGGAGGACGCGCCGCGGGATGTGGATCCGGGTGTGCGGGCGGACAATCGGGCGTGACCATCGGCAGGCGGTTCGAGGCGGCGCTCGCGCGGCACTCCGACCCGGAGCTCGCCGGTCCGGAGGCGCTCCCCCAGCGGCTGAGCCGGGCCGCCGCCGACCTGCTCGGGGTCGACGGCGCCGGTCTGACCCTCGTCGACGGCGCCGGGCGGCGGATCCCGCTGGGCGGCAGCAGCCCGGACGCCGCCCGCGCCGAGCGCATGCAGTTCACCGCCGGGGAGGGGCCGTGCGCGGCCGCCGAGGCCACCGGCCAGCCGGTGTTCGCCGTCGAGGAGGACCTGCGGCGCCGCTGGCCGCTCTTCGCCGACCTGCTGCTGGGCGGCACGGGTTTCCGCGCCGTCGTCGCCCTCCCCCTGCGCCCGGGTCCGGCCGGGCCGGGGGCGCTCGACCTGTTCTTCACCCGGGCGGCCGACGTCGCCGCGCTCGACGTCTTCGCGGCCGTGGCGGTGGGTGAGCTGGTCACCTCGGCGCTCAGCGACGCGGCGCTGTGGTCGACCTGGACGCCCGCCGAAGGGCCGGGGTGGCTGCAGGGGCCCGCGCCGCGGCGGCGGGCGGCGGCGTGGGAGGCGGTGGGCAAGCTGAGCGTCGCCCTCGACGTCGACCCCGTGGAGGCGCTGGCCCTGCTCCGCGCCGACGCCTACGCGGCCGGGCGCACCGTCGACGAGGTCGCCGCCGAGTTGCTCGACGGCCGCCGCTCGCCGGAGGACCTGCGCCCGGGCGGCTGACCGGTCACCCGGTGAACGGCCCGATCCGCAGCCCCGCCGTCTCCAGCGCCGCGCGCACCGACCGCGCCAGGTCCACCGCGCCGGGGGTGTCCCCGTGCACGCAGACCGAGGCCACCTCGACCTGCACCACGCTGCCGTCGACGGCGACCACGGTGCCCTCGGCGGCCATGCGCACCGCCCGCTCGGCCACGACGGCCGGGTCGTGCACCAGCGCCCCCGCCGACCCCCGGGGCACGAGAGTGCCGTCGGGGGCGTACCCCCGGTCGGCGAAGCCCTCCGCCACGGTCGGCAGGCCCGCGTCCGCGGCCGTGCGGAGCAGGAGCGAGCCGGGCAGCCCGAGGACCGGCAGGCCCGGGTCGTGGGCGGTGACCGCCTCGACGACGGCGCGCGCCTGCACCGCGTGGTGCACCACGGCGTTGTAGAGCGCGCCGTGCGGCTTGACGTAGGAGACCCGGCCGCCGGACGCCCGGGCCACGCCGTCGAGCGCGGCGAGCTGGTACAGGACGTCGGCGGCCAGCTCGTCGGGGGCGACGTCGAGGAACCGCCGGCCGAAGCCGGCGAGGTCCCGGTAGGACACCTGGGCGCCGATCGCCACCCCGGCGGCGACGGCCGCGGCGCACACCCGGCGCATCGTCAGCGGGTCCCCCGCGTGGAAGCCGCAGGCGACGTTCGCGCTGCTCACCACCTCGAGCAGCGCGTCGTCGTCACCGAGGCGCCAGACGCCGAAGCCCTCGCCCAGGTCGGCGTTGAGGTCGATGCGGGGGGCGCCGGTTGCGGTCACGCGCGAAGTCTCGCACCGGAATGGCGGGCCCCCCGCCGGCGCTGCACCCGGCATGGGAGCCGCCGAGCCGCTCACGCTCTTCGACGTCGAGCCGCCCCCGGCGCCGATGCCGCCCAACCACCTGCTGCAGGTCCGCCGCGTCTACGCCGAGCCGGCCGCCCTGGACTCCCCGCGCGGGCGGCAGGTCCTGGGGCGGTTCCCCGGCGCCGAGGTGGTGGAGGTGGCGTCGCACTGGCGGATCCCCGAGCTGCACGGCAACGCCGGCAACGTCGAGCGCTGGGTCCGGGTGAAGACCGAGACGCTGGTGCTGGGGGTCCGCAAGGGGCTGGTCACCCGGCCCAACGGCCGTTCGGCGGACTTCATCGCCCCCGGCCTGGCGAACGGCTGCGCGATGGCCTGCCGTCACTTCCTCCTATGACACGTGCGGCGGCTACACCAAGCATGCCGGACCGTCTGAGTGGATGAGACACGTGTCCAGGCATTTCGTCCGACCTAACCCACCTACAGCGCGACACGTCGGCTGTGTCCCTGAAGGCGGCCTATGGGACACACCCGGCGCACTTCTCAACCGTGGGAGTGAAGTTCGCCGCTGAGCAGCCCTTCCCTGAGGGGGCATGCCTATGGTCTCCGCGTGCAGCGTCCCCAGAGCCCAGCTGCATGGGCCGCCGTCGCGGCCCTGCCTGTCGCCATCGTCGGCCTCGTGGTGATGGTGGTCGGCATGGTGGCGGACAGCGATTGGTGGCTACTGGGCAGCTGCCTGGCCTCGCTCGCCATCCTGGCATCGACGGTGGCCTTGTTCCGGATGCAGACCAGGGGGAAGTAGGCCCACCGTCTCGTAGTGGGCCGCTCTGGGACACCGGCCGGCTCGCCGTGAGGGCGGCTTCAGGGACAGCTCGGCGCTTGAAGCTGTGCTGAGATGCGCGACGTGAGCCGGAGGCGGAGACGAGACGACGAAGCGAGCGAACCGCTTCAGCTCATGATCCCTGAGCAGTACCGCGAGAGGTACGGCTGTGATCCCCTGCCTCCCGACCGGACCGCGGAGAGTGGCGTCCACCAAGGTGGTGTGCGACGGCCCCGGTGACCAGCGGGCCCTGCACGTGAAGGCGGCCACCGCGTGATCTTCTGGATACCTTCCACAGC
>NZ_SSXA01000101.1 GCF_021698975.1 Blastococcus sp. KM273128 | reverse complement strand
CACCGGCACCAGGCCGTCCGGCAGACCGCGCTCGGGGTCGCCGAGCGCGGACGCCGGCACCTCTGCCAGGCCCGCGGCCCGCAGCTGCTCGACGTAGGCCCGCCAGCTGGCCGCCGTCTGGTCGTTGACCGACAGCTGCTCCTGCTGCAGCTGGGCGAGCTGGCCGTCGACGACGGCCAGCGCGTCGCCCAGCTCGGCGGTGACCGCCTCGGCCGCCGCCTCGAGCTCGGCCACCCGTGCGCCCACCTCGTCGGCCCGCGCCCGCGCCTGGTCGAGCGCGGCCTGGGCGCGCGCCTGCTCGTCCAGCGCGCCCCGCCGGTGGCCCTCCGCGACGCCGATCACCCGCGCGGCGTGCGCGTCGACGACGTCGAGGAAGCCCAGGCCGGAGAGCACCTCCCCCGGGTCGCCGCCGTTGAGCAGCAGGGTCAGCGGGGTGAGGGCGCCACCGTCCCGGTAGACGGCGGCCGCGTAGCCGGCCACCTCGCGCTGGTGCCCGGCCAGCACCCCCTGCGCCTCGTCGAGGACCGCCTGCGCCTCGTCGACGTCCTGCTGGGCAGCGGCGAGGGCGTCGCGGGCGGCGACGACCTCGGCCTGGCGCGCCCGGAGCTCGTCCTGCACCTCGGCGGCCCGCTGCTGCAGCCGGTCGAGCTCGCGGCTCTCCAGCACGCCAGAGGTACCGCCTGGCTGGTCGCTGGGCGCGGCCAGGGCGGGTCCGGCCGGGAGCGCCACCGCGCACGCCGCGAGGGCCGCGAGGACCGCTACCGCCGCCCGCCGCCGGGACGGGCGCGCCCAGGTGCGCGCGGGCATCGCCGACTCCCTCCAGGTGACCGGCCGGTCGCGCGGGCGGCGACGGGCGCTGGCAGTGCATGGTGTCCCGTCCGGGGGCGGAAAGCCAGGTGGTCGGGCGGCCGGGCAGCCCCGCTCCCCCCGGTCGGGCACCACCGGACCCCCCGCCCGGGGGGCCGGTCGGCCGGGTCGGGACGTGCCCGGGCCCGGCGCGCGTCCCCCGGACTGTCAGCACCCCGACCTAGCGTCCGCCGCGTGGCACCTCCCCCCGCACCACCGCGCTACCAGCAGGTCTCGATCGACGAGGTCGGGACGCCGCTGGCGCAGGTGACGTTCGTCGTCGTCGACCTGGAGACCACCGGCGGGTCGCCGAGGGACAGCGCGATCACCGAGATCGGCGCCGTGCGGGTCCGCGGCGGCCAGGTGCTCGGCGAGTTCCAGACGCTGGTGGACCCGGGCCACGAGATCCCGCCCTACATCAGCGTGCTCACCGGCATCACCTCGACGATGGTCGCCACGGCCCCGCGGATCGGCGCCGTGCTGCCCGGCTTCCTCGAGTTCGCCCGCGGCGCGGTCCTGGTCGCGCACAACGCCCCCTTCGACCTCGGCTTCCTGAAGGCGGCGTGCGCCGAGAACGGGATGGTCTGGCCGGCGGCCGCCTCCGTCGACACCGCCGTGCTCGCCCGGCGGCTGCTCAGCCGGGACGAGGTGCCCAACTGCAAGCTGGCCACCCTGGCCCCCTACTTCTCGGCGACCACCTCCCCGACGCACCGGGCCCTGGACGACGCACGGGCCACCGTCGACGTGCTGCACGGCCTCTTCGAGCGGTTGGGGCCGCTGGGGATCACCACGCTCGAGGAGCTGAGCGGGCTCACCCGGCAGGTCGACCCGGAGCGCCGGCGGAAGCGGCACCTGGCCGACGAGGTGCCGCACGGCCCCGGCGTCTACCTCTTCCGCGGCCCGCGGGACGAGCCGCTCTACGTGGGCACCTCGGGGGACCTGCGCAGCCGGGTCCGCAGCTACTTCACCTCCGGCGAGCAGCGCAGCCGGATCACCGAGATGGTCGGCCTCGCGCAGCGGGTGGAGGCGATCCCCTGCGCCCACGCGCTCGAGGCGGCGGTCCGCGAGCTGCGCCTCATCGCCCGGCACAAGCCGAGGTACAACCGCCGGTCGCGCTTCCCCGAACGGGCGCTGTGGGTCCGGCTCACCGAGGAGCCCTTCCCGCGGCTGTCGGTGGTGCGGCGGGTCCGCCCCGACGCCGGCGTCTTCCTCGGGCCGTTCCCCGACCGCCGCGCCGCGGACGCGGCGGTCGCCGCCGTCCACGAGGTGCTGCCGCTGCGGCAGTGCACCGCCCGGCTGTCCCCCCGCACGCCGGTCAGCGCCTGCGCGCTGGCCGAGATGGGGCGCTGCGGCGCGCCCTGCACCGGCGCGCAGTCGGTACCGGAGTACGCCGGGGTGGCGGCCGTCTTCGCCGCGGCTGTCGGCCACGACCCCCGTCCCCTGCTCGGGCCGCTGCTGGAGCGGGTGGACCGGCTGGCGGCCGAGGAGCGCTACGAGGACGCCGCCGTGCTGCGCGACCGGGTGGCCGTGCTGGTCCGGGCCGTCCGGCGGCGGCAACGGCTGGCGTCGCTGGCCGCCGTCCCCGAGCTGGTGCTGGCCCGCCCCGACGGCCAGGGCGGGTGGGAGCTCTCCGTCGTCCGGTACGGGCGCCTCGCCGCCGCCGGCGGTGCGCCGCGGGGCACCACCGTCCGCAGCGTGCTGCCGGGCCTCCTGGCGACGGCGGAGACGGTGCCCGACGCCGACGTCGGGCAGCCCACGTCGGTCGACGAGACCGAGCTCGTCCTGCGCTGGCTGGAGAAGCCCGGCACCCGGTTGGTGCAGGTGACCGGCACCCTGGCCTGCGCGGCGCCCGGCACCGGCGCCTACAGCGGCTTCCTCGCACGCGTGGAGGCCGGCCGCGACGCGACCGACCCCTTCGCCGACGGGCGGTCGCTGGGCACCCGCGCCCGTCCCGAGCGGATAGCATCCCCGGCGTGATCACCGCCATCGTGATGATCGACGCCGCCACCGACTCGATCGCCGAGGTCGCGCAGGCCGTCGCCGAGCTCGACGGGGTCAGCGAGGTCTACTCCGTCGCCGGTGACGCCGACCTGATCGCCATCGTCCGCGTCCGCGAGTTCGAGCAGGTCGCCGAGGTGATCGCCGGCCGGATCAACAAGGTCCCCGGGGTCGTGGACACCGACACCCACATCGCCTTCCGCGCGTACTCCCGACACGACCTGGAGGCGGCGTTCTCCATCGGGTTCGACACCGACGGCTGACGGAGGTCCCCCTCCGCACCCTCGCAAGTCGGGGCGGGCCCCCGGACCGGGCCTAGCCGCGGACCGCGCGGCTGACCTCGACCCAGCGGTCCAGCAGCGCCGCCGCGCGTCCGTCGTCCACCGCGGCCGCCGCCCGCGCGAGCCCGGCCGCCAGCCCGTCGTGCAACCGCGCGGGCCGCTCGTCGAAGGCCACCAGTGCGGCAGCCGCGTTGAGCAGCACGGCGTCGCGCACCGGCCCGCGGTCGCCGTCCACGAACCGGCGGAAAGCCTCCGCGTTGACCCGGGCGTCCCCGCCGCGCAGCGCGTCCGGCGCCGGGGTCGCGATGCCGAGCGCGCTCGGGTCGACGCGGTCGGGGGCCACCTCGCCGTCGCGCACGACCCAGACCGACGAGGTCGTGGCCGTCGTCAGCTCGTCGAGGCCGTCGTCGCCGCGGAACACCAGCGCCCGCGCCCCGCGGGCGGCGAGCACCTCGGCGAGCACCGGGGCCATGCGCGCGTCGGCGCAGCCGATCGCCGCCGCCGCCGGGCGGGCCGGGTTGGTCAGCGGGCCGAGGAAGTTGAACACCGTGCCGATGCCCATCTCCCGGCGCGGGGCGGCCGCGTGCCGCATGCCGGGGTGGAAGACCGGGGCGAAGAAGAACCCGATGCCGGCCTCCCGGACGCAGGCGGCCACGGCGTCGGCGGGCAGGTCGATGACCACCCCGAGCGCCTCGAGGACGTCGGCGGCGCCCGAGGAGGACGACGCCGCCCGGTTGCCGTGCTTGGCCACGGGTGCGCCGGCGGCGGCGGTCACCACGGCCGCCATCGTCGAGATGTTGACGGTGTGCGCGCCGTCGCCACCGGTCCCGACGATGTCGACGCAGTCCCGGTCCAGCTGCACCGGCGTCGCCTGCGCGAGCATCTCCGCAGCCAGGCCGCTCACCTCCTGCGCGGCCTCCCCCTTCGCCCGCAGCGCCACGGTGAAGGCGGCCACCTGGGCGGGGGTCGCCTCGCCGGTCATCACCTCGCGCATGGCCCAGCGGGTGTCGTCCGCGGTGAGGTCCTTCCCGGCGAGCAGGCGGTTGAGCAGCCCGGGCCACGTCGGCGCGGCCGACGGCATCCCCGGGGGCGTCACCGGCGCGCCGCGGGCCGCCCCGCGCGGGCGCGCACCAGGTCGGCGACGACGCCGGGCGCGACGAGCGGGTCGACCGGCAGGGCGAGGGTCGCCTCCGCGCGCGACCAGTGCGCCAGCCAGCGGTCGGGCTGCCGCGCCACGAGCAGGCAGACCGCCGGGCGGTCGGCCACCTCCATCTCCATCTGCCGGGCCAACGCCATCCCGCCGGTGGGCTGCGCCTCCCCGTCGAGCACGCACACGTCGACCCCGCCGGCGTCGACCGCGGCGACGACCTCGTCGCCGGTCGAGCACTCCAGCCAGGTCAGCGGCCCCACGTCGGGGGCCGGCTGCAGCCCGACCGCGGCCCGGACCGCGTCGCGGACCTCGGGGCGGTGGCTGTAGAGCAGCACGGTGGCCGGTGCGGCGGGCTTCTCGGCGGCACTCACGCCGGCGAGCCTAGTGCCCGGACGCATCCGCGCAGGCCGGACCGGCGCATCGGTATCGAGCTGATCACAAGGTCGCCACGCCGTCACCACCCGCGGTCGTGACGACGCCCTGCCGATGCCATGATGAGCCCCGTGACAACGGCCCCCGTCGCGAGCAGCACCTTCGACACCTCGCGGGTGCACTCCCTGACCCGACCGAACATGGTCAGCGTCGGCACGATCATCTGGCTCGCCAGCGAGCTGATGTTCTTCGCCGGCCTGTTCGCCATGTACTTCACCGCGCGAGCCCGGGCCACCGAGGGGTGGCCGCCGGAGCCGACCGAGCTGAACGTCCCGTACGCGCTCGTGATCACGCTGATCCTGGTCAGCTCCTCGGTCACCTGCCAGTTCGGCGTGTTCGCGGCCGAAGCGGGCAACGTCTACGGCCTCCGCCGCTGGTTCACGATCACCTTCGTCATGGGCCTGGTCTTCGTGCTCGGCCAGGGCTACGAGTACTACGAGCTGGTGCACACCGGCACGACGATCGCGTCGTCGACGTACGGCTCGGTCTTCTTCCTCACGACCGGCTTCCACGGCCTGCACGTGATCGGCGGCCTGATCGCCTTCGTCTACGTGCTGATCCGGTCGACCATGGGCCGGTTCACCCCGGCCCAGGCGACCTCCGCCATCGTCGTCTCGTACTACTGGCACTTCGTCGACGTCGTGTGGATCGCCCTGTTCGCCACGATCTACTTCATCCGATAGGGGAACGGTGTCCACCACGAACCCGCAGCCCGACGCCGGCACGCCCGTCGACCGGGCGCGCGCCCGCCGCCGCTCCAAGCACCGCCGGCGTCTCGCCAACGTCGCGGGCCTCATGGCCTCGCTCATCCTGACCGGCTCCCTGTACTCGGTGCTCGCCCCCGCCCAGGCGGCGGACGACGCCACGAGCGAGTCGGCGGCCGAGGCGGCCGGGCGCGAGCTCTACGACCGCAGCTGCATCTCCTGCCACGGCGAGAACCTCGAGGGCGTCCCCAACCGCGGGCCGTCGCTGATCGGTGTCGGGGCTGCCTCGGTCTACTTCCAGGTGCACACCGGCCGCATGCCGCTGGTCCGCCAGGAGGCCGACGCCCCCGACAAGCCGGCCGTGTTCTCCGACGAGGAGATCGACCAACTCATGGCCTACGTGCAGGCCAACGGCGGCGGGCCGACGCTCCCCTCGGGTGACCTGCGCGAGGGCGACCTGGCCCTCGGCGGTGAGCTGTTCCGGCTGAACTGCTCCTCCTGCCACAACTTCGTCGGGTCGGGCGGCGCGCTCTCCTCCGGCAAGGCCGCGCCGAGCCTCGAGGACTCGACCGACCTCGAGATCTACACCGCGATGCTGTCCGGGCCGGAGAACATGCCGGTGTTCGGGGACAACCAGCTCACGCCGGAGGAGAAGCGCTCGATCATCCTCTACGTGCAGACCATCCAGGACATGGCCGACCCGGGGGGCGCCGGCGTCGGCCGCATCGGCCCGGTCAGCGAGGGCCTGGTCATCTGGATCGTCGGCATGGGCGCCCTCCTGTTCGGCATCTTCTGGATGGGGAGCAAGGCGTGAGCACGCCCGCGAGCCCATCGACCACCACGGCTGCCGCGCGATCGCTGACCACGACCGCCGGCGAGGAGGAAGCGTGAGCACCCGCGAGACCCACCCCGGCTCCACCGGCGGGGCGGACGCCCCCGGCCCGCTGCACGGCGGACCGGACGACGACTACACCCCCGTGCAGCTCGCGGCCTTGCGGCGCGAGGAGCTCGACCGCCTCGGGGCCCGGTACGACGGCGTGGAGATCCTCCACGTCGACCCGGGCCCGGAGCCGGGTTCGCCCATGGAGAAGCGGGCGGTGCGCCAGGTCGGCTGGACCTTCGCCCTCGCCGGCGTCTTCGCGTTCCTCTTCCTGGTCGTCTACGTCGGCTCGGGCTGGTTCCTGCCCGAGTGGTCGTGGGCCGAGGAGGGCACCACCTGGAGCGCGCTGTTCACGCCGCTGCTCGGCCTGTTCATGGGCCTCTCCCTCACCCTGGTCGGCGCGGGCCTGGTGCTCTACACCAAGAAGCTGCTCCCCCACGAGACCGCGGTGCAGGACAAGCACGACGGGTCGCACTTCGACCGGGTGACCACCAGCGCCACCCTGCTGGGCGGCTACCACAACAGCGGTCTGCCCCGCCGCAAGCTCATCACCAGGTCGCTGGGCTTCATGGGCGCCGGCGTCGGCGTGATGCTGATCGCCCCGCTGGGCGGGCTGATCAACAACCCGAGCAGCGGCAACACGCTCGGCCGGACGGCGTGGGCCGAGGGCGTCCGCCTGCTCCGCGACGACGGCAGCCCGGTCCGCCCCGGCGACCAGGAGCCCGGCTCGCTGGAGACGGTCTTCCCGGCCGTCCCCGGCGGCAACCGGCAGACCGACGCCGCCACCATGCTCATCCGGCTGCGGCCCGAGCAGGTGCTGCAGGACGAGCCGCGCGAGGGCCAGGAGGACTTCTCCTACGGCGACTACGTCGCCTACTCGAAGATCTGCACGCACGCCGGTTGCCCGGTGTCGCTGTACGAGCAGGAGACCGGCCGCATCCTGTGCCCCTGCCACCAGTCGCAGTTCGCCGTCACCCAGGGCGCCAAGCCGATCTTCGGTCCCGCGACCCGCTCGCTGCCACAGCTCCCCATCACGGTCGACGACGAAGGCTTCTTCGTCGCACGCAGTGACTACATTGAGGCTGTTGGCCCGACCTACTGGAACCGGGAGCGCATCTGATGGCAGCTCGCACCGCCACGGCGCCGGGGGCCCCGACCACGAGACTCGGCAAGGCTGCGCTCGAGGTCGACGACCGCCTGATCGTCGCCGGGCCGCTCCGGCGGACCCTCAACAAGGTCTTCCCCGACCACTGGTCGTTCCTGCTCGGGGAGATCGCGCTCTACAGCTTCATGATCCTCTTGCTGTCGGGCACCTACCTGACGTTCTTCTACCAGGCCTCGATGACCGAGGTCACCTACGACGGGTCCTACGACCCGCTGCGCGGCGTCGACATGTCGATCGCCTACGCCTCCACCCTGGACCTCTCCTTCGACGTCCGCGGTGGCCTGTTCATGCGCCAGCTGCACCACTGGGCCGCGCTCATGTTCGTGGCGGCGATCGTGGTCCACCTGCTGCGCATCTTCTTCACCGGCGCCTTCCGCCGTCCGCGGGAGACCAACTGGCTCATCGGCGTCGTGATCCTGATCCTGGCGCTGCTGGAGGGCTTCTCCGGCTACTCGCTGCCGGACGACCTGCTCTCGGGCACGGGCCTGCGCATCATGTCGGCGATCATCCTCGCCATCCCGGTCGTGGGTACCTGGGTGCACTGGGCCGTCTTCGGCGGCGACTACATCGGCGAGCTGATCATCGGCCGCCTCTACATCGCCCACGTGCTGCTCATCCCGGCGATCCTGCTGGCGCTCATCGCGGTGCACCTGCTGATCCTGGTCAAGCAGAAGCACACCCAGTTCCCCGGCCCGGGCCGCACCGAGCACAACGTGGTCGGCAACCGCCTCTTCCCGACGTTCGCCGGCAAGGCGACGGGCCTGCTCTTCGTGGTGTTCGGTGCCTGCGCCGCGCTCGGCGGGCTCGTCCAGATCAACCCGGTCTGGCTGTGGGGCCCGTACAACCCGGCCCAGGTCTCGGCCGCGTCCCAGCCCGACTGGTACATCATGTGGCTGGACGGGTCGTCGCGGCTGTTCCCCGCCTGGGACCTGAACCTGCCAGGTGACTACACGATCCCCGCGCTGTTCTGGCCGACTGCGGTGCTGCCGGGGATCATCTTCACCCTGCTGCTCTTCTACCCGATGATCGAGCGGAAGCTCACCGGGGACACCGCGTCGCACCACCTGCTCCAGCGTCCCCGCGACGTCCCCGTGCGGACCGCGCTGGGCATGATGTCGATCGCCTTCTACGTCGTGCTGCTGATCTCGGGTGGCAACGACGTCGTCGCGGAGAAGTTCGACATCAGCCTCAACGCGATGACCTGGGCCGGCCGCATCGGCATGGTGCTGCTGCCCCCGATCGTCTACGTGCTCACCTACCGCATCTGCCTCGGCCTGCAGCAGCACGACCGGGAGGTCCTCGAGCACGGCATCGAGACCGGCGTCATCCGGCGGCTGCCGCACGGTGAGTTCATCGAGGTCCACCAGCCGATCGGCCCGGTGGACGAGCACGGTCACGGTCAGCTCGCCTACGGCGGTGCTCCTGTGCCCAAGAAGATGAACCAGGTCGGCGCTGCCCGGCGTGCGGTCCGCGGCTTCTTCTCCCCCGTGGAGGAGCCGACCGCGGTCGAGCTCGAGCAGCGCGCCGAGGGTCGTGGGCTCTCGGCCGGCGAGGCGGACCGGGAGCTGACGAGCTCGGGCCGGCCCGCCGAGGGTGGCCGCCCGTCCGACGGCGGTCGGCCGCAGGACCCGCGCGACTGATCGACCCCGTTTGAAGGGCCCCGGTGGAGCTTCCACCGGGGCCCTTCTGCTCGTCCGGGCCCTGCTCGTCCGGGGCACGACCTCCCCACGGGTGGGGGCCGACAGCCGCGGCCGGCCCAGCTCCCCGGTCCGGCCCTCCGGAGGGGTGCATCGCCGCCCGGCCCCACCCGGCAGCCGTGGTCGGGCGGGACGAGGCGGCGGCATCCGGGGCCGACCGTGGGCCCCGTGCCCGCCGACCCGGTCCCCAGCCTCCCGACAGGCCGCCGGGGCACCCTGGCCTCCCCCGGGGCATCCCCGGGCCCCGCTGCCCGTCCTGCAGCAGTACAGCGGCCTTCCGGGCCCCCGCGCCCTCTCCCCCGCGGCCACGGTCCGGGTCTCCGGCTCGGAAGGCGCCCGCGCACCAGCTTCCCGGCGCGACCCGGTCGTCGGCTCGCGGCGTCACCGGCTCGACCAGGCGATCGGACCACCCGTACCGCCGGCACCCCCGGGTCCCCCGGGTCGACGCCCGGACGGCCCCTCAGGGATCCAGCCGCACGCCGGCGTCACCGGAAGCACGCCTCCGTGCGCGTCGGCGCTCGTGCCACGTCCACGGGCAGCGCGACGTCCGGCGCGGCCGGCGCTCCCGCCCTGCGCCGCCCTGGGCCCGGGCCGCTACCGGGACGACGGGACCGGGACGACGGGACGGGGACGAGCCCGCGGCTGTGCGCCGGCGACGGCACCCGGGACGAGGAGAGGCCTCCCCCGCCCGCGGGCGGAGGAGGCCTCTCGTGGATACGGAGCCGTGGTGCGGAGCGGCTCAGCTCTGCTGCGCGTTCTGCCCCACGTAGTACTCGAAGAGCAGCCCGCCGACGGCGACCAGCACGGCGACCGCGGCCATGGCGATGAGCCAGTAGTACCAGAAGGCGACACCGAGGCCCATGAGACCGACGGCCAGCGCCAGGGTGAACGGCCAGTAGCTGGCCGGGCTGAAGAAGCCCAGCTCGCCGGCGCCGTCGGCGATCTCGGCGTCCTTGCGGTCCTCGGGACGGAGGTCGATCCGGCGCGAGACGAACCAGAAGAAGCCGCCGATCAGGATGGTGAGACCACCCGACAGCGCCAGCGCCGTGGTGCCGATCGGCTCCCGGGACCAGACGCCGTACACGATCGCGCAGACGAAGCAGAACACCGCGATGAGATTGAAGATCAGTGCCTCGACCTTCACGGCCGTGCCTCCTCGATCATGTGGGGGAACCGGTTACCGGGAGCGGGGACGTCAGCCACCGATGTCCTGGAGGTCCTCGGTCTTCTCCAGGACCAGGTCCAGCGGCGTCGTGGTGCTGGCCACGCCCGGCTGCCCGATCTCCTCGAGCGCCTCGAAGGTGCCCAGACCGGACTCACGGGCGGCCAGGTAGGCGTCGTAGTCCTCCGGCGAGACCGCGCGGACCTCGAAGTTCATGTAGGCGTGGTACGTGCCGCACAGCTCGGCGCAGCGGCCGACGTAGGCACCCTCCTCGCGGACGGTCACCTCGAAGACGTTGTCCCGGCCGTTCTCGTTGCCCGGGATGACGTCGAGCTTGAAGAGGAACTCCGGCACCCAGAACGAGTGGATGACGTCCGCGGAGGCCAGGTTGAACTGGACGTCGCGATCGGTCGGCATGACGAGGATCGGGATCTCGGTGCTCGTGCCCACCGTGTCGACCGGCTCCCCGTCGGGGCCCGCGGTGTCGGTGTAGACGAACTGCCAGTTCCACTTGAAGGCGTTGACGGCGATGACCTCGTCGGGGTCGTCGCTGATCTGCCGCACCTCGTTCTGGGTGTTGACCGTGAAGAAGAACAGGCCGGCGATGATGATGAACGGCAGGATCGTGTAGACGATCTCCAGCGGCAGGTTGTACGCCGTCTGCCGGGGCAGCTCGTCGCTCTTCTTCCGGTGGCGGATCACCGTCCAGGCGATGAGCGCCCAGACCGCCACACCGATGATCAGCGCCGCGTAGGTGGAGCCGATCCACAGCTCCCGCATCGCCTCGGACTCGTCGGTGACGCCCTCAGGCCATCCCCACCGGACGAAGTTCTCCTCCCACCAGCCGGCCTCGCCGAGCTCGCATCCGGTGAGGGTGAGTCCCCCCAGGAGACCGAGCGCGGCCAGCCGCGCGAGCCTGCTGCCTCGAGCCACTGCTCGCTGCCTCCTCGTCCTCCGCCCGGCCTCCGGGCGGTCGTTGCATCGGATCTCCACCGGTTCGCGGCAGAGCGCATCCACCGCCGGACCCAGTGTGGGGCGAGACTAGCCGACCCGCCTCAGGGGCCGACCACCGGAGACGTCCGGGCGGGTCGGAGCGGGAGGCGTCTCCCGGCGCGGACCGGGTCGCCCGGCGCGGCCGGCACCGCGCCGTGACCTGCCCCACCGCCGGACGCGCACGCCCGCCGTGCCGGCCGCCGGGGCGCACCGGGCGGTTAGAGTCGGTGCCGTGTTCTCCCGGCTGCTGACCCCGAGGTGGGTGCTGCTGCACCTGCTCGTCGTGGCCCTGTTCGTCGCCACCATCTTCCTCGGCCTCTGGCAGCTGTCGAAGGCCGAGGCGGGCGGCGGCGCGGTGAACTGGAGCTACGCCCTGCAGTGGCCGCTCTACGGCGTCATGGGGCTGTGGTTCTACGGCCGGATGGTGCGGGACGAGCTGAACCGCTCCCCCGACGAGGACCAGCCGGGCAACGCGGTGGTGCTCTACCAGCGCCCGCGCATCGACACGACCGGCGACCCCGAGCTCGCCGCCTACAACGCCTACCTCGCCGAGCTCAACGAGCGGGCCCTGGGACAACGGAGCACCGATGGCCGCTGAACGGACCGCCACCCCCACCGGCCGGGGCGACGACCGCGGCGTCGGCGCCGCCCTGCAGCGGTACCGCGCCATGGCCAACGTGGTCGGCGTCCTGCTGATCCTGCTGATCTTCGTCGCGGTGCCGCTCAACCACCTCGCCGACGTCCCGGGGCCGTCGACGGTGCTCGGCACCGCCCACGGCTGGCTGTACGCGCTGTTCTTCATCGCGACGGTCGACCTCGCCCTGCGTGCGCGCTGGACGCCCAAGGGCACGGTGCTCACCCTGCTGGCCGGGACCGTGCCCGTGCTCTCCTTCTACGCCGAGCGCCGGGCGACCGCGAGGACCCGCGCCGGCGAGCGCGTCTGACCTCCCCGGCCACCCCCGACCCCCGGAGAT
>NZ_SSXA01000011.1:21973-91064 GCF_021698975.1 Blastococcus sp. KM273128 | reverse complement strand
GAGGCGCTCGCGGCCGAGGCCGAGCAGATCGCCGCCGAGTCCACGTCGTGGAAGGCCGCCGGCGGCGTCGGTTCCCCGGCGGGGTCGGCGAGCGCCGCGTCCGCGGGCGCCGGAGCCGCCGGCGTACCGGCCGCGGGAGTCACCGCGTCGGAGCCGCCGGGCGGCGTCGCCACCTCGGGGGCGGGGGTCTCGGGGGTCTCCGCAATCGGCGGAGCGGCCTGCTGCACCCCGTTGCCGGGGTCGTCCGTGCTCGACACGTCCCGCAGTGTCCCACGTCGCATCGGCGAGACTGCTGCCGTGACCTCCCTCCCCGGCGGCGTCCCGGTCCCCACGCCCCGTCCGTCGGCCGCCGTGGCGTTCTGCCCGTGCCCGCCCCTGCTGGTCCCGGCGGTGGAGGGGCGGCCCGCGCCGGAGACGGCGGCGCTGCGCACGGCCTGCATCGAGGCGGCCACCGCGCTGCTCGGCGCCCGGCCCGAGGTGGTCGTCGTCGTCGGGCCGGGTGCGGGGCCGGGGGAGCGGTTCGGGCCCGGCGACGGCGGCGACCTGCGCGGCTTCGGCGTCGACCTGGAGCTGCCGTTCGACGGCCGGCTCCGGCCGGGTGGGCGCCGGCTCCCGGCGGCGCACCTCGTGGGTGCCTGGCTGCTCGACCAGGTGGCGTTCGCGGGCACCCGGGTGGGCGTCGGCCCCGACGACCTGGGCCAGCTGCTGCGCGACCTGCCCCCGACCGTCGGCGTCCTGGCGATGGGCGACGGCTCGGCGCGGCGCACCATCAAGGCGCCCGGCTACCTGGACCCGGCGGCCGAGCCGTTCGACGCCGCCGTCGCCGGTGCGCTCGCCGCGGGGGACGCCGCCGCGCTGGCAGCGCTGGATCCGGCGGAGGGGGAGCGGCTGCTCGCCGCAGGGGTGCCGGTCTGGCGCGCGGTGGGCGCCGCGCTCGCCGGTCGGCACGTCACCGCCCGCCTGCGCCACGACGCCGCGCCGTTCGGCGTCGGGTACGCCGTCGCCGACTGGGTGGTGGCGTGACCCCGCTGCCGCCGCCGCCGCTGCCGCCGGTCGTCGCCGTCGTCGGGCCGACGGCCACCGGCAAGACGGCGCTCGCCGTCGAGCTGGGCCGGCGGCTGGGTGGCGAGGTGGTCAACGCCGACTCGATGCAGCTCTACCGCGGCATGGACATCGGCACCGCCAAGCCCGACTTCGCGGAGCGCGGCGGGGTGCCGCACCACCTGCTCGACCTGTGGCACGTGCGCGAGCCGGCGTCCGTCGCGGAGTACCGCCGCCGTGCCCGCGCCGAGATCGACCGGCTGCGGGCCGCCGGGGTGGTGCCGCTGCTGGTCGGCGGCTCCGGGCTCTACGTGCGCGCCGTCCTCGACGAGCTGGACTTCCCGGGCACCGACCCCGCGGTCCGCGCCCGGCTGGAGGCCGAGCTCGCCGAGGCCGGCCCGGCGGCGCTGCACGCGCGCCTCGCGGCGGTCGACCCCGCGGCCGCGGCCGCCGTGCTGCCCAGCAACGGGCGGCGGATCGTGCGCGCGCTGGAGGTCGTCGAGCTGACCGGCGGGCCGTTCCGCGCCCAGCTGCCCGAGCCGCGCCCGCACTACCCGGCGGTGGTGCTGGGCCTGGACCGCGAGCCCGCCGAGCTCGACGAGCGGGTCGCCGCGCGGGTGGACCGCATGTGGGCCGCGGGCTTCGTCGACGAGGTGGCGGCGCTGGCCGCCGACGGCCTGCGCGAGGGCCCCACGGCCTCGCGCGCGCTGGGCTACGCCCAGGTGCTGGCGCAGTTCGACGGCGCCCTGTCCGCCGAGGAGGCGCGCGAGCGCACCGTGACCACGACCCGCCGGTTCGTCCGCCGGCAGCGCTCCTGGTTCCGCCGGGACGCCGGCACCACGTGGTTCGACGCCGCCCGGGCCGACCTGGCCGACGCCGCGGCCGCGCTGATCACCACGCATACGATCGACCGGTGAGCTCATCGCCCCGCGTGCTGATCGGCCACGGCACCGAGAACGACTTCGTCGTGCTGCCCGACCCGGACGGCGAGGTGTGGGCGGGTGACCGCCTCGACGCCACGATGGTCCGGCGGCTGTGCGAGCGCCGGGCCGGGCTCGGGGGCGACGGCGTGCTGCGGCTGGTCCGCAGCGCGCACGTGCCCGACGCGGCGGACGTGCTGGGGGAGGATCTCGCCCGGTGCGAGTGGTTCATGGACCACCGCAACGCCGACGGCTCCTACGCCGAGATGTGCGGCAACGGCATCCGGCTGTTCCTGCACGCGCTCGTCGCCGAGGGGCAGGTCGAGCGCGCGGCGTGCACCGACGGCCTGCTGGTCGGCACCCGCGGCGGGCCACGGCGGGTCGGGGCCGGCGCCGACGGCGGCTACTGGGTGGACATGGGGCCGGCGCGCACCTTCGGCGAGGGCTCCGCGGAGCTCGACGGCCGGACGTTCGAGGGGGTCGCGGTCAGCATGGGCAACCCGCACCTGGCCTGCCTCACCGACGTGCCCGTCGAGCAGCTGGACCTGACCGGCGCCCCCGCGTTCGACGCCACGCTGTTCCCGGAGGGCGTCAACGTCGAGCTGGTCAACGTCCTCGAGCCGGGCGTGCACGTGCGGCTGCGGGTCTCCGAGCGCGGGGTGGGGGAGACGCGGTCGTGCGGCACCGGTGCCTGCGCCGCCGCCTACGCGGCGCTGCGGGCGGAGGGAGTCATCGAGGGGACCGTCGTCGTCGACGTCCCCGGGGGCCGCCTGCAGGTGCAGGTGACCCCCGGGACGACGGTGCTCAGCGGCCCGGCGGTCCTGGTGTCGGCCGGCGAGCTGTGCCCGGAGTGGCTGCGCGGCTAGTCGTCGCGGCGGTCGTCGTCGGGCGCCATGGGCACCATCGCGTCGTCGTCGTCCGTGGGCGGAGGGGTCGGCGGCGCGCCCCGGCCGCTGTCCTGGTCCGCCCCCGCACCGAGGGGGTTCCGCGGCGGCCCGCCGATGCCCTTCGGGTCGCGGCCGGGGTCCTCGACGTCGTGGTCGGCACCCAGACGGGTCGATCCGTGCTCGGTCATCGGTTCCTCCTCGTCGCGCGGGCGTCTCGTCGCCGGGACCCCTACCCGGGTCAGCGGCCGGGATGCATCCGGGCGCTCCGTGCGTTGGACCGGGCGATGACAACTCAGGTGCTCAAGCCGAAGGACCGTGCCACGCTGGAGACGATGACGACCGCCCCCGATGCCCTGCCCGTCGACGAGCAGGCCGACCTCGCGACCACCCCTGTCCCTGCCGGGCGGTGGGACGAGGCCGACGACACCACCGGCTCCTACGCGCTCGAGGCGCGCGGTGCCCTGCGCCGGGTGGCCGGCCTCTCCACCGAGCTCGCCGACATCACCGAGGTCGAGTACCGGCAGCTGCGGCTCGAGCGCGTCGTGCTGGTAGGGGTGTGGACCGAGGGCACCCAGGCCGACGCCGACCGCTCACTGGCCGAGCTCGCGGCCCTCGCCGAGACCGCCGGGTCCCAGGTGCTCGAGGCGGTGAGCCAGCGCCGGGACAAGCCCGACGCCGCCACCTACGTGGGATCCGGCAAGGCCGCCGAGATCCGTGACATCGTCGCCGCCACGGGCGCCGACACCGTCATCTGCGACGGCGAGCTCGCCCCGGGCCAGCTCAACCAGCTGGAGAAGGTGCTCAAGGTCAAGGTCGTCGACCGGACGGCGCTGATCCTCGACATCTTCGCCCAGCACGCCACCAGCCGGGAGGGCAAGGCGCAGGTCGAGCTCGCCCAGATGCAGTACATGCTGCCGCGGCTGCGCGGCTGGGGTGAGTCGATGTCCCGCCAGGCCGGTGGCCGGGTCGCCGGTGGTGGCGGCATCGGTACCCGAGGTCCGGGTGAGACGAAGATCGAGACCGACCGCCGGCGCATCCGCGCGCGGGTGAGCAAGCTGCGGCGCGAGATCGCCGGCATGGCGACCGCGCGCGCGACGCAGCGGGCCAGCCGCGGCCGCAACGCCGTGCCCAGCGTGGCGATCGCCGGCTACACCAACGCCGGCAAGTCCAGCCTGCTCAACCAGCTGACCGGCGCGGGCGTGCTGGTGGAGAACGCGCTGTTCGCCACCCTCGACCCCACGGTGCGCCGCGCCCAGTCGCCCGACGGCCGGGAGTACACGCTGACCGACACCGTCGGCTTCGTGCGCCACCTGCCGCACCAGCTCGTCGACGCCTTCCGCTCCACGCTGGAGGAGGTGGCCGCGGCCGACCTGCTGCTGCACGTCGTCGACGGCTCCGACCCCGACCCGCTCGGCCAGATCGAGGCGGTGCGCGTGGTGCTCGGCGAGATCGACGCGGCCTCGGTCCCCGAGCTGATCGTCGTCAACAAGGTCGACGCGATGGGCGAGGAGGAGATCCTCATGCTCCGGCAGGCCCTGCCGGGTGCGGTCTGGGTGTCCGCGCGCACGGGGGTCGGGATCGACGGCCTGCGCCGGCTGGTGGCCGAGCGGCTCCCGCACCCGGACGTCGAGGTCGACGTGCTGGTGCCCTACGAGCGGGGCGACCTGGTCGCGCGGGTGCACCGCGACGGCGAGGTGCTCGGCGAGCTGCACGAGGCCGGCGGGACGCGCCTCACCGCCCGGGTCGACGGTGCGCTGGCGGCGGTGCTCGAGCAGTTCACGGTCCCGGTCGGCTGAGCGCGACGCGTCGACCGCCGCGGATCACGATCCGGTCACGGGCCGGTACCGTGGCGGCGTGACCAGGGGTGCGGTGCGGGAGACCGGTCCACCGCGCGCGGCTCCGGTCGTCCCGGTCGGCCGGCCGCCGTGGTGGCTGGTCCTCACGGCACTGCTGGTCACTGCGCTCGTCTCGGCGGACCTGGTCACCCACGGCCCGTCCGAGCGGCTGGACCTGCGGGTGTCCGAGATCGTCAGCGACTGGGGCTTGCGGGACACGCGGGGCTACCCGGCGGTCTGGGTGGTCACCCAGATCGGCGGGCGCGTCACCATCCTGGTCGTGCTCGCCGGGCTCGTCGGCTACCTCCTGTGGCGGCGCGGGGCCTGGTTGCCGGCGGTGCGCGTGCTGCTCGCGCTCGGCGTGCTGACCGCGGGCGTCTACGCGATGAAGCACGGGTTCGGCCGCACGGCTCCTGCATTCCCCGGTTCCTACTTCTTCCACTCCGACGGCGTCTCGTTCCCCTCCGGCCACGTCGCGAACGCCGTGCTCATGTGGGGCGTGGCCCGGTGGCAGGCCGTCGAGTACGGCTTGCCCCCGTCGGTGCAGCGGACCTTCTGGTGGCTGAGCGTCGTCGGACCGGTCGCCACCGGCGTGGCCATGGTGTCGCTGGACTTCCACTGGGTCAGCGACGCGCTCGTCGGCGCCGCCGTGGGCATCGTCCTGTTGGGCGTGGTTCATGCACTGGACGAGTTGGTTCTGTCACGCTGGGTACGTGCCCGAGCAGGCCGTCCCGGTTCCTGACCGCGCCCGGCGGTGCCGGGCCGTCGCCACGAGCGCCCTGGTGGGCGGGGCGGTCGTGCTCGCCCCCGTCCCGGCTCTCGCGGAGGTGGCGGCTCCCGCGCCGGAGGTCCGGTGCTCGATCACCGACCCACGGCTCGCCGAGCTCTCCGGGCTGGTCGTCGTGGGGGAGCAGCTGCTCGCCCTGAACGACGGCGGCGACCAGGTGGCGGTCCACGGGCTCGACTCCTCGTGTGCGGTGGTCGACGTCCAGACCGCGGCAGCGGACCCGTTCGACCCCGAGGACCTCGGCGTTGGGCCCGACGGGAGCGTCTGGGTGGCCGACACCGGGGACAACGGCGACGTCCGCCCGACGGTGGCCCTGCACGTCCTGCGGCCCGACGGCACGGCGGCGCTGCACCGGCTGACCTACCCGGACGGCGCGCACGACGCCGAGGCGCTCCTCCTGGCGCCGGACGGCACCCCCTACCTGGTCACCAAGGAGGTCCTCGGGTCCAGCGGCGTCTACCGGCCCGCCGCGGTGCTGGTGGACGGCGGCACGGTGCCGCTGGAGCGGGTGGGCACGGTGAACGTCACGCTGACCGGGACACCGGGCGGGCCGGTGGGCCGGGCCGGCCAGCTGCTGATCACCGGCGGCGCGGTCGCCGCGGACGGCAGCGCCCTGGCGCTGCGCACCTACACCGACGCCTACGTCTGGCCGCTCGCCGGGTCCGACGTCGTCGGCGCGCTGGCCGGGGAGCCGGTGCGGGTGGCGCTGCCGGAGTCCCCGCAGGGCGAGGCCATCAGCTTCACCGCCGACAGCCAGGCGCTGGTGGTCGCCAGCGAGGGCCTGCCCAGCGCCGTCACCGTGGTGCCTCTGCCGGCCGAAACCGCTGCGGCGGGCCCGGCATCCGCTGGATCACCGTTGCCGTCCTTCGCCGAGCTGACCACCAGTTCCGACCGCTCGCCGATCGCCGCGGCGCTGATCGCCGCCACCGTCGCCACCCTCGTGGTCTGGCTGACCGGGCGGCTGCGCCGCCGGCCCTGACGGTCAGGCGGGACGCTCACCACCGAGTTCCCGGCTGCACTCCTCCGCGGCGCGGGCGACCTGCTCGCCGTAGACGGGCCACAGGCGCCGCGGCAGCCGCTGCGCCGGCAGGGACAGGCTCAAGGTGGCCACCGGTCGCCCCGAAGTCCCGAGGATCGCTGCGCCCACGGCCGCGATGTCCGGGTGCCGCGTGCCGACGGTGACCGCATAGCCCTGCCGCCGCACCTGCTCCAGCTCCCGTAGCAGGGCGTCGGCGTCGGTGTCCGTGTGCGGGGTGAGGGCCTCGAGCGGCGCCGCGCGGAGCAGCGCTGCGGCCTGGGCTTCCGGCATGGCGGCGAGCAGCGCCTTGCCCGATGCGGTCGTGTGCATGGGGGCGCCGTGCCCGACGACGGCGTTCGTCCGCACGGGGTGGAGGCCCTCGATCTTCTCCAGGAGGACGACCCGCCGCTCGTCGGGGACCGACAGGTGGACCGTCTCCCCGGTCGCCGCGGACAGCCGGTGCATCGCCGGCAGCGCGATCCGCCGGATCTCCTCGTCACCGCGGTGGCGGGAGCCGATCGCCATCGCCTTGGCGGTGAGCGACCACCGGGTCGGCTCCTCCCCGCCGGCCCGGATCCACCCCAGTTCCCCGAGCGTCAGCAGCATCCGTTGCGTCGTGGACTTCGGCAGGGCCATGGCCCGGGACAACTCGCTGACCCCGACGGGTTGTCGCTCCGACACGGCCTCCAGCACGGCGAGTGCGACCGATACCGACCTCATGTGGTTGACGTCACCTTCACGGCTCCCTACTGTGGCTCGGGTCATAGCGTGCCACTCAGTGGTTCACCGTTCCACACAGTGGCACAGTCGTCAACAGCAAGGAGCGCACGTGTCCGAACCCGTCCAGCCGGGCGCCCTCGCGGGGGTCCGGGTCCTCGACCTCACCCAGGTCATGGCGGGGGCGTACTGCTCGATGCTGCTGGCCGACATGGGCGCCGACGTCATCAAGATCGAGCGGCCCGAGGGTGGGGACGACACGCGACGCATGTCGCGCGGTTCCGACGTGGAGCTGTCGCCGGCGTTCAACGCGATGAACCGGAACAAGCGCGGACTGGCCGTCGACCTGAAGGACCCGCGCGGCGCCGAGGTCGTCCGCCGGCTGGCGCGTGGTGCCGACGTGCTGGTGGAGAACTTCCGCCCCGGGCTGCTCGACCGTCTCGGGCTCGGTCAGGAGGCGTTGCGAGCGGAGAACCCCGGGCTCGTCTACTGCTCGATCTCCGGGTTCGGCGCCACCGGTCCCTACGCCGGCCGCGGTGGCTACGACCTCGTGGCGCAGGCGATGAGCGGGCTGATGAGCATGACCGGCGAGCCCGGGCGCCCGCCGGCCAAGGTCGGCGTGCCCATCTGCGACCTGAACGCCGGCGTCTTCGCGGCCTACGGGGTGCTGTCGGCCTACATCCACCGGCTCCGGACGGGGGAGGGGCAGTTCGTCGACACGTCACTGCTCGAGGCGGGGATCGCGTACACCGTCTGGGAGACGGCGATGTTCTTCAGCCTCGGGGACGTGGCGCGGCCGATGGGATCGGCGCACCGGCTGTCGGCTCCCTACGAAGCCCTGCCGACCGCCGACGGCTGGATCGCGATCGGAGCGGCCAACCAGCGGAACTGGGAGCGCCTGTGCCAGGCGCTGGACTGCCAGGCCCTGAACCGGGACCCCCGCTTCGCCGACAACCCGGGGCGCATGAAGCACCGGATCGAGCTGGCGGGCGAGCTGGCGACGAGGCTCCGCACCCGTACCACCGCCGCGTGGCTCGAGGTGCTGGAGAACGCGGGCGTGCCGAGCGGTCCGCTGTACGACATCGAGCAGGTCTACTCCGATCCCCACGTGCGGGCCCGCGACATGGTCGTCGAGACGGAGCACCCCCGGATGGGCACGGTGCGCCACATCGGAGCCCCGGTGAAGCTGTCCGGCACCCCGGCCGCCATCCGCCGGCCGGCGCCGCTGCTCGGTCAGCACAGCCGCGAGGTCCTGGTCGAGGCCGGCATGTCCGCCGCCGACATCGACGAGCTGCTCGCCGACGGCGTGCTGCTGACCACCTCCGCAGGGGATCACCCCGGTGCCGCGTCGGAGGTCTCCTCTCCCGAGCCGACGGAGGTATCCGCGTGACCCACCTCGTGATGTCCGGACTGACCAAGAGCTTCGGTACCGCCCGCGTGGTCGACGGGGTCGACCTCTCCATCGAGGAGGGCGAGGCCGTGGTGCTGCTGGGCCCCAGCGGCTGTGGCAAGACCACGTGCCTGCGGATGATCGCCGGCTTCGAGCGCCCGGATGCCGGCGAGATCCGGCTCCGCGACGAGGTCCTGGTCGGTGGGCGCACCTTCGTGCCACCGGAGCGACGGCGGATGTCGGTGGTCTTCCAGAGCTACGCGCTGTGGCCGCACCTGAGCGTGCGCGAGAACGTCGGTTACGGACCCACGACGGCGAAGGTGGGCCGCGCCGAGGTGCGGCGGCGGACCGACGAGGCGCTGGCGATGGTCCAGCTGGACGGGCTGGCCGACCGGTACGCCCACCAGCTGTCCGGCGGCCAGCAGCAGCGCGTCGCGCTGGCGAGGGCTCTGGTCAACGACCCTGCGCTGCTCCTGCTCGACGAGCCGCTGTCCAACCTCGACACCAGGCTGCGCGAGGAGATGCGGTCGGAGGTGAAGCGGATCCAGCGGTCGCTGGGCGTGACCATGGTCTACGTCACCCACGACCAGGCGGAGGCCCTGTCGCTGGCCGACCGCCTGGTGGTGATGCACGACGGCCGCATCGTGCAGGTCGGCAGCCCCGAGGACGTCTATCGCCGGCCGCGTACCGGATTCGTCGCACGCGCACTGGGGGCGACCAACGTGCTGCCGGCCACCGTGCGCGGGACCGGCGGCGGGTCGGTCGCCCTCGAGCTCCCCGGCGGCGTCCCGGTCGAGGCGGAAGCGCCGGCCGACGGCCCGCTGGGCGAGGGCCAGGCCGTCATGGTCTCCGTGCGCCCGGGGGACGTGCGGCTCACCCCGGCCGACCCCGGTCACGCCTCCGGTGCCGTGGTCCGCGAAGCCCTGTTCTTCGGTGATCACGTGCAGTACTCCGTGGAGCTACCCGGGCTCGCCGAGCCGATCAAGGCCACCGGTCCGAGCGTCGGACGGCTCCAGCCCGGCCAGCCCGTGTCGCTGGGCGTCGACCGCGGGGCCGCCGCAGTGCTCGGCGACCGCCCCGGGACGACCGCCACCGGCCACGTCCCCGCCGTCCCGGCACCCGTTCCCGGCCGGTCCGCGGCATGAGCGCCGCCGCGACATCGCACCCCACCCGTCCGAACAGCGTCACCCACCCGAGAAGAGGCCCTGTGTTCACCCACTGCTCCGCGCGCCGCCTGCTCACCAGCCTGACCGTCCCCGTGGCCGCTCTGCTCGTAGCCGCCTGTGGCAACGGCTCCACGACCCCGGCGTCGGACGCCGGATCCGGCGGCGAGCCGGCCGCGGTGGAGGGGATCGACCAGGAGCTGGTCGAGGCGGCGCAGGAGGAGGGTGGCGTCGTCCTCTACGCCGGCGGGCACACCCGCCCCGGCTTGGAACTGCTCCAGGAGCGGATGCAGGAGCTCTTCGGCATCCAGGTCACCTTCACCCGCGAGGATTCGGGCGCGATCGCCAACTCCATCTCCGCCGAGCTGGCCAGCGGGTCGGTCAACGCCGACGTCGTCAGCCTCACCGACCCGGGCACCATGCAGGACTGGGCGGACGAGGGCGTCATCACCGATGCCGACGTGCCCAACCTCGGCGACATCAGTGAGGGCCTGGACAACCCGGACAACCCGCAGGTGCCGTACAGCCTCGTCCCGCTGGGGATCATGTACAACTCCGCCAACACCGACCCGGCGGACCTCCCCACCACCTGGGAGGAGCTGGCCAGCGAGGACCACGGCGCCATCATCAGCGCCGACCCCGGTGCATCGGGCACCGCGCTGGCCTACTACACGATGCTCACGGGTCTTCACGGCGAAGAGTGGCTCGGGCAGCTGGCCGAACGGCAGGTCGCCGTGACCGACAGCAGTCTCGCCCTCGCGCAGCTGGTGCTCACCGGCGAGGCCGACATCGGCATCCCGGCCATCGAGTCGGCGGTGATCAGCGCCGCGGAGGAGGGCGAGCCCCTCGAGATCGCCTTCATGGAGGACGGCGTGCCGTCCTTCGCGTCGGAGCTGGCGATGCTCGCCGATGCACCGCACCCCAATGCCGCCAAGCTCCTGGTGCAGTACCACTTGAGCGAGGACTTCCAGCAGGCCCTCGCCGACCAGGGTGGGCGCAGCGTGCTCCAGGGTGGCCCCCAGCCGCCGAGCGGTGCCGACCTCTCCGACGCCACGCTGCTGACCGCGGACCTGTCGGAGATCGAGGAGCGCGGCGAGGACGTCGTGGCGCGGTTCGCCGAGCTGTTCAACCGATGAGCCGGCGACCGAGCGGACCCACCGCACCCCGGGGACGGCCGTCATGGCGCTGACCAGCTCCGCCGCCCCTGCCGCGTCGGGCACCGACGCGGCAGGGGCGCCCCGGGACACGGGGACGCCGGCCCGTGAGCGACGGCGGGGGCAGCGGCGAGGCACCGGCTTCGAGCAGGCCATGCGCGCGGTGTGGGTGATCGCGATCGTCGCGCTCATCGGCTACCCGGTCGCGCAGGTCTTCGGCCAGAGCTTCGTCGCCGACGACGGCGGGTTCACGCTCGGCAACTACGGGCTGCTGGCCAGCGAACCCCGGCTGGTCGAGGCGATCCTCAACTCGCTGTGGATCGCCTCCGGCACCGTGGTGGGCAGCCTGCTGCTCGGGCTCCCGGTGGCCTGGTTCGCCGTGCGGACCGATCTCCCGTTCCGGCGGTTCTTCCGCGGCACCGCGGTGCTCACCTTCGCGGCGCCGAGCTTCATCGCGGCGTTGGGGTGGATCCTGCTGCTGGGCCCGCGCAACGGACTGCTGAACACGACCTTGATGTCCTTGTTCGGCCTCGAGTCCGCGCCGTTCAACATCTTCAGCCCGTGGGGGATCATCTTCGTCCTCTCCCTGTTCCTGTACCCCCTCGTCTTCCTCCCGGTGTCCGCCGCGCTCGGGGGCATCGACCCGGCGCTGGAGCACGCGGCGGCCAGCCTCGGTGCATCCAGGGCCCGGGTGCTGCGGACGGTGACGTTCCCGGTCATCGCACCGGCGCTGATCGCCGGCTCGATCCTCGTGTTCGTCAGCGCAGCGGTGATCTTCGGCCCGGTCGCCATCCTCGGCGCGCCCACCGGGTTCCAGACGATCCCGACCGTCCTGCTGAGCCTCATGCAGTTCCCGCCCCGGATCGAGGCGGCGGCGGTCATCTCGGTGCCGATCCTCGTCATCATCGCCGGCCTGCTGCTGGTCCAGCGACGACTGGTCGGGGGCAAGAAGTTCACCGTCATCGGTGGCAAGCCGGGGCGGCAGGAGCTCACCCACCTCGGTCCTGCGGGACGCGTCGCGGGGCTGGCCTTCTGCACCCTGGTCGTGGTGCTCAGCATCGTGCTGCCGTTCGGCATCCTGCTGGCGACGTCGTTCCGCGAGGCCCTGGGCCGGCCGTTCGGGGCGGACAACTTCACGCTGACCGGCAACTACGAGCAGGTCTTCAGCCAGCCGCTGATCACGGCCGCCATGGGCAACAGCTTTTTCCTCGCCGTGGCTGCGACGGTGCTGGCGCTCGCGCTGGCGCTGCTGGCGTCGTGGCTGGTGCACCGGACCAAGGCCCGCAGCAACGCGGTGATCGCACCGGCCATGGCGGCTCCGCTGGCCTTCCCGGGAGCCGTCCTCGGCATCGGGCTGATCATCGCCTACGCCGCGCCGCCGTTCGGCCTGGGTGGCTCGCTCACCATCCTCCTCATCGCCTACGTGGGCAGCGCGCTACCGCTCACCTTCGCCTACGTGCACGCCGGCATGGGGCAGATCGGCGCGGAGGTGGAGGAGGCGTCACGGAGCCTGGGCGCATCCTGGGCCCGCACCTGGCGGCGCATCACCGTCCCCCTGCTGCGGCCGTCGCTGCTCGCCGCGGGGCTGCTCAACTTCGTCCTGCTCTTCCGGGAGCTGGAGATGTCGGTGTTCCTCTACACCGGCGCCAACCCGACCATCGCCACCGTTCTCTACAACCTCTCGAACGAGTCGCTCTACCAGCGGGTGGGCGCCCTCTCGGTGGTCATCCTGCTGATCAACATCGTCGTGGCGGTCGTGGCCATGCGACTGCTCGACCACCGGCCCGGCGAGTCCCGCCATCGCCGGACAACGCCCGGCACAGACCCCTACGCATCCTCGGAGGAAGCAGCATGACCGTGACCACGACCGACGTCGGCCCCGGGGTCCACCTGCGCTACGAGACTCCGCACATCGCCGTCCTCACCCTGGACAGCCCGCCGTCGAACACGTTCAGCTGGGAGAGCCGGCGTGCGTTCATGAAGGCGCTCGACATCCTGGACGCCGACGAGCAGGTGCGTTGCCTGGTCATCACCGGAGAAGGGCGCGCCTTCACCGCGGGCGCGCACCTGGGCGAGGACCAGTCCATGAGCGACGAGCAGCTCGAGAACTACCTGGCCGAGTTCGGCCGGGTGCTGAACGGGGTGCAGAACTTCCGCGCACCGGTGATCGCCGCGATCAACGGCGCGACCATCGGTGGTGGACTGGAGTTCGCGCTCTGCTGCGACATCCGGATCGCCTCCACCGAAGCCTTCTTCGTGGCTGCCGGGGTCAACGTAGGGCTCATCGTGAGCTTCTGGCGTCTCCCGCGTGTCATCGGCCTGGGCCCGGCCAAGGAGATCCTGCTGACGGGGGCTCGCTACACCGCGCAGCAGGCGCTCAACTGGGGGCTGGTCACGGAGGTCCACGAGCCGGCTGACCTGATGACGGCTGCACTTGCGAAGGCGCAGCGGATCGCCACCCGTGCTCCTCTGTCCGTCGAGGCGACGAAGGAGGCGGTCACGGGGGCCTTCGAGATGGACTTCGCGCAGGGGCAGGCTCTGCAGACGAAGCGCTTCCTCGAGATGTTCCGTACCGACGACCACCAGGAAGCGCTGCAGGCGTTCTTCGAGAAGCGGGACGGCGACTACCAGCGGCGCTGATCGCCGGCGCCCGTGGGCGCAGGTGGCCGGCCGGTACGAGGCCCGGCCGCCCACCTGCGCCATGGCGTCAGACCCGACGTAGGACCGAGACGACCCGGCCGAGGATCGTCGCCTCGTCGCCCGGGATGGGCTCGTACGCCGGGTTGTGCGGCAGCAGCCAGACGTGACCGTCCCGCCGCTTGTAGGTCTTGACGGTCGCCTCGCCGTCGATCATCGCGGCGACGATCTCGCCGTTCTCGGCGGTGGGCTGCTGGCGGACGACGACCCAGTCGCCGTCGCAGATCGCGGCCTCGACCATCGAGTCACCGGCCACCTTCAGCATGAAGACCGTCCCCTCCCCGACGAGCTCTCGGGGCAGCGGGAAGACGTCCTCCACCGCCTGCTCGGCCAGGACCGGACCACCGGCGGCGATCCGTCCGACGAGCGGCACGTACGTGGGGGCGGAAGCCTGCTCACCCTCGGCCACCACCGGCGGCTCGGCCTGCGCCGCTGCGCCCCGGCCCGCATCCCCGGGGAGCCGGACGTCGAGCGCGCGGGGGCGGTTGGGATCGCGCCGCAGCCAGCCCTTCTTCTGCAGGACCGAGAGCTGGTGCGCGACCGAGGACGCCGACGACAGCCCGACCGCCTCGCCGATCTCCCGGACGGAAGGCGGGTAGCCCCGGCGGTCGATCGAGTCGCGGATCACCTCGAGCACCCTCCGCTGCCGCTGCGTGAGGCCGTCGCCGTCCGCCGTGCGGTCGGGGAAGGCGCGCACCGACGCGGTGCCGCTCGCCTCCGGGGCCGTCTCGCGCGTGCTGCGCCCGCCGCCGGAGGTCCCGCTCGAGTCCGCCACGTCTCCTCCTCGCCGGCTGCCGGTGCAGCGCTCGACCGTCTCGTCCAGGTGAACGGTAGCGCCGATCGCGGTCGAGTTCAAACACACGTTCGAAAGTTCTCCGTGTCGCATCGCTTCTGTCGGCGCTGTCCGATAGACATCGGACAGGCGTTCGAATCGAACAGGTGTTCGGGCCGGTGGGGGTGCCGGCCAGGAAGGTGGAGGACATGGACAGCGGTGCTGCGCTGCAGGTCCGGACGGGGTCGTCGGGCGCGGCGGAGGTGGGTGTGCGGGCGCCCGCCCGCCACCTCAGGGTGCTGCCTCCGCCCCGCGCGTACGCGGGGGCCGTCGCGCCGCGGGTCCACGCCGGAGGGTCGGATCGGGATGGTGGTACCCGACCGGCCGGTCGCGCGGCGCCGGCACCGCTCCCACCGCTCCGCCTGACGGCGCGGGGGCGCCGCGTGGTCGTGGTGGCGGTGCTGCTCCTCGGGCTGGGCGCGGCGGCCCTGGGTGGGGCGCTCCTCGGCGAGGACGAACCGGGGCTCGCGTTGATGGGGACGACGAAGGTCATCGTCGAGCCCGGTGACACGCTCTGGTCGATCGCCGGCGCGGCAGCCGGCGGTCGAGACGTGCGCGACGTCATCGTCGACATCCGCCGGCTCAACGGGCTCGAGAGTGCGGCGATCGACCCCGGTCAGGTGCTGATGCTGCCCTGACCACGGTCGCTCCGGTGTGCCCGGGGCATCGTGGCGAGAGGTTCACAACGCCGCTCGCCGACTTCGTCAACCCTCTGTGCGGGCGCGTTCACGGAGTGTGCTCGTCGGCCGCCTACGGTCGTCCCGTGTCCAGCGTCATGGAGAACCGCGCCGCGGTGTTCACCAGCCAGCCCCAGGTCGTCGAGGTGCAGCACGCGGGGATCTGGTGCGCGGGTGAGCTGCTGGGCTGGCGGCACGACGATGCGGGCTCCTGCGAGATGTGGGTCCGCGTCGTCGTCGACGGCACCGAGCGGACGATCTGGACCGATCTGGCGGCGGTGCGGCTGCCCGAGCCGTCGCCCGCACCCGTCCAGCCGCCGACGCAGGCGATGCCGGCGCAGGCGCCGTCCTCGTCCGGGGAGTCCGGGGCGGCTGTCCACGAGGCGACCGCCGGTCTGCCGCTCGTGCGGGACGCGGGCGTCGTCCGTGCGGCCATCGCTCGTCCGGGTGGTCGCCGACGGGCCCCCGAGGTCGACGAGGGTCCGGCCGCCCCGGCCCCGGCGACGGCGGCCGGTCGTCACCGCGCCCCGGTGACCGCACCGACCCCGGCCGTCGGGCGTCACCGGGCCGCCGACACCGGTCACCTCGCGCCCGTCGTGACGGGCGGGTCGCCGCCGGCCCGCAGCAGCCGGTCCGGCGGCTGGGCGGTGCCCGCGGCGCGCGCCGCGCACCCGGTCGAGCGGCGCCCGCTCGGGCACGGCTGGACCCCTCCGGCGGACCTCGAGCCGGACCTGCTCACCCGGCCGATGCGCCTGAGCGACCAGGTTCCGCACGCCCGGCGGCCCCGGCTGGACGGCGCCGTCAGCGCCTGACCGACGCGGCGCACGTCGCGCCCGCGATGAGGGGGCGGAGACCGGGTGGCCCACCGGCGCCTGTGCCGCGCGGACCACGTCGGACGGCGGGCGTCGGACGGGTGGCTGGCCCACCAGTGGTGCAGCGCCTGCCGCGCGCTCGAACGGACCGGCAGTGGCGTGCCACCACCGGTCCGCGTGCCGGGCCGCGCGGGGCCGCCGCCCGGCGTGTCGCGGCGGCACCGCTGTGACGGCTGGTGGCCGCTGTTCCGCCTGCGACCGCCGTGCCGGGGTGGAACACGCCGGGCAAACGATCACTTGCACATCTTGTGGGCGTCGTCCTAGGGTTCCCCTACATCTAGTAGTTACACAGCTGTAAGCCCGTCCACAGGCCCATCCTCAGGTTCTCCCCGCGGCGTCCACCGGATGTCCCCAGGGAGCTCCACAGGCAGCCGGTGGCGGGGCCACCGGCGGAGGAGGTGAACCACCGTGCGTTGCCCGTTCTGCCACAACGCCGACAGCCGCGTCATCGACTCGCGGGAGGCCGACGAGGGCGCCACGACTCGTCGTCGGCGGTCCTGCCCGGCGTGCGGTCGGCGGTTCACCACCGTCGAGGAGGCGGTGCTCGCCGTCGTCAAGCGCAACGGCGTCAGCGAGCCGTTCAACCGCAGCAAGGTGGTCGCCGGCGTCCGCCGGGCCTGCCAGGGCCGGCCGGTCGACGAGGACCAGCTGAAGCTCCTCGCCCAGCAGGTGGAGGACGCCATCCGCGCCAGCGGCGCTGCGGAGGTGCCCAGCCACGAGGTCGGCCTGGCCATCCTCGGCCCGTTGCGCGAGCTCGACGAGGTCGCCTACCTGCGGTTCGCCAGCGTCTACCGCTCCTTCACCTCGGTGGCCGACTTCGAGCGGGAGATCGCCGAGCTCAGGGCCCGGCAGTCCGGTGGTTCGCCGCCGGGGGAGAAGGGCCCGCCCGCGCCCCGGCGGCCGGTTCCGTCCGGCAGCTCCACCGGCACCTGAGAACTGTCGGTGCCACCCGATAGACAGCAGTTCGAGCAGTTACCGATCGCGGCTCTTCCCCAGCCCCCGATCCGCCACCGCGCAGCACCACCGCGCAGCCCCGCGAAGCACGACGCGACACACGACCAGGGAGAGCTCCACACCATGACCGACACCGACGACCGCGTGGCCGGCGCCCGCACCCGCCGCAGCACCAAGGCGCCCACCCGGGCCAAGGGCCTCAAGATCAAGCGCGTCTTCACGACCGCTGGTGTGCACCCGTACGACGAGGTGACCTGGGAGCGTCGTGACGTCGTCATGACCAACTGGCGGGACGGCTCGATCAACTTCGAGCAGCGCGGTGTCGAGTTCCCGGCCGAGTGGAGCATCAACGCCACCAACATCGTCACCACGAAGTACTTCCGCGGGGCCGTCGGCACGCCGCAGCGCGAGACCAGCCTGCGCCAGCTCATCGACCGCGTGGTGCTCACCTACACCGAGGCCGGCCGCGAGCACGGTTACTTCGCCACCGAGGGCGACGCCGAGGTCTTCGAGCACGAGCTGACCTGGATGCTGCTGCACCAGTACTTCAGTTTCAACTCGCCCGTCTGGTTCAACGTGGGCACCAGTGCGCCGCAGCAGGTGAGCGCCTGCTTCATCCTCGCGGTCGACGACGAGATGGACTCGATCCTGAACTGGTACCGCGAGGAGGGCCTGATCTTCAAGGGCGGCTCCGGCGCCGGCCTGAACCTCTCCCGCATCCGCTCCTCCAAGGAGCTGCTCTCCTCCGGCGGCACCGCTTCCGGCCCGGTCTCCTTCATGCGCGGCGCCGACGCCTCCGCCGGCACCATCAAGTCCGGTGGCGCCACCCGCCGCGCCGCGAAGATGGTCGTCCTCGACATCGACCACCCCGACATCGAGGAGTTCATCGAGACCAAGGCGCGCGAGGAGGACAAGATCCGCGCGCTGCGCGACGCCGGGTACGACATGGACCTCGGCGGCAAGGACATCACCAGCGTCCAGTACCAGAACGCCAACAACTCCGTGCGCGTCTCCGACGAGTTCATGCGCGCGGTCGAGGAGGGCGACGAGTTCGGCCTCCGGGCCCGCCTCGACGGCTCGGTCATCGAGACCGTCGACGCCAAGTCGCTGTTCCGCAAGGTCACCCAGGCCGCGTGGGAGTGCGCCGACCCCGGCATCCAGTACGACGACACGATCAACGACTGGCACACCAACCCCGAGACCGGCCGCATCAACGCGTCCAACCCGTGCTCGGAGTACATGAGCCTGGACAACAGCTCGTGCAACCTGGCGTCGCTGAACCTCATGAAGTTCCTCAAGGACGACGGCACGTTCGACGCCAAGAACTTCGTGAAGGCCGTCGAGCTGGTCATCACCGCGATGGACATCTCGATCTGCTTCGCCGACTTCCCGACCGACCCGATCGGTGAGACCACCCGCGCCTACCGCCAGCTGGGCATCGGCTACGCCAACCTGGGCGCCCTGCTCATGGCCACCGGCCACGCCTACGACTCGCGCGGTGGCCAGACGCTGGCCGCGGCGATCACCTCGCTGATGACCGGCACCGCCTACCGGCGCTCGGCCGAGCTCGCCGGCATCGTCGGCCCGTACGAGGGCTTCGCCCGCAACGCCGACGCGCACGCCCGGGTCATGCGCAAGCACGCCGCCGCCAACGACGCGATCCGCCCCGTCGGCGCCGATGACGCCGACGTGCTCAAGGTCGCCACGCAGCAGTGGCAGGAGTGCCTGGAGATCGGCGCCGACAACGGCTGGCGCAACGCGCAGGCCTCGGTGCTCGCCCCCACCGGCACGATCGGCTTCATGATGGACTGCGACACGACCGGCATCGAGCCGGACTTCTCGCTGGTCAAGTTCAAGAAGCTGGTCGGCGGCGGCTCCATGCAGATCGTCAACCAGACGGTGCCGCGGGCGCTGCGCAGCCTGGGCTACCAGGAGGAGCAGATCGAGGCGATCGTGGAGTACATCGCCGAGCACGGGCACGTCGTCGACGCGCCGAGCCTGCGTCCCGAGCACTACGAGGTGTTCGACTGCGCGATGGGCGAGCGGGCCATCTCCCCGATGGGCCACGTCCGGATG
The DNA here is from genome assembly GCF_021698975.1 of Blastococcus sp. KM273128. Taxonomy (GTDB): domain Bacteria; phylum Actinomycetota; class Actinomycetes; order Mycobacteriales; family Geodermatophilaceae; genus Blastococcus. Next base: position 72,044 of record NZ_SSXA01000011.1, on the reverse strand, counting down.
ATGGCCGCGGTGCAGCCCTTCATCTCCGGCGCCATCTCCAAGACGGTCAACATGCCTGAGACGGCGACCGTCGAGGACGTCGAGAACATCTACTTCCAGGGCTGGAAGATGGGCCTCAAGGCCCTCGCGATCTACCGCGACAACTGCAAGGTCGGCCAGCCGCTGTCCGACGCCAAGGCCAAGAAGGCGGAGAAGGCCGTCGAGGCCGAGGTCGCCCCGAGCCCGGTCTCGCACCCGGTCCGCAAGCGGCTGCCGAAGAAGCGCACGAGCGTCACCACCTCGTTCAGCGTGGCCGGGGCCGAGGGCTACATGACCGCCGGCATGTACGAGGACGGCAGCCTCGGTGAGGTTTTCCTGAAGCTCGGCAAGCAGGGGTCGACCCTGGCCGGTGTGATGGACGCCTTCTCCATCTCGCTGTCCATCGCGCTGCAGCACGGTGTGCCGCTGGAGACCTACATCCAGAAGTTCACCAACATGCGGTTCGAGCCGGCCGGCATGACCGACGACCCGGACATCCGGATCGCCCAGTCGGTGATGGACTACATCTTCCGCCGCCTGGCGCTGGACCACCTGCCGGTCGAGAAGCGGGCCACCCTCGGCATCTTCACCGCCGAGGAGCGGGCCGCCCAGGTGGCCGGCTACGGCACCTCCGCGTCGACCGCCACGGTCGTCGAGGAGGACGAGGTCGACCTGGAGCAGCTGCGCGGCTCCGCGCCGATCGAGACCGCCCCGACCCAGGAGAAGGTCACGCCGGAGGGCCCGAAGTCGGTCAAGGAGGCCCACTCCTCGGCCGAGCTGCTCGAGCTGGTCACCGGTACCGCCACCGACGCGCCGCTGTGCATGACCTGCGGCACGAAGATGCGGCCGGCCGGCAGCTGCTACGTCTGCGAGGGGTGCGGCTCCACCAGCGGCTGCAGCTGATGTAGTCGGCCAGGAAATGTCCGCGTTGGCCCGGACAGCAATGTCCTGAGTTCGGACAGCAATGTGCCGAACTTGGCCAGCCGGACATTTCCGGTGGTGCCGTGGCTGGGGCGTCATGCGCCTCGCATGACGCCCCAGCCCCGGCTCACCGTGGACTCTGCGGCCGTGGACGTACTCCAGACCACGGTCCGTGTGTCTTGATCCAATCCGGACGCGCTTCTCCCCTGAGTGCGTCTTAGGCCCCGACTTGCTGGCCAGTACTGCTCCATCTCCAACCTCTTCGATGCTCCGGGAGACCGTTCTTGACGACACCGCATCTGTCCGCTCTCCAGGCGCTGGAACAGGACTGGAACACGCAGCGGCACGGTGGTAAGGGATGGCCCCGGTTCCTGAGTTCGGTCAAGATCTCCGGACTGCGAGGGTGGGAGGGTGAACTCGTCGAGTTCCGGTTTCCCGTGGTTGCGATCGCAGGGGAGAACGGGTCGGGCAAGAGCACGATCTTGAAGGCCGGGGCTGCTGCCTACAAGAACACCGGGACGGGTGACCGGGACATCACCTTCAACCCGGACGACTTCTTCCCTTCGACCGCGTGGGAGGACGTCGGCGGTGTCGCGCTGTCCTATTCGGTTCGACAGGGCGACTCCCTGCGCGAGTACAGCTTGCGGAAGGCGACCCGCCGTTGGCGCGGCATGCCCGGCCGAGCCGAGAGGCGGCTGTTCTTCCTGGACATCAGTCGGACGCAGCCCATCGACACCCTCATCGGATACGGGAAGATCGCGAAGGATGCAGCCTTCGAGGGGGACGAGTCGGAACTGACCGACGAGAACCGCCTTCGACTCTCCCGGATCATGCGGCGCACCTACACAGGCAGTCGCATGATCGTGCAGAAGAAGAAGTCAGTCGGTGTCCTCAGCACAGGCGACCGCGTCTACTCCAACTTCCACCAGGGTGCCGGGGAGGACACGATGGCCGACCTGGTAGCGCTGCTACAGGATGCGCCTGAGCACTCTCTCGTGATCATCGACGAGGTGGAAGCATCTCTCCACCCTCGGGCCCAGCGGCGGTTGCTGCACGAGCTCATCGACCTGGCTCGCCGGAAGCGGATGCAGTTCATCCTCTCGACGCACTCCCCCTTCGTGCTGGAGCAGCTTCCAGCGGAGGCACGCATCTACATCCAGAACACCGATGCGGGAAAGGAGGTCATCTACGGCGCCTCCGCGGCGTACGCGCTCACGCTGATGGACGAGATCAGACACCCCGACCTCACGGTGTACTGCGAGGACGAAGCTGACGCAGTTGCCACCGAGCGGATCCTGGGCGAGGTCGCGGCCTCGATCGTCCCTCGCGTGCACATCGTTGCCGCAGGACCGGCCAATGTGGTGCAGAGTCTCGGGGAGCTGGCGATGAAGGGAGTGCTGCCCGGTCGCGGCGTCGGGGTTCTCGATGGGGACCAGGAGGCCGCGCCTGGTTGTGTGGTCCTGCCTGGTGGCGCTGCTCCTGAGCGGGTCATCTTCGAGGGCCAGACGACGGAGTCGATCGATGATGCTGCTGCTCGTCTCGGAGTTCGCGCCGGTGATCTGGCGGAGGCGCTCGATGACGCCCGACGTCTGCCGCAACACCACACGTGGCCGCGCCGTACAGCGGCAGCGTTGGGGCCACGGCATCGAGCGGACCGGGTCTGGGATGCGCTAGTGGCAGCCTGGGTGGGCACCGTCGCCAGCTCGGAGGAGCTGACCGGGTTCGCAGACGGCATCAACGCCGCCCTGAACGGGGAGTAGCCGGGGCCCTCGAGCTCAGCTCGAGTCAGGTGCGGAGTCGGCCCCCGGGGCTTTCCGTGGACTTGTGACACGCGCCCTCCGTCGGGTGTGTCCTCGTGCTTGCACGGGTCACGTGCCCAGTGCGAGGGACGCGGCGGTGGTCGCCGTGACTTGCGGCCCGCCGCCGTGGTCAACGACGAGACCGCGGCGCAGCAGCGCGGGAAGGATGAACTCGCGGTCGGGCTTGGAGAGCTTCCGGCGGACGTCCTCGCCACGGTGGATACGGCGCAGCAGGCGGGCCTCCGCCAGGGTGAGGGGCCGGGCCGCGGCCACGGCGTCGGGCGTGGGCACATGCGGGACGAGCCAGACCTCGTCGTGGTGCCGGGCGACGGCCATGCCGGCCGCCGACAGGCGCGACTCCAGCGCGGTGATCGCGGCCGAGACCTCGTCCACCGTCGCGTTCAGCGCGGCCGCGAGGGTGGTGATGGTCGTCCGGCCGTGGCCGAGCAGCGCGGCGCCGACCGCGGCCGTGAGGTCCACGCTGTCGTCGGTGACCTCGTCCTGACGGAGCAGCTGACCCCCCGGCGCGCCCAGGACGTGGCTGAGGCGTTCAAGGACGCGCAGGGGCAGGTCGCCGGCGTCGGCGCCGTCCTCGAGCCGCTTCACGGTGAGCGGGTCGACGCCGATCGCGGTGGCCAGGCGGCGCTGGGAGAGGCCGCGGTCGGTGCGCAGGCGGCGCAGCCCGTCCGGGTCGATCACGGGAGGGCCTCCACGGTGACGCCGAGCGCGCGCAGGGCACCCTCGGTGTGGTCGCGGGTTCGCTCCGCGCGGCGGCCGAAGACGTGGATGCCGAGGTCGGATGCCGCCTCGGTGAGGGCCTTCGCCAGCGCCTTCGGCGTGTGCGGCAGCAGCAGCTCGTCGGTGCCGGCGCCCTGGGCCAGGCGCAGGTGCCGCTGCGCGCGGACCGCCCGCGCCGTGTGCGGGCCGACCCGCACGGCGCCGTCGACGATGGTGAGCGTGCCCCCGTCGGGGCTGGCGTCGCCGATGCGGACGGCCCCGACATCCTCCAGGCCGTGCCCGTCGCGGGTGAGGGCGACGGTGATGGCACGGTGCGGCTGGCGGTAGGCCACCAGCGCGGCGTCGGCGTCGGCGGCTGGGATGCGAGGGCGCTCCTCGCTGTGCAGCAGTCGGGCCATGTCGACCTTGACGTAGAGGTCGTAGTGCCACGCCGCGGCCTGCAGCGCGCGGACCTCGACGGTCAGCTGCGCGTCGCCGGGGGCGGTGTTGAGGATCCGGTGGAGCAGGTCGGCGACGGTGTGCCGGGAGGCGCCGTGGTCGCCCAGCGCGCCGTCGCAGCGGCGCGCCGTGTCGAGGAAGTGGACGTCGGCGCGGGCGGCGTCGCCGGCCGGCAGCGTCCTGGCGCAGGCGGCGCGGAAGGTCAGGAACTCGTCGGCGGGGACGGCCGGGAGATCGGCTGCGGGCACCGGGTCCAGGACGGGGACGGCGACGGGGTGTGGGACCTCGGTGAGCTCGGCGGTGGTCGCGCCGCGGCGGCTCAGTGCCCGCACGAACGCGTCGGAGCGCGGCGGCCGGTGCAGCAGCCACAGCCGGGCGCCGATCTCGGCGGCGAGCCGCATGAGGCCGGTGAGGATGATCGGGTGCAGCCGCTGGGCCTCGGTGACGACGAGGTGCTCGACGTCGTGGGCGGTGACCCAGGCGATGGCGTGCCGGACGTCGTCCTGCTGGTTGCGGCCCTTCCCGGCGATGTCCCGGCGCTTGCCGAGCGCGCCGAGCAGGTCGCCGGCGAGGACGTGCAGGCGGTCCAGGTCGGGCCGGGCCTCCACCCACAGAGCGCCGGAGACCAGTGGTGGATGTGCCGGGATGGTCACCGGGTCGCCGGTGACGTCGACGGCGACGAGCGCCGAGGACCCGGTCACTTCTTCCTCTTCAGCGCGGTGGCGGGCATGGACTGCAGGACCGCCTTCGCGAAGGTGCGGTCGAGTACCGGGCGGTCGAGTCCCTGGGCTGCCAGGCGGTCGCGCAGGTGGATCGCGTGCTGCAGGAAGCGGGACCAGTAGCCGAGGATGCCGTGGCAGACGCGGGCGTCGATCTCGGCGAGCAGGTCGGCGCCGGCGCCGAGGAACAGCTCGTGCATGGACTGCAGCGCGCGGAGCAGGTCGCCGTCCTTGAGCGGGGTGACCTCCACGGTGGAGCAGATCGCGTCCCACAGCAGCGGGTCCTTGCCGATCGCCTTCGCCGCCTGCGGACCGCCGACCAGGAACCACGCGGCCTGCTGGCCGTCACGCCCGTGCAGCCACTCCAGCTGCCCGGCGGCCTCCGCCGTCAGCCGCTCGGTGTGCTCGACGACGACGATCCGCGGCCGGGCGGACAGCGCCTCCACGAGGTCGTCTTGCAGATCGCGCTCGGGCAGGTCGCTGTCGGGGGAGATGACCTGGTCGTGCAACAGCTGCAGCAGCTTGCGGCCGCTCTCCGTGCCGGCCAGCCGCAGCCGGGCCACCGGCAGCGGCTGGCCGGCGAGGTAGGCGCGCAGGGCGGTGCGCTTGCCGGTGGAGTGCGGGCCGTGGATGACGGCGATCTCGTGCCGGGGCACCACCAGGGCGGCGGCGTCCTCGATCTGCTGGAAGGCCGGGGTGCGCACCACCCGGGCCTCGTCCAGGCCGGTGAGCGCCATCAGAACAGCCGTCCCTGCTCGCCGCCCTCGGCGGTGGGCTTGGCGAACAGCTCCTCGAGGGCCTGCACGCCGCCGCTGAGCAGGTCGTCTTCGGAGGTGACGACGACGCGCTTGCCGTCCTTGTCCTTCGCCAGCTTGTGCACGGTGTCGTGGCCTCTGCGGCGGATCCGGTTCACGGCGGTGAAGCGCTGCTGGGCCTTCGCCCGGGCCGCCTGGCGGCGCTCGATGGCCTCCTGCTTGGTCTCGTCGGTGGCCGTCTGCACCGGCACGGCGGTGCACAGGTGCGCACCGTCGAGGAAGACCTCGATGAAGGAGCGGTCGTGCGGCAGGTGGCGGATCTCGACGTGCCGGCCGATGTTGTCGACCAGCTCGGGGGCGAACCAGTCGATGGTGTCCCAGCGGATGCCGGTCCGGTTGACCTTGCACCGGTCCTTCGACACGAGGAAGTCGTGCCAGAGCTGCTCGGGGGCGATCTCCTCGAGCGGGGTGCCGTCGGCGCGCCAGGCCTGCAGCGGGGTCATGCCAGTGGTCCTGATGACGTGGTTGACGACGTAGTCGTCCATCCAGTCGGCCAGCAGGACGAGGAACTCGTCCTCGCCGAGCGCGGCGTCGGCGATGGCGCTGTTGCCGCGCAGGTCCTGCGGCCCCTCGCTGTAGCCGGGCAGGGGAGGGAGCAGGCTGGTCTTCAACGTGCGCCAGAACCGCTCCAGCCGGCCCTTCAGGTGCGGGCTGTAGGCCGGCAGCGCGATCGGCATGACGTTCAGGCGCAGGCACGACTCGGTGATCAGGGTGGCGAGGAACTCCAGCCCCCGGTCCCACACCGCCTTCAGCGGCCGGCCGCCGACGACCGTGTCGCCGTCGGGCGCCGGGCGCAGGGTCATCGCCTGCACCAGGGCCGCCCGCACCTCCTCAGCCGTGGGCCGGCCGAAGGTCACCACCCAGGAGAGGACGTAGCGGGTGGAGCCGTCCATGACCGCGGTGATCCACGGCTTGACGGCGTGCTTGAACCCGCGGGGCACGACGAAGATCGGCAGCTCGGTGTGGTCCAGCAACAAGCTGTGCATCCGGTGCGGGTAGTCGTTGCGCAGGTACAGCTGGTGCTCCCGGTAGCCGGCCGACCCGCCGCGCGCGTACTCGATCTGGTTGCCCATCTCCGCGCGCACCCGGCGCCGGAAGGTGCGCTCGCTGGGCAGCGGCATCGTCTTGGCCAGCAGCTGATACGCCTGCGCCAGCACGCCACAGCAGAGGAAGACGGCGGTGATGACCGCGTCGGTGACGGTGAACGCGGCGGCGTCGTCCGGGCCCGGGTCGGCCTTGACCTTGTCGAGAGTGCGGCGGATGTGCTTGGGGCTGTAGCCGCTGATCTTGGCCTGCTCGCGCAGGTCCGCCGGCGTCAGCGGCCGGGTCTTCTCGAGTTCGAGCAGCTGGTCGACTGCGCGCTGGAGCGCGCTGCGCATGTACTTGGGCTTGTTCGGCATCGGGGTCACTTCTTCGTGCTGAGGTAGGGGGACCGGTGCAGGGGCACCCGGCTGCCGTCCGGCCGGACCAGCACCGATCGGTGCGGCTCGGCCAGGCTCAGCAGCCGGACGCCGATGAACCGGTCCGGCCACAGCTGCGTTGCGCAGTCGAGGTAGCGGCGGACCTGCGCGGCGGTGCGGGCCAGGCCGAGCTCGCGGGGGCTGCCGGTCTTGATCTCGTCGATCAGCACCCGGTCGCCGCTGTCGCGCCAGACGAGGTCGACCCGGCCGACGCCGACGTCGAGCTCTGTGCCGGCGAAGATCCAGGTCGCCGGAGGCAGCAGGTGCCAGAAGTAGCTGCCGGACAGCGAGGCGACGTTCTGCCGGTGCGCGCGTGCCTCGATGGGTGCAAAGGAGCCGAGGGCGCGGTCGGCTGCCCCACGCAGGTCCGTCGGGGAAGGACACCGGGTGCGGGCGGCCAGGGCGCCGATCGTGGCGTGCACGAGCACGCCGACCTGTCCGGAGCGGGCGAGCTCTTCGTCGTCGTGGAACACGTGCGGGCACCGTCCGGTGCCCGCCGTGGTCGGCAGTCGGCAGTGGAGCGGGTGCAGCCAGCGGCCCACGAGGCCGCGGTGCCGTGGATCAGCCCGTGTGCTCGCCGCGGCCGGCCGCGGCCGGATCACGGTGCCTGGCGGGCGCTGCCCTGGGGCGTGACGTCGGCCGCACGTGGGCCGTGCAGCGGGCACCCCGGATGCACCGGGAGCAGGCGTGCCCGCCATCGGGGATGGCGCGGTCCACCGCGCCCGTGCAGGGAAAGCACCTGCAGGTCCCCGAACGGTGCCCGGCCGGTCGCGCGTCGCGGTGCCGGGTCGGCGGACAGCAGGGCGAGCGCGGTGCGGGCCGCCTGCAGGGCAACGTGGCCCAGGTCGGGGTAGGAACCGATGTAGGTCGGGTGCGAGCAGCCCACCGGGGTGATGTCGCCGTCCGGCCGGGCCGGTGGCCACGGCACCGCGCGGTCGGCGCGGTGCAGCTGCAGGCACTCCCAACAGCCGCCGCCGGCGGCCGGGAGGGTCACCACCGTGCCGCCCCAGCCGCCGGGGGTGGCGGAGGCGATCAGCAGCGGTGTGCCGGCCGGCCGCAGGTGCGCGGCGAGGAAGCGGGTCACCGTCGGGCTCGCGGTGGCGTCGACGACGAGCGTGCTGCCGAGCAGCCGGAGGAGCTCGCGGCCGTCATCGGCTCCGAGGTCGCGGACTCCGCAGGTGAGCCGGACGTGCGGATTGGCCTCGAGGAGCCGGGTCGCGACGGCGAGGGCCTTGAACTCTCCGGCGTCGCGGATACCGGGGAGCTGCCGGGCGTTGGCGGCCGGGTCGTGGGTGTCTCCGTCGACCAGGCGGAGCGCTCCGACGCCGGCGCGGGCCAGTTCCAGGGCGATCGGGCCGCCCAGCGCCCCGACGCCGATCACGGTCACCGTCGCGTCGGCCATCGGCCTGGTGACCTCGTCGGGCAGTCGGGCGGTGAGGTCGCCGGGACCGATCGCGTAGCCGCGACGCGCCGTCACCCATACGTCCTCGCGGGCCCCTGCCGGGGCCGAGCCGGCCGGAGGAGCCGGCCACAGGGCGCTGAGGTCGAACAGTGAGAGCTGGTTGTCGGCGATGGCCCCCTCGGCGCGGCCCTCGTGCCGGTGCTCCGGTGCCTCCCGGTCGAGGAGGAGGAAGTCTTCGTGCGGACGTCGTCGTTCGCGCTCCGAGGGCACCAGGAGCACCAGCGTCTCCCGGCGATCGTCGGGCGTGGCCGCGGGCACGGTCGCGCCCAGCTGTGCCCATCCCCGGTGCCACAGCTCCGAGGGGTGGAGCGGTCCCGGAGGGAGGGCGGGGAGACGGACCCACGGGACCCGGGCGGCCACCCGCAGTGGGAAGGTGCCAGCGGCCCACAGCACGTGCTGGTCGCCGTCCAGGAGGGTGACCAGCGCGTGCACCGGGTTGTCGGCGTGGCCGACGGACACCAGGTCGGCCAGGCCCCCCGGGGACCTCGGCGGGCGGCGTGCAGGCGGAGTCGACCAGCAGCGCGCCCCGGACCAGGCACAGCCGGGTCCAGGTCGGCTCGGCTCCGGCCTCCAGGCCCAGCGTCGCGGGGTCGGTGCCCGGGTCACGGCCGGCTGCGAGCAACCGCGGGAGCTGGACGGACAGCAGCTCAGCGACCGTGGTTCCCGGCTGCCAGTCGTCGTCCCCGGCGAGCAGGCACAGGGCGCCGTGGTTGGTCGCGTTGCGGTGGCGCACCAGCCCCGGCAGCGGCTCGGGCAGGTACACCCGAGGCGGGAACCACGGGTAGTTCGTCGGGTAGCGGACCAGCAGCTCGAGCCGGTCCGGGTCGCCCGGCTGCGGCGCCGGGTGTGGCCAGCTGATCCACAGTGCCAGTCGAGGTCCGAGGTCCGCGGCCAGCGTGAGCTGCTCGGTCTGGCTGCTGGTGGAGCGCCGGGACCAGGTGGCGCCGACGGCGGCCAGCGCAGCGGCCTCGGCCTCCCAGACGTCCGGGTAGACCAGCCACCAGGGCGGAGGTCCACCGGCCGCCGTCGGCGCGCCCATCAGCCCACCGGCCGCGGGTGCTCGCCCGCAGGAGCAGCCCACACCGGCGGCGCCAGGGCGATGTCCTCGACGACCGTCTCGTCGGTCGTCGTCCGGCTCTCGCTCTGCATCGTCGTCGTGGTGGTGTGCCGGGTGAGCCGCCGCTGGCCAGCACTGCGCGGGAGCGTCGGGGACTCCGGTGGCGCGGGCGGCGTGGGCGGCAGCGGCGAGGGCGGCTCGGTGCCCGGGGTAGCGGGCGGCGCCTCCGGCTCGGCGGTGTTCTCACCGGTCCCGCCACCGAGCTGGGCGTCTGGGCTCGCCGTGGCCTCCTCCGCGTCTGGGAGCGGGGCGTCCGCTCCCGTGGGCTCGTTGATGTCGTCCGGCATGGGACGTCCTCTCGGTCCGGCCGCTGGGGATCAACGGCAGCGGCCGAATCGCAGCCGGAAACGCCGAGGGATGCCACACACGTCATGGATCCTTCCGAGCACTGGCTCGGAGGGGATGGCGGATCCGCCACCCGACCGGGTGACGGCGATGAATGCGGGAGGTTGACCGCGCCGGCACCTGCAGTGCCGTGATCCGTCCGGGCGCCAACCACATCGACCGCCGTCGGCGTCTCCGGCCGCGCGACTACCTGAGCGATCCCCACGCGTTTGGCCGGCAGGCCGAGGTCATCTTCCGCGTGCCGCCCGGCGGGGACGAAGTCTCCGCAGCCGTGGCGCGGGTCCAGCACCAGCTGGTGCTCGACTGGCGCGCCGCCCGACCGCGCCGCATGGGGAGCCGGGACGCCCGGGTCTTCCAGATCTCATCGTCGACGTGGAGCTCGAGCGTGCTCGGGGAACGGTGGATGGGGGAGACGGTCATGGCTGCGGTCCTCCACGCCCTCAGCCACCGGTGAACGCATCGGGGCGGGTTCGACGCGAAGTCGCAGGCGGTGATCTGCACGTCGCCGTCGGCGGTGAGCGGCACCTCGACGGCTCCAGCGTGACTACGCTCGGCGAACAACCCCAGGGTGAGCGCTCCGAGACGAATGGGCGCCGGTACGGGCTCAGCTCCCCTGAGAGGGTGACCGGTTGGGCATTCCGGTCCTCCCGGAGGGCGCCGCTGGTCACGATGGACAGCATGTCCAGCAGCTACGAGGCGTCGACCACGCTGCCCTATCCGCAGCTGGAGCGGGCTGCTGATCGACCTGCAGGCAGCAGCCCCGGCCCTGAGCAAGGGGCCGATGTGGGCGCCCCGTAGGCGGGCCGCGAGAAGACGCACGGCTGCGCCATTGACCAGCGAACTCACCGTCGGACCGGTTGCCAGGAATCGTCAGTGGCCGACGACACACTACGCAGACGCACCAGTGCGCGGGCCCGAGCCCGCCGACAGAAACGGACGAGCGATGAGGGCCCTGCAGCAGCACGACGAACTCGCTGCACAGCGGCACGGTCACCCGGCCTGGCGGCTGCTCGTCGCCGACAACGCGCCCCTCGTGCTGGGTTTCCTGGACCGCGTGTTCCTGACCCCCAACGTCCGCCTGATGCCAGGCCCGGAGCTGATCGAGGCGCTCGAGGATCAGCTGTTCGCAGTCCGCCGCGGCAACCCGGACGCCTACCCAAAGACGCCAGAGGCCTACCTGGCCGACTGGTCGGACCCGAAGAACGGCTGGCTGCGCAAGTCGTACCCCGGCAGCTCCGACGTCCCGCACTACGCGCCCACCTCGGCGGTGGAGACCGCGGCCGCGTTCGTCCGGTCCCTGGGCCGGCGGGAGTTCCTCGGCACCGCGAGCCGGCTGCTCACCGTCCGGAACCTGCTCCGTGAGATCACCGCCGGCGCCGCCACCGACCCCGAAGTGCGGCTGGCCGCACTACAGCGCCAGCGGGAGGAGATCGACGCCCAGATTGACGCCATCCGCTCCGGGGCCGACCGCGGTCTCGACGACACCGCGATCCGCGAGCGCTACACCCAGGCCGTCACCACGGCCCGCGAGCTGCTCGGCGACCTGCGCGAGGTGGAGGAGAACTTCCGGGCGCTCGACCGCGAAGTCCGCCTGCGAGCGACGACCTGGTCCGGGCCCCGCGGGGAGTTCCTGAAGACGGTCTTCGGCAGCACCGCGGAGATCGGCGCCTCCGACCAGGGCCGCTCTTGGCGGGCCTTCTGGGAGCACATGCTCTCGGCCCGCCAGCAGGAGGAGCTCGAGGAGCTGCTGTCCGCGATCGAAGACGTGCCCGCCCTGGCGGGCACCGGCGACCAGTTCGACCAGCTGCTGCGCGAGGAGCTGTTCGCAGCGGCCGAGGACACCCAGCGGATAGTGGCCTCCCTGTCGGCCCAGCTGCGCCGCTTCCTCGACGAGCGGACCTGGACCGAGGGCCGGCGCATCCACGAGGTCATCCGCACGACGCTGGCCGCCGCGCTCGAGGTCCGCGACCGGGACGTCCGCGAGCTGGGCAGCCGGCTGCCGAGCATGCGCGCGGACATCGCGCTGCCGCTGGAACGGCCGCTACACACACCCCGGACCAAGCACCGGCTCAACTCCACCGTCACCACGGAGGACGACGACGTCCTCGGCGCCGACGGGCTGACCGACCTCTTCGACATCAGTCACATCGACCTTGCCGCGCTGCGGGCCGCGGTCGCCGACACGGTGACGGCCAACGGCGGCCACGCCACCCTGGCCCAGGTCATCGCTGCGCACCCGCTCACCGAGGGCCTCGCCGAGCTCGTCGGCTACCTGCAGGTCTCCGATGACGGGGCCACCCTGCACACCGACCGCCGCGAGAACGTCGAGTGGGTCGACGACAGCGGACGGCGGCGGCGGGCCGCCGTACCGCTGATCCTCTTCGGCGAGGACCCGGCGCCACCAACGATCACCCGGCCGGTCGCGCCGTCACCGGACCTCACCACCGTCGAGCAGGGGAGCCGCTGACATGGCGACACCGGAGCTGTCGGTCGCGCTGGCCACCTTGCTGCGCGGCCCCGTGCACGCGGAGGACTCCGCACCCGTCTGGCGGTCGGTCACCACCCTGGGCCCGCAGCTGCACGAGCACCTCGAGGTGCTCGGCCTTCGGCTAGTGGTCGACGAAGTGGAGCGCTACGCCTACCTGCGCGTCAAGGACGAACTGCCCGAGGGCATGCCCCGCCTGTTCCGGCGACACGCACTGACCTACGGCTCCACGGTGCTGCTCATCCTGCTCCGGCAGCGCCTGACCACCGCCGAATCCGACGGGGAGACTCCCCGGCTGATCGTCACCACCACCGAGATGACCGAGTGGATGCGGCTGTACCGCCGGGACGCGACCAGCGAAGAACGCATCGCCGGCGACATCGCCACCCTGGTCAAGCTCGGCTACCTGCGGAAGCTGCGCGACTCCGAGGACACCTTCGAGGTCCGCCGGATCATCAAGGCCCTGGTCACCGCCGACTGGATGGCCGAGTGGCAGGACAAGCTGGTCAGGGCCACACGCCGCCCGGACCCGGGCACCGACGGCGAGGCAGGCCTCGAGCTGGAGGATGACGTCCCGGTCGATCCCCGCGCCGACGAGGACGACGACGAGGACGTGCCGGCATGACGACCGCTCCGCCCCGGCCGCCGGTGGACCTGGCCCCCGACGCCGCCCCGCTCCCGTTGGACTTCGCCGGGACGACCGGTGTCCGGCTGGCGGAGTTCCAGCTGTTCAACTGGGGCACCTTCGACGGGCCGGTGCAGAAGCTCACCCTCGAGGGGGCCAACGCGCTGCTCACCGGCCAGGTCGGCGCAGGGAAGTCGACGATCGTCGACGGCCTGACCACACTGTTCGCCGCCCCGAGCAAGGTCGTGTTCAACCGCGCCGCCGGCGCCGACCGCAGCGAGCGCACGGTGAACACCTACGTGCTCGGCCACTACCGGAACGTCTTCGACGAGGCCACCGGCAGCAGCCGACCGGAGGCACTCCGCAAGCAGAAGGACGCCTACAGCGTGCTGCTGGCTCGCTTCACCGGGCTGCCGTCCGGCGGCGGTGTGCTCAGCGCCGGCGTCGCCTTCTGGTTCGAGGCCACCGGCACGGTGCACCGCATGTACTTCACCGCCCCGCTGGCCCTGGACATCGCCGAGCACCTCGCCGAGCACGCCGACGGCAAGGCGGTGCGGGCGGCGCTGCGCGGGCTCGGCGCGGACGTCTTCGACGACAACTTCAAGAACTACCGCCGCTCCCTGTGCCGGCAGCTGGGCGTCGGCCCGGGGGCGCTGGACCTGCTGGTGCAGACGGTCTCGATGAAGTCGGTCGGTGACCTGACCGCGTTCGTGCGGGCGCACATGCTCGATCCGGTCGACGCCCGGTCGAAGATCGCGGCGATCCTCGAGCACTGGGGCGACCTGACCCGCGCCTACGAGCTGGTCGTCACCGCCCGCCAGCAGCTGGAGAAGCTCGAACCGGTCGCCGAGCACGCCGCCGCCTACGACCGAGCCGACGCCCGGATCGCCGCCACCCGGGAGGCCCAGGCGGCGGTCGCCGCACTCGTCGAGCGTCACCGGGTCGACCTGCTCGCCGCGGCGATCGCCGACCTCGACAGCCGGCTGCCGGAGCTGTCCGCCCGGGTGACGGCCGTCAAGGCCAAGCACGAGGCGGCGTCGGAGGCCGTCACCCAGCTGGCGATCGCCGTGCAGCAGTCCGGCGGCGCGGAGCTCCTCCGCGCCGAGCACCAGGTGCAGCTGGCCGAGGCCGCGCTCGCCGGAGCCCGCACCGCGGCCGCCGAGCTGCGCGAGCTTGCCGCCGCTGCCGGCGTCGCCGCGCCGGAGGGCACGGCGGACTGGGCCAGGTTCAGCACCGCGGTCACCGCCGCCCGCCGGGAACAGAAGGACGCGGCGAAGGCCGCCGGAGACCAGGAGTACCAGGCGCTGCGCGCCCTCGAGGACGCCCGCGCCGAGCTGAAGCAGATGAACGCCGAGCTCGAGGAGGCCGGCCGCCGGGAGTCCAACGTCCCCCTGGACGACGCGCAGCTGCGCGGCCGGATCGCCGCCGACCTCGGGCTGGCGCCGACCGCCCTGCCGTTCGCCGCGGAGCTGATCGCCGTCGACCCCGACGCCGCCGAGTGGGAGGCCGCCGCCGAGCGGCTGGTCCGACCGCTGGCGCTGTCGCTGCTCGTCGTCGAGGAGCACTACCCCCGCGTCGCCGCATGGGTCGACGAGCACCACCTGGGCCGGCGGCTCGTGTACTACCGCGTGGGTGACGTCGCCGCCGCCGGGAATCCGCCACGACCAGGCACGATGGCCGCGAACCTGCTCATCCGCCCGGGCACGCCGTTCACGCCGTGGCTGCGCGCCGAGATCGCCCGGCGCTACGACCACGCCTGCGTCGCGGGCCCGGCCGAGCTGGGCCGGCACACCCGCGCCGTCACCCGCGCCGGGCAGATCAAGGACAACGCCAAGCACGAGAAGGACGACCGCCGGCACGCCGGCGACCGCCGGTTCTACGTCCTCGGTTGGGACACCGCTGCCCGCCGGGCCGCGCTGGCCGCCGCGCTGCCGGGGCAGCGGAACCGGGTCGCCGAGCTGGAGCAGGCCGCCGACAAGGCCACCGCCGTCCGCAGCGGGGAGAACCAGCGCGGATACGCCCTCGAGCAGATCGAGAAGCGGTTCCCCGACCCGGCGGCGGTCGACGTCGCCGGCAAGCACGACGGCGTCCAGGCCGCCCGCGAGCTGCACGACACGATCGCCAGGAACCCGAAGCTCACCGAGCTGCTGGAGAAGAAGAAGCAGGCCGAGGGGCAGGCGAAGGCGCTGCTCGACGAGATCGGCAAGGCCGAGCAGGCCGTCGGTGACGCCCGCGGCCGGCGGAACCGGTGGGCCGCCCAGCACGCCACGGCCAGCACCAGGCTGCAGGAACTGGGGGCTCCCCAGATCACCCCCGACGCATCCGATGCGCTCACCGCGGCGGTGCGGGCTGCCGGCCCCGAGCCGACCGACATCGAGGAGTGCGACGCCTGGGGACGACGGGTGACCGAAGCGCTCACCGCCGAGCAGGGGCGGGCGTCGAGCACCCGGGAGCGCAGCGGGCGCTCGCTGGTGGCCGCCATGAAGGATTTCGCCGCGCTTTGGCCGCAGGTCGTCGACGAGATCGGCACCGACGCCGACGCCCGCGGCGACTACATCACGCTGCAGGAGCGGCTACGGACCGACGACCTGCCCAGCTACGAGGCCGACTTCCGCGAGCAGCTGCAGACCAACGCCATCCACGAACTGGTCACCTTCAGCCACTTCCTCGACACCGAGTCCCGCAAGATCAGCGGGCGAATCGCGACGATCAACACCGCGCTGGTCGACATCGACTACCGGCAGGGCACCTACATCCGGCTGGAGAACGAGCCGACGGTGGAGGAGGACATCCGCCGGTTCCGCGCGGATCTGCGCGAGGTCACGGCGAACACCCTGCTGGCCGACGACGAGGCCTACGCCGAGGAGCGGTTCCTCAAGGTCAAGGAACTGCTGGACCGGTTCAAGGGCCGCGAGGGATCGGCCAACGCGGACAAGACATGGACCGACAAGGTCACCGACGTCCGCAACTGGCACACCTTCGCCGCCTCCGAGCGCACCCGGGAGGAAGACGCCCCGGTCGAGCACTACACCGACTCCGGCGGGAAGTCCGGCGGTCAGAAGGAGAAGCTGGCCTACACGATCCTGGCCGCCTCGCTGTCCTACCAGTACGGCCTGGCGGGCGGGCACACGAACGCCTTCCGGTTCGTGATGATCGACGAGGCGTTCGGACGTGGCTCCGACGAATCGACCCGGTTCGGCTTGGAGCTCTTCCAGCGGCTGGATCTGCAGCTGCTGGTCGTGACGCCGCTGCAGAAGATCGGCACGATCGAGCCGTTCGTGCAGGCGGTCGGCTACGTCCGCAGCGAGGATCCCCGCAGCCGGCTGTTCACCATGCCGATCGCCGAGTACCAGGCGACCCGGACGCAGTGGGTTCAGGGACGGCGCGCCGCGCGCACCGCGACCACGGTCACCGACCCGGCCGACGAAGCGCCCGACCCCGGCTCGGTCCTCGACGGCGTCGAGCACGGTGAAGCTGCGCCGGCCGAGCCGGACGTCGAGGACATCGAGGCTTTCGACGTCCCCGGCGGGACGTCGTGAGCGCCGCGCGGACAGGCTGGACGACCGCGGCGGCCGTCAAGGCTGCCGTGACGACCAGGTGGGAGCGTGGCGCGCTGCTACGCGATCTGCACGCCGACCCCGAGGCCTGGACGGCGTTTCCCCTGCGGGTCCGCCTGCCCGGCCCCAGCCGCGACGAGCTGGCCACGCGGTTCGCCGACGCGTCCGCGTGGGCCCGGGACCTGGCCGCGGCCGCCGATCGCGAGGGCTGGCAGCTGCAAACCCGACCGATGCGCGTCGGCGGGGTCGGCACCCAGCAGCTGCCGGTGGCGGCGATCGTGCCGACGCCGCAGGACGCCTTACGGCTACTGGGCCGCACGCACGCTGCCGACGCGGCCCGGTTTGCCGACGCGCTCCAGCGCGCCGAGAAGCTCGACCCGGCCGCCGCCCGGGTTGCCCTGCAGCGGCCCCACGACGTGCTCGCCGCCACCGACGACTGGCCGCTGCTGCTGGAGCTGGCCGGATGGATTCGCGAGCATCCCCGCCCTGGGATCTTCCCGCGGCAGATCCCGCTCGCCGGCGTGCACACGAAGGTCCTCGAACGCAACACCGGCCTCCTCGGCCGGCTGCTGGAGGCGCTGCTGCCGGCCGAGGCGATCGAGCCGACCGGCCGGTCGTTCGCTGCCCGGTTCGGTTTCGCCGAGGACGGTCGCCGCATCAGGATCCGCGGCGACGCCGCCGCCCTCGGCGTGCCCGGAGAAGGGGACGCCGACGTCGAGTGGGATGTCTCGACGCTGGCCGCCTTCGACCCGGTGGGGCGCACCATCACGGAGCTGCTGGTGCTGGAGAACAAGACGTCGTTCCGCACGGCCCCAGCCGCACCGGGCCGGCTCGTGCTGTGGGGCGCCGGCTACGGCGTCGACGAGCTGCTGGCCACGCTGCCGTGGCGCGACAAGGTCGCCGTCCGCTACTGGGGCGACATCGACACCCACGGCTTCGCCATGCTCGCCGCGGTCCGGCGGATCGCCCCGCACACCACCAGCGTGCTGATGGACACCGAGACGCTGCTGGCGCACCGCCCGTTCTGGAGCACCGAGCGAACACCGCGCACAGATGTGCTGGTGCATCTCACCGAGGCCGAGCAGGCCCTGTACACGGCGCTGCGCACCGACGCGTACGGGCCGGCGGTGCGCCTGGAGCAGGAGTTCGTCCGCTTCGACCTGGTCGAGGACGCGCTCTCGACCGTGGCCTCGGCGAGCTGACCGCCTTCCGGGGGCCCGTGACCTATCCCGGCCAGCAGCCCGCACACGGCCGTGCGTCGTTCCGGCGGCGTGACCTCGCCACCACGGGCGAGCGCCGTCGCGGGCTACGGTGCGGGGCCGTGGACGACCTTCCCCCGGTGTGCGCGGCCTGCATGGGCCTGCTCGACGTGTGGGTGGTCTACGACGGCGGCCTGCTGGTCCACGACGACCCGGAGTGCCGCCGGTACGCCGACAACAAGCCCAACCTCGACGGCAGCCGCCGCCAGCCGCTGTGGCGGGGCGTGAGCCCGCTGCCGGAGCCGATCGTCAACGACGGCACGTGCCACCACTGCGGCCAGCCGGCCTGGTCCAGCCCGTGGATGGTGGTCTACGAGAAGCGCGACTTCTGCCACCCGCAGTGCGTCGAGGCGTGGGCCGAACAGCGCCGCCTGGACCGGCTCGACGCCGAACGGCGGGGCGAGAACGAGCAGCGGATGCGGGTCATCCTCCACGACTGGCATCTGGCGCCCGAGCCGTCGCCCCCGCCGGTCGGACCGGACGGGACGCTGCCGGCGCCGCGGCGGCGGGAGACCGAGCCGGAAGGGAGACAGCCCGTGTGCGACGGCTGCGGCCAGCCGCGGCGGGCGGCCAGGCACTGCTTCCCGGGCCGGCGGAGCCGGGACGGGCGGGAGCGGATCTACTGCAGCCTGACGTGCCTGCAGAAGGCAGAGCCGCCGCTGATCACCGCGGCGTCGATCGCCGACGACGTGCATCTGCCCAGCCCCGCCGAGATCGAGAACGCCCGGTCGACCGGCGGCGGCTGGTCGCAGGCCACGCTGGCGGCGTGGGGTGTGCCGTGGCCGCCGCCGGAGGGCTGGAGGGCCGATCTGGAGCAGCGCTGGCGGGAGTCCGGGAGCGCCATCGCGTAGGACGTCGTCCCGCCCGACGCGAGCAGCCGGTGCGTTATCGGCACATCGACCAGGTGAGGCGTGTAGGCGATCGCCCGCGAACTGGGGGGCCACCGGACGGTGAGCCGCCTCTTCGACGACGTCGGCCTGCCGCGTCGTCGACCCGGCTGTCCGCATCCGTAAGCACGGCAGGGGAGGCCGCCGGTCCGACCGAACCGGAGTTCCCCGCGGAAACCAACGTCGCCGGCGGCCGCCACGAGTGTCGTTCGCTGGACGACCAGTGTCGCTCGTCGGAATCGACCCGCGCAGGTGTCGCTCGTCGGACGGGCCGACGGTCCTGCCGGAACCCGCGGCGAGATGCGTGACGCCCCGGTAGCGCCACGGACCGTGGCGAGCATGAGCAGGTCGAAGGTCGCCGGGCAACTCTCGCTCTTCAACGTCGACGAGGTCGAGCAGACGGTGACAGCCCCAGCGGAGAACCGGGACAGTCGCCGACGGACCCTGTGGGAGACGACTGCGCACCCCGGGAGCAATTGGACGGTCCGGGTCACGGCAGGCAAGGAGCCCGCCCCCGATCCGTCCCAGGAGGATTCCCGTGCGCACCACCACCCGTCCCGTCCACTGCTCGTTCTGCGGCCGCGCGTCGGCCACGGCGCCGACCGCGCTCTGTGCCGACTGCCTGTCCACGGCGACCGAGCTGGTCCGCGGCGTGCTGGTCGAAGACGGCCTGTCGATCGACGTCGCGCGGCTGATGGACGCCGGCCAGCCGGGCAGCGAGGAGACGTCCTCCCGGGTCCAGCTGCTGGGATCGCTGGCTGCCCGCCTCGCAGCCGCGGAACAGCAGATCGACGCGGCCACCGACGTGTTGATGGACCACGGGTACATGGACGGGGACCAGGACCTGCGCGAGGCAGTGCAGGCCGCGGTCTCGGACGCCGCCGAGAGCGAGGCCGTCACCGACGTGCTGCTCACGGCCGAGCTCCTGTCCGGGGCCCAGAGCCTGTGCGAGGCGGTGCACCAGGCGGTGGCGATGGCGGCCAAAGCCGATTCGGCGATCGAGATGTTGGCTGGGGCCGGGTTCATGCCGGGAGCGCAGGACCTGAGCGAGGCGGTCTCCGATGCGATCGCGAACGCCACCGAGGCCGAGGCCGCGCGCGACGTCCTCCTCCGCCACGGGTACATGGACGGGGGCCAGGACCTGCGCGAGGCGGTGGAGGCTGCGGTAGCGGCGGCAGCCGAGGCCGGCGGTGCCAGGGAGGTGCTCACCGACGTCGGGTACATGTCGGGCGGGATGAGTCTCGTCGGGGCCGTGTGCGACGTCATCACCGAGAGCGTCGACCGTGGCCAGCGGTACTTCCGGGAGCGGCAGTACCGCGTGAACGTCGCCGCCGTCGCCTCCCGGGTTCTCCTGCGCACGCACTCGGAGTCGCACGCCGGGTCGGTGGCGACCTGCGCGACGTGCGCCGCCGACTGGGCGGTGGTCGAGGAAGCCTCTGGCGTCACGGCCCCCGGGAACTGACCGAAGCGCCGACCACGGCGCACGATGGCGGCCGAGCAGCAGGCCCGCACCGTTCCGGTGCGGGCCTGCTGTCGTTGGCGAACGGGGCCACCACGCCGCGCCCACCGGACATTTCGTGGCCGTTGAACTGGACATTGAATGGCCATCGACAGCTGACGGCGCTGCTCGTCGGGCCGGCGGCGCCCTCGGGGTTCCACCGCATGACGCGGCGGATCTGCACCGGACGGGCGCCGCTGACCCGCACGAGCAGGCGTCACGCACCTCGCCCCGCATAGGTACGACAGCCCGCAGGTGGCCACGGCCGCCGCCACGGAATCTCTGTGGCGGCGGCCGTGGCGTTCGTGCCCGGCCACCGTACGGTCGCGCCGACCTGCCTGGCCCCGAGGGCCGGCGGCACCGCGTCGGCGGTCGGCCGACGGACGCTGCGGCGGTAGGCGCCCCGTGACCTCCGTCCCGGCTACCTCGGGGAACCCTGCTCGACGCCCCGTTCGAGGGCCTCGGTCAGCGTCTGGGCATCGTGCGGTCCGACGTGCCGCCGACCGTTGACGAAGAAGGTCGGCGTCCCCCGCGCGCCGCTGGCCTCGGCGCTGGCGACGTCGGCGCGGATCCTGGCCGCCGTCGCCTCGTCGTCGAGGTCCCGCAGGAACCTCTCCACGTCCAGATCGAGGTCCGCGGCGTACCCCGCCAGGTCCTCGAAATCCAGCTGGTCCTGATGGAGGAACAGCTGGTCGTGCATCTCCCAGAAGCGGCCCTGCGCGGCAGCGGCGACGGCCGCCCGCGCGGCGAGTTCGGCGTTGGGGTGCACGTCGGTCAGCGGGAGGTGCCGGAAGACGTACCGCAGCCGCGGTCCGAACCGGTCCCTCAACTCACGGGTCACCCCCGTGGTCCGGGCGCAGAACGGGCACTCGAAGTCGCCGTACTCCACCAGGGTCAGCGGGGCGTCGGCCGGCCCGGCGACGTGGTCGATCCCCGGGTCGACGTCCCGGTCGAGGAACCGCGGCAGGTCGGCGTCCGTCTGACCGCGTCGCGCGGTCGCCCGGAAGATCGACCACCCGAGGGTGGTGGCGAGCAGGGCGGCGAGGAAGACGCCGACCGTGGCCTGGTCCTGCAACGCCGGGTCGTCGAAGGCGAGCCCGGCGATGAGCAGCGAGACGGTGAACCCGATCCCGCACAGGGCGCCGCCGCCCATCACGTGCCCGGGGGCCACCCCCTGCGGCAGGCGGCCGAGGCCCAGGCGCACCGCGGCCAGGGCGGTCAGGCCGATCCCCACGACCTTGCCGATCACCAGCGCGGAGGCGACACCCCAGGTGACCGCCGAGGACAGCGCCTCGGACAGCACCCCACCGCGCAGGTCGACCCCGGCGTTCGCGAAGGCGAACAGCGGGACGATCACGTACCCGGTCCACGGGTGCAGCACCGCCTGGAGCCGCTCGTTGACCGAGATGGCCTGCTGGAGCCCCCGCCGGGCCGACCGGCCGACGTCGACCATGGGGGACTGCCGGAAGGCGCGGAAGCGGTGCGCTGCCCCCTCCACGGCCTCGCGGGCCGGCGAGCGCGCGGCGACGAGAAGGCCGCCGAGCATGCCGGCGACGGAGGCGTGCAGCCCCGCCTCCAGTGTGGCCAGCCACAGGAGGAGGGCGATCATCACGAACGGCCAGGCCCGCCAGACGGCCAGGCGGCTCAACAGGGCCAGCAGGGCGCCCAGCGCAACCATGAGCAGCAACGGCAGGACGTCGAGAGCACCGGAGTAGAAGAGACCGATGACGCTCACGGCCACGATGTCGTCGATGACGGTGAGGGTGAGGAGGAAGACCCGCAGCTGGGTGGCGAAGGTGGGCCCGACCACGGCGAGCGCGCCGAGCATGAAGGCCGTGTCGGTGCCGATGACGACACCCCACCCTCGTGCCGCCTCGCCCTCGGGGACCATCAGCAGGTACAGCACGGCGGGGACGGTCAGGCCACCGATCGCGGCCAGGGCGGGGATCGTGGCCCGGCGCCGGTTGGTGAGCTCTCCGATGGAGAACTCACGGCGGACCTCCAGACCGATGACGAAGAAGAACAACGCGATCAGGCCGTCGTTGACCCAGTGCTCCAGATCCATCGACAGCGCCCAGCCGCCGACCGACAGCGAGGCCTCCGCGTGCCACAGCGCCTCGTAGGAGGCCGACCAGGGTGAGTTGGCCCAGGCGAGCGCGGAGAGGGTGGCCGCCAGGAGGAGGCTCGCGCTGCCCGCCTCGGTGGCCAGGTACCGCCGGAGCGGCCCGGACAGCTGCCCGCGCAGCGATCGCCGCTGAGCGCGGGTCTGGGAGTTCCGGTCGCCGTGCGCCAACCTGATCACGCCGGGTGCCCGGTCCGGCTCGTCCGCAGCCCGGTCGGTCGCGCGCGGACCGGGTGCCGGCTGGTGGTGGGCGTGCCGGCGGAGGCGCTCCCCGCGGGACGTCCGAGCGGCGCCGAGGTGGTCGCCTGACCGGCCACGTCGCCGGGGGCCTCGGGACACCGATCGTCGGTGGGTAGTTGGTCGTGATCGGCCGTGGTGCGCACGTGGGCTCCTGAGGGTGGGTGGCGTCGCGTCAACCGTCGGTGCGGCGGAAGCCTTCCCCCGCGTCGGGAGGCAGCGATCACCTGGGGCGGCCAGGGACGTCGGTCAGGGTCACGACGTCGTCGACCGCCAGCAGTCCGTGCCGCGGACCCCTGCCCGGCACGGGAGACGACGACGCGACGGGTCCGGGCTAGGTGCTCATGTCGGGTCTTCCGGTCGGGGGGCGGGATGAGGATCGGGCGCGGCGCGGCCGACCGCAACCGCCCGCCCCGCCGGTCCGGCGTCCTGGGAGCACCCGGTTGCCTGCCGCAGGTCCGCGGGATGCGTCGCCCGTGACCGGAGGTCCAGCGGGCCCCGGTGACCAGGGGAGGTGCCGGTGGCCGGCCGGGAGTACGTCCGGCGTGGTCACGGCCGCGATCCCGCGCGGCGGGCCGGTGGTCCGGGCGCAGCCCGTGCCGCCGCTGTTACCGTCCGCCGCATGCCGGAGCTGACGCGCACCGCCCGCCTGGACGTCCTGGTCGAGGGCTACGTGCGCATGCCGCACGTAGCGGGCACGGTGAGCCTAATCCGGGACGCCGGCCGGGTGGTCGTCGTCGACCCCGGGATGGTCTCCGACCGGGACCGGATCCTGGCCCCGATGCGCGAGCTCGGCGTGCGTCCCGAGGACGTCACCGACGTCGTCGTCAGCCACCACCACCTGGACCACACCGTGAACGTGGCCCTCTTCCCGGTGGTCCCCGTGCACGACTTCCAGTCCGTCATCGAGGGCGACACCTTCACCCGCCGGGCCGCCGAGGGCACGCAGCTCACCCCGAGCATCCGGCTGCTGGCCACGC
This sequence comes from Blastococcus sp. KM273128, assembly GCF_021698975.1. Taxonomy (GTDB): domain Bacteria; phylum Actinomycetota; class Actinomycetes; order Mycobacteriales; family Geodermatophilaceae; genus Blastococcus. The sequence goes on along the minus strand of NZ_SSXA01000011.1, from coordinate 48,562 downwards.
CCGGGCACACCCCGCAGGACATCACCACGCTCGTCGGCACGCCCGACGACGTCGTCGCCCTCACCCACCTCTGGTGGACCGAGGAGGGGCCGGCCGACGACCCGTACAGCCACGACCGCGACGAGCTGCGCCGGCAGCGCGAGCGCGTGCTCGACCTCGCCACCCTGGTGGTCTGCGCCCACGGCGCGCCGTTCCGCCCCGGCCCGGCCACGGTGCGCTGACCGCTCGGGGCCCGGGGCCCGGCGGACACGCGCGGGGGCGCGGACACCCACCTGGGCGTCGGTGCGACCTAGCCTCTCCCCGGTGAGGCAGCTGCTGCGGTTCGCCTGGATCGAGGCGCAGTGCTGCCTCTTCGCCGTCCTGTTCTTCCTCGGACTCGCCCTCGTCCGCGTCGTCCCGCTGCCGGTCGCCGCCGCCGACGCCCTGCTGCTGTGGTCCCTCGGCGTGACGCTGGTGCTGTGGCTGGTCCGCTGGGAGACCGGCCGCGAGGTCGCCGTCATCTTCGGCTTCCACCTCGTCGGCCTGGTGCTCGAGCTGTTCAAGGTGGCGCAGGGCTCGTGGTCCTACCCGGACACCGGCCTGGCCACGATCGGTGGCGTGCCGCTGTGCAGCGGCTTCATGTACGCGGCGGTCGGCAGCTACGTCTGCCAGGCCTGGCGCCGCTTCGACCTGCGGATCACGACCTACCGCGCGCGCAGCACCGCCGTCGTCGCCGCGTTGATCTACCTCAACTTCTTCACCCACCACGTCACCTGGGACGTCCGGCTGCCCCTGACCCTGCTGCTGCTCGCCGTCACCTGGCGGACCGGGGTGCACTTCACGGTCGGCCGGCGGCGCTACGTGATGCCGCTCGCGCTCTCGTTCGTCCTCATCGGCTTCTTCCTCTGGGTCGCCGAGAACGCCGCCACCCTGCTGCGGGCCTGGCAGTACCCCTCGCAGGAGTCGGTGTGGACGCTCGTCCACGCGGCCAAGCTGGGCTCGTGGTCGCTGCTGGTGGTGGTCAGCATCGTCCTGGTCGCGGCGGTGAAGGCGCGGGAGGGGCAGCTGTACGGCCGGCCCGGTGACCGGACGGTGTTCCGGGCCTACGAGGCCTCCGAGGCGGCCCTGCTCCCCGGGCCGGCGGCCGACCGCGTGCCGGCCGCGGGTGCCGGCTGATCCCAGAGGCCCGACGACGCCGGACGGTCCGGTGCCGACGAGCCACCCCGGTCGGGGTCCTCGAGGGCCCGGTAGCTCACGCCGCCCAGCCGCAGCGACACGACCCGCCCGGCGGCGTCCCGCTCGACCGGCACCGGCTCGCCGGCCGGCCCGAACCCCGGCTGCGCGACGACCCGCAACGTGCGGCCGTCGATGACTTGCAGCTCCTCGATCCCGGGCAGGGGGTCGGGCCAGGTCGGCCGCACGAGCACCAGCCGCCCGGCGAGCTCGGCGACGTCGACCACGCCCCAGAGCCCGGCGAAGCGACCGGCGAACGACGACGGCGGCGGGCCGTCCGGTGGCGTGGCGGGCACCCCGGTGCGCGGCTGCAGCGCGACGTCGACCAGCTTCACCAGCCCGGTCGCCAGCTCCTCGGCAGGGCCGTCGATCGCGTTGGTGAGCACGCTGACGACCAGCCCGTCGACCGGGTCCACGAACGTGACGGTGATCTGCCCCGGCCACCCGCCGCTGTGCCCCACCAGGTGCCGCTCGCCCACGGTGGTCAGCGCCAGGCCCAGCCCGTACCGGCCGACCTCGGTGCCGTACGCGGTGACCACCGACTCCAGGCGCTGCAGCAGCCGCTTCGCGTCGTCGCCGAGCAGCCGGTCGTCCCCGAGCACGTGGGCCGAGCCGAGGACGGCGAGCTCCTCGGCGGTCGAGTAGAAGCCGGTCGCCGCGGCGAACGCCCCCGTGCCCACCGAGCCGAGGGGGTGCCGGGTGCTCTCGCCCAGCACCAGGGCGGTGTGCCCGCTGACGTGCTCCCCGGCCCGCGCGGGGTCGTGGTCGGCCCCGGTGCGGGTGAGCCCCAGCGGCTCGAGGATGCCGGTGCGCACCGCCGCGGCGTAGGAGGTCCCGGTGACCGCCTCGATCGCCAGGCCGAGGAGCGCGTAGCCGACGTTGGAGTACTTGAAGTGCTCGTTGCGCCGCAGCACCGGCCCCGCCCGCAGCGCCGCCGAGACCACCTGTGGCCGGTCCGGGAACGGCTGCTCGAGCTGCCAGAAGTCGGCCTCGGCGCCGTCCCGGGTGATGCCGGCCTGGTGCCCGAGCAGCTCCCGGACGGTCACGCGGGCCACCGGTGAGCCGGCCGCCGCCAGCTCCGGCACGTGCGCGCCGATCGGGTCGTCCAGCCGCAGCCGCCCGGCCTCGACCAGCTGGAGGACGAGGGTCGCGGTGAACGTCTTGGAGTGCGAGGCGACGCGGAACAGGTGCTCGGGGGTGAGCGGCGCCCCGGTCGCGACGTCGGCGACGCCGACCGCGGTGGAGAGCACCAGCTCACCGCCGTGGCGGACGGCCACCTGCGCCCCCGGCACCCGGCGGTGCCGCACCTGCGCGTCCAGCCAGGACCGCAGGTAGCCGCCGGCGGCGCGGATCGTCTCGGTGCGGGTCGTCACGGCCGTCCAGCGTAGGAGCCTGCGGCGGACGTCACAGAGGGAAACAGGGTGATCACGTTCCGATCACGGATGCATAACGCCGATGACGTCCCCGGTCACCGCCGGCCCCTGCCGCTCATCGGCGAGCGTCCCGCAGCTCGTGCCCGGTGCCCGCTCCTCGCACCGACTCCGAACGGATCCCCGCTCCACCATGTCCGCCGTTCTCGGCATCCTCGCGGCCACCCTCAGCATCGCCGTCGTCTGGCCCCAGGTCTGGCGTTCCTGCCGGCACCGCCGCACCCTCGGTCTCTCGCCCACCAGCGCCTGGCTCGCCGTCGCGCTCAACCTCTCCTGGCTCGCCTTCGGCCTGCTCTCCGGCGATCCGGTGCAGATCGTCACCAACGCCGTCGTCGGCACGGGCAACGCCGCCGTCCTCGTGGCGCTGCTGCTCACCCAGCCCCGCTTGCGCGCGCCGCGCGTGCTGCTGCGCACCGCGCCGAGCGCCGCCGTCCTCGCCGCGCTGGCCGGGGGCGTGCTCGCCGGCGCCGCGCTGCTCGGCACCGATCCGGCGGCGGCAGCGGCGCTGCTCGGCGGGGTGGCCTCCGTGGTGGGCGCGGCGGCCGCGCTGCCGCAGCCGGTCAGCCTGCTGCGCGACCGCACGCAGGACCTCTCCGGGCTCTCGCCGGCGCGGTGGTGGCTCGGCTCGGGCTCCTGCGCCGCGTGGACCGGTTACGGCTGGTGCCTCGACCAGGCCGCGGTGTGGCTCTCGGCCGGTGTCGGGCTGTGCTGCTCGCTGGTCGTCTGCGGGATGCTGCGCGCCCGGCGGGCGCTGCTGCCGGCGGCCGGGTCAGCCGCCGCAGCGGGGGACGTCGCCGGCATCCAGTGCCCACTCCGGCAGGTCGGCGCGGAAGGCGTCGCGCACGGGTGCGGAGCCGGTCGCCCGCCAGTCCACGCGGCCGCCGACCTCCGGCTCGTCCTTGGCCCACTCGAACCAGTTGACCATCGCCAGGCGGGGCAGCCGCTGCGCCAGCCCCGGTTCGAACAGCTGCCGCCACCAGGCCTGCTTGACGGCCAGCTCGTCGGCGCCACCACCGCCGGGGGCGAAGAACGCCGCGGTCTCCGGGACGGCGACCGGCTTGCCGTACCGCTCGCCGTACTCGGCGTGGAAGTCCGGTAAGCCCCGGTCGTCCCCGCCCCGCCCGGCGTAGCTGCCGGTCAGCTGGGCGACGAACTTGCCGGCCTCGGGTACCTCGTTCTCGCCCCACGGGTGGCTGTCGCCCCAGTGGTACAGCGACATCCCGACCCAGTCGACGGCGTCCTCGCCCGGCCAGTAGGGGGCGTAGGGGTCGTCGGCGGCCGACACGGTCCCGTCGCCGTCGGTGTCGAGCGCGGCCACGTCGCCGGGGGCGGCCGCCGCGTGCGCGCCGCCGGTGAACGGGTAGCCGCCGCCGTAGTTCGGTGCCCACATGACCGCCGAGCCCGGTGCTCCCGCGTGGACGGCGGCGGCGACCCGCCGGAACGCCTCGACGTAGGCGCTCGGCTGCTGGCCCCACGGGTACCAGGAGCCGTTCATCTCGTGGGCGAAGCGCACCACCACCGGCACCCCCCGCTCGTTGTAGCGGGCCAGCCGCCCGGCCAGGGCCTCGGACACCTCCTCGGTGACGGCGGCCAGCCCGCCGTGCGGCTCCAGGGTGAGCAGCAGCAGGCCGCCCTCGCCCCGGACCTGCTCGACGGCGGCGTCGAGGTTGCGCTCGTCGGCGGGGGAGAAGGGGAAGCCGGAGAAGGAGACGGCGGCGGCGGGGCGGGAGCCCAGCGCGGCGGAGTGCTCGGCGAGCGTGCGGTCGCCCCAGTCGAGGTTCACCCCGAGGTAGACGCCGTCGCCCGCGCCCGGCCGCGCCAGCTCCGCCGCCGAGCAGACCGGCCCGGCGTCGGCGGCGCCGTCGTCCGCCGTCCCGCACCCGGAGAGGAGGGCCGTGGTGGTCAGGGCGGAGAGGGTGAGGGCCGGCAGTCGTCGCACACCGTCCCATCGGACGCCGGGCACCGCGGCTGAAGCGATCGACGACGGTGGGATCCTGGGCCGGTGGAGGTGGTCATCCTCCCCGGGCCCGACGAGGTCGCCCGGGTCGCGGCGCGGCGGATCGCCGAGGCGGTCCGCCGGCGCCCGGACGCCGTGGTCGGTCTCGCGACCGGCTCCTCGCCGCTGGGGCTCTACGCCGAGCTCGCCCGGCAGGTCGCCGCCGGGGAGCTGGACGTCTCCGGCATCCGCGGCTTCGGGCTCGACGAGTACGTCGGGCTCCCGCCGGGTCACCCGCAGAGCTACGCCTCGGTCCTGCGGCGCACCGTCGTCCAGCCTCTGCGGCTCGACCCCGCCCGGGTGCACGTCCCCGACGGCGGCGCGGCCGAGCTGGTCGCGGCGGCGGCCGGCTTCGAGCGGAGGATCGAGGCGGCCGGTGGCATCGACGTGCAGATCCTCGGTATCGGCGCCAACGGGCACATCGGCTTCAACGAGCCGACGTCGTCCCTGTCCTCGCGCACCCGCGTCAAGACCCTCGCCCCCCGGACGCGGGCGGACAACGCGCGCTTCTTCGCCTCCCCGGAGGAGGTGCCGGTGCACTGCCTCACCCAAGGGCTGGGCACGATCCTGGAGGCGCGGGAGCTGGTGCTCGTCGCGCTGGGGAGGGCCAAGGCCGATGCCGTTGCGGCCGCGGTGGAAGGCCCACTCAGCAGCATGTGCCCCGCCTCCGTGCTGCAGCTGCACCCGCGGGCCGGGGCCTACCTGGACGAGGCGGCGGCCGCACGGCTGCGGCTGGCCGACTACTACCGCCACACCTGGGCCCACCGGCCGGGCGGCTCCTGACGCCGGGCGCGCGGCCGTCCGGCGGCCGGTCTCGACGAACGGTCCCCTCGGCGGGAAGGTCGTGCCATGACCGGCAACCGCTACGCCATCGACCTGGACGCCCTCGAGTCCGGGGTGCGCGTCGAGCCCGCGGACCAGGTGGCGGAGCGGTACGCGCCCGGCGCGCCGCCCGCCGTCCCGGTGGGCGAGCCGCACCCCCTCGCCGGTGGAGCGGGGGGCGACGCCGACGGGGACTGATCCCCGCCGCGGGGATCAGACGCGGTGGTCGCGCTTGCGCCGGCCGTAGGCGGCGGTGCCGAGGAAGAGCAGCACGCCGACGGCCAGCAGCCAGAACAGACCCTCGACCACCGCGAGCACCGCGCCGACCAGCGAGAGCACGAGCCACGCGACCAGTAGGAATCCGAGCACGCGCAGCAGCACGGTGACCTCCGGAGCAGGGCGGACGTGCCCACCCTAGTGCGGTAGCCCTTCCGGGGCGGTGCGGCGCGTGCGGCGGCGGTGCCGCAGGATCGGCGCATGGCCTACTCCGCAGCCGACGACCGCTACGACTCCATGACCTACCGCCGCACCGGGCGGAGCGGGCTGGACCTCCCCGCGCTCAGCCTGGGCCTGTGGCACAACTTCGGCGACGACGTCCCCTTCGACCGCCAGCGGGGCATCCTGCGGCGGGCCTTCGACCTGGGCGTCACCCACTTCGACCTCGCCAACAACTACGGCCCGCCCTACGGCAGCGCGGAGACCAACTTCGGCCGCCACCTGGCCGACGACTTCCGGCCCTACCGCGACGAGCTGGTCATCTCCACCAAGGCCGGCTACGACATGTGGCCCGGGCCGTACGGGCAGGGCGGGGGCTCGCGGAAGTACGTGCTGAGCAGCCTGGACCAGTCGCTGCGCCGGATGGGGCTGGAGTACGTCGACATCTTCTACAGCCACCGGCCCGACCCCACGACGCCGCTCGAGGAGACGATGGGCGCGCTGGACACCGCCGTCCGCTCCGGGAAAGCGCTCTACGCCGGCATCTCGTCGTACTCGCCGGAGCAGACCCGCCGGGCGGCGGAGATCCTCGCCGACCTCGGCACGCCGCTGCTGATCCACCAGCCCTCGTACTCGATGCTCAACCGCTGGATCGAGCGCGAGGACCTGCTGGGCGCGCTCGACGACGTCGGGGCCGGCTGTATCGCCTTCTCGCCGCTGGCCCAAGGCATGCTCACCGACAAGTACCTCGGCGGGGTGCCGGAGGGGTCGCGGGCCAGCCAGGGCAAGTCGCTCTCGCCCGACCTGCTCACCGAGCAGGCGCTCGCCCACGTCCGCGCCCTCGACGGCCTGGCCCGCGAGCGCGGGCAGTCGCTGGCCCAGATGGCGTTGGCCTGGGCGCTGCGCGACCCGCGGATGACCACCGTGCTCATCGGGGCCAGCAGCGTGACCCAGCTGGAGCAGAACGTCGGTGCGCTGGGCAACCTGGAGTTCACCGACGACGAGCTCGCGGCGATCGACCGGCACGCCGTCGACGCCGGCATCGACCTGTGGGAGGGCCCGCGCACCGCCTGAGCCGCCTGTGGACAACCGCTCCGGCGCGGGGCGGTTCCTGCCTAGGGTCCGCGGTGTGGGTGACGGCCTGGAGGTGGAGACGGCGGTCCTGCGCGACGCGGGGCGGGCGCTGCTGGTCGTGCACGGTGCGTTCGACGGCGCGCGGGACGCCGCCGACGTCGGCCGTGACGTCATCGCGCACGACCGGCTGCGGGAGCGGCTGCGCGAGTTCGGCAGCGGCTGGGACCGCCGGCGCACCGAGATGGCCGGTCTCATCACGGGGCTGGGCCAGGCCGCGCAGGACGCCGCGGAGCTCTACGAGCGGATCGAGACCGAGCTGGTCGCCGCCCTGGCCGGTGAGCGGTGAGCCGCCCGCGGGACTGGTCTCCGCTGCGCCCGTCGGACCCGGTCGGCGGGAACGCCGGGGAGATCGCCCGGCTCGCGCGGCGGTACGCCGGCACGGCCGAGGCCATCACCACGGCGGCGACGGCGCTCCGCGAGATCCACGGCAGCACGACCGCGTGGGGTTCCGACGCCGGCCGGGCGTTCCGGGAGCGCACGGCCGAGGTGGCCGGCACGATCGAGCAGGCGCTCGCCCGGTACGAGGGGACGGCGGCGGCCCTGGACGGCTACGCGCGCCGGCTCGAGGACGTGCAGGCCCGCGCCGACGTCGTCCTGGCCCGCGCCAAGGAGGCCGCGGAGGCCCGGGACGCCGCCTGGCGGGCCCGCGAACGGGCCGCCGCGCAGCCGGAGCCCGACCCGGTCGCCGAGCGCCGGGCGAACGACGACTCCGCGGCGGCCACCGGGGTCATCCGGGCGGCCGAGGAGGACCTGGCACCACTGGAGGCCGAGTGGCGGGCGGCGGGGGAGACCGCCGCCGACGCCATCGATGACGTCCTCGGTGCCGACGACCTCGCGGACGGCTTCTGGGACGACGTCCTGGACGTGGTCGCCGTCGTCACCCGGTGCGCGGGGCTCGTGTCGGGGGCCCTCGGGCTGGTGGCCTTCTTCCTCGGCGCGATCCCGGGCCTGCAGCCGTTCGCCGCGCCGTTCGCCGCGCTGGCCGTGCTCGCGGGCGCCGTGTCGCTGATGGGCAACACGGTGCTGCTGGTGAGCGGCCGGGCGGGGCTGGACGCCGTGCTCTGGGACCTGGCCGGTGTGCTGACCTTCGGGGCCGGTCGCGCCTTCGCGCTGGCCGGCCGGGCGGTGGCCACGGGCACCCGCGGGCTGGCCCGCCCGTCGCTCATCACGCACCTGCGTGGTTCGGGGATGACCCGGCTGGAGGCGACGAGGGCCTCCCGCGTCGCCGCGTCCCCCGGACGGGCCGCCGCCCTCACCTCCCGGGCCCGCGACCCGCGCGGCTGGCTGCCCACCCGCGGGGAGTGGGCCGAGGCGTACCGCCGGTCGGGGCTGTGGCGCGATCCCGTCGCCGGCCCGCCGCCCGTCCTCCCCCCGGCCGCGACGGCCGCACCGCAGGTGCAGGCCGGCCTCTCCCGCGCCGCCCGCGCCGAGGGCGCGTCCCTGTTCGCCAACGCCGCGGGCACCGTCCCCGCCGCCAACGCCTTCGCCGGCCCCGGTCCGGCCCCGGTCCGGGTGGGCCGGTGACCGCCGTGCTGCGGGAGGACGTGGGGGTCCGGCCGCGCGACTTCACGTTCGCGGTGCCCGGCGACTGGGCGCGGATCCGGGTCCTGGACGACGCGGAGCGGGACGCCGACGTCCGCCGCATCGCCCGTGCCGTCACCCGGGGCCGCCCGGACCGCGACCGGCTGATGCCCCAGGTCGCCCGCGTGCTGCTCGACGCCGTCGCCGCGCGGGTGGAGAGCCACACGGTCGAGGTGCACCTGCCGGTGCTCGAGGAGGGCGCCGCGCCCCTGGCCTGCGCCCTGGCGGTGGGGGTGGTCCCGCCGGTCGCCGACCGGGCCGGCGCGGAGGAGGCCGCGTTCCTCGCCGCGGCGAACCCGGGGGAGCAGGCCGACGTGGTGGAGCTGGCCTGCGGCCCGGTGGCCCGCCGGCGCCGCCGGGTGCCCGTGCCGGCCCCGGACGGCCGCCGGGTCGAGACGGCGGTCGCCCAGTACCACCACCCGGTGCCCGGGGGCGGCTTCGTGCTGCTGAGCTTCTCGACGCCGCTGCTGGTGCTGCTCGACCCGCTCACCGCGCTCTTCGACGCGGTCGCGGGCTCCTTCCGGTGGCTCCCGTGACGGGCTGGGGCTACTCCGTCGAGCCGTCCGACGGGGGGTGGGTGTGGCTGCCCCGGTCCGGCTCCGTCGCCGGGTGGGCCCGGGAGGTCTGCGCCGACCTGGGTGCCCGCGGGCGGGACGCGGCCCGGCTGCGTGCGCAGCTGCGGTTGCTGGGGGCCGCGCTCCGCGAGGGCCCGCCGGACCTGGCCGCGCTCTGGGTGCCCGACCCGGCCCACGGCGTCCTGGCGACCCTCCGCGCGGACCGGTACCGGCTGACCACCGGGCTGCCGGGGCTCGCCGACGAGGAGCGGGCCACTGCCGGGCGCGGCCTCGCTCCTCCTGCCGTGGACCTGGTCCCGCTCCCGGCCGGCCCGGCGTTGCGCGTCCGGCGGGTGGCGCGGCAGGCGGCGGGTCCGGGCCGGGGCCTCCTGGTCGAGAGCGTCAGCCACCTGGTGGCACCGCCGGGCGCGGTCGAGGCCGACGGCGTGCCGGGCGGCGTCGAGCTGGTCATGGCCTGGACGCTGCTGCACGAGGGCGACCAGTTGGCGGACATGGCCGACCGGACGGCCGCGGGGCTCCGTCTCAGCGGCTGACCGCGCGGGCCCGGGCCTCACCCCTCGGGGGGATGTGCCCGGCCGGTCCGCGTGTCGATGCCTTCCGCGTGAGCACGGACCGGGCGGCGCTGGGCCGCCCCAGCAGGACCCGGGACGCCGTCCCGGCGCCGGAGAGCGCCGCGCGGCTGCTCGTGGTGCGCGCGGTGGCCGTCGCCGCCGTCGTGGCCACCGCCGGCTACCTGACCTGGCGGCTGCTGGCGACCCTGCCCGAGGGCCCGGCGCTGTGGCTCGGCGTGCCGTTCCTGGGGCTGGAGCTCTACGGCGGCATCGCCCTCGTGCTGTTCGTGATGACCACCTGGGACGTCCGCCCGGCCGCCGTGCCACCGGCCCGTCCCGGGCCGCCGCCGTCGGTCACCGTGCTGATCGCCACCTACGACGAGCACCTGGACGTGCTGCTGCCCACCGTCGCCGCCTGCCTGGCGATGGAGGGGGAGCACGAGACCTGGGTGCTGGACGACGGCGACCGGCTCGAGGTCGAGGAGATGGTGACCGCGCTGGGCGCCCGCTACGTCAGCCGCCCCGAGCACGACCACGCCAAGGCGGGCAACCTCAACCACGCGCTGGCGCTAGTGCGCACCGACCTGGTCGCGGTGTTCGACGCCGACCACGTGCCCGACCCGGAGTTCCTCACCCGGACGCTGCCCTACTTCGCCGACGACCGGCTGGCGCTGGTGCAGACGCCGCAGCACTTCTACAACACGAGCTCCTTCGAGCACCTGCGCCCGGGTGTCGACCTGCACGAGGAGTCGCTGTTCTACCGGGTGATCCAGGCCGGCAAGCACCACGCGGGTGCGGCGTTCTGGTGCGGGACCAACGCGGTCCTGCGCGCCCGGGCGCTGCGCGAGATCGGGGGCGTGGCCACCGAGTCGCTCACCGAGGATTTCCACACGACCATGAAGCTGCACCGCGCCGGCTGGCGGAGCGCGTACCACAACGAGGTGCTCGCCCGGGGCCTGGCGGCGGGCAGCCCGGCTGCCTTCTACGCCCAGCGCCGGCGCTGGGGCCGCGGCGCGATGCAGGTGCTGCGGCACGACAACCCGCTGACCGCGCCCGGGCTGACGCCCCGGCAGCGGCTGGGTTACCTCTACTCGCTGTCGGCGTGGTTCGACTCGTGGCGGACGCTGGGGCTGGCGCTCGTGCCGGTGGCCGTGCTGGTCACCGGGGTGTTCCCCGTGGACGCGCCGCCGGCGCTGTTCGCGGTGATGGCCGGCGTCCCGTTCCTGCTGCAGCAGGTCGCGCTGGCCCTGCTGTCCCGCGGGTTCGCCCCGGCGCGGTTCTCGCTGCTGTTCGAGGTGGTCCGGCTGCCCTCCAACCTGGCCGCCACGCTCTCGCTGGTGCTGCGCGGCACCGGCCGCTTCACGGTCACCGCGAAGGGCCGCACGGGGGCGGAGCGGACCCGCGCCCGGGTGCCGGCCGTGCTGCTCGTGCTCGCCGCCGTCCTCGCCGGGAGCCTGCTCTTCACGGCCGCGAGCCTGGCCGGCTGGACGCCGGTCGCGCACGGCCCGGGCGCCACCACGCTGGTGCCGGTGTTCTGGGTGGCGACCACGCTGGGCTTCGTCGTCGCCGGCATCCGCCGCATCCGCGATCCGCGGTTCTCCGCCGAGCGGCGCGACGGGCACCGGTTCCCGGCCGCGCTGCCGGCCGTCGTGGACGGCGTCCCGGCCCGGTTGGTCGACGTCTCGCTCGGGGGCGCGCAGGTGCGCGTCCGCGGGGTCGCCGCCGCCGTCGGGGCCGAGGTGGAGCTCGGCATCCGCGTGCCCGACCGCGCCGCGCACGTCGTCTTCCGCGCGGTGGTCCGGTCCCGTGCCGACGACGTGCACCGCCTGCAGTTCACCGGCCGGCAGTGGCGGGAGCTGGCCGCGCTGTCCGCGACGGCGTTCGGCGCCGGGGCGGCCCGCTGGGCCGCCACCGAGGTCACCCCGCTCGCGGTGGAGGCGCCGGCCCTCGTCGCAACCCGTGTACCGGCCGCCTCGGTCAACCCGGACGCGGTGGCCGCTGCGGTGCGCAGCCCGTTCGTCTCGCCGGTCCCGCGCCCGCCGCTCGACGACGACACCCGGCCCATCCCGCTGCTGACCCCGGAGCTGGAGCGCCGCCTGGCCAGCGCCGGCGGTGGGAACGCCGGCCGGTGAGACCGCGCCGCGCGCAGCCCGGGCCGTCCGGCTCGACGCCACCGGGCGGGCGCGGCAGGCTGGCGGGCGACCGACCGGGCGAGAGGACGGAGGACCCATGGCAGCCGCGCGCTACGAGTACAAGGTCGAGGAGATCCGCGAGGGGCTGATCGGCGGCAAGATGTCCGGCGGCAAGCTGGAGAAGGTGCTGAACGACCACGCCCGCAAGGGCTGGCAGCTCAAGGCGATCACCTCGGTGGAGGTCAAGGGCCGGATCGGTCCCGGCGGCGTCGACGGCGTGCTGGTCACCTTCGAGCGCCCGGTGGCATGACGCAGGAGTTCCTGGGCGCCGACCAGTGGCTCGCGCGGGCGTCCCGGGGCATCCCGCGGGACGAGGCGCTCGCGATGTTCGACGTCGCCCGGCCGGTGGCGGTCGAGGAGATGACCGGCCGGTGGCGGGGGAGCGGGCTGCCCACCGGGTCGCCGCTGGACGGCCTGCTCGAGGCCTACGGCTGGTGGGGCAAGGAGTTCCTCGACGCCGAGACCACGCACCCGCTGCTGTTCGCCACGCGCTCCGGGCCGCGACCGGTGCGGCCGGCGCCGGTCCCGGTGGGCGTGCTGCGCAGGTGGCCCGCAGCGGCGCACAGCACGCCCGCCCGTCTCGCGTTCACCGCCGTCCGGCCGCTGCTGACCACGCGGCGCCCGGAGGCCCGGCTGCGCGCGGTGGAGCACCGCGGCGTCGTCACCGCGGCGATGCTCTACGACCGGTTGCCGATCGTCGACGTCTTCAAGCGGGTGGGCAGTGACACCCTGCTCGGCCTGATGGACCTGCGCGGCCTGCCCGACCCCTTCTTCTTCCTGCTCAGGCGCGAGGGCTGACCGCGAGCTCGGCGAGCAGCCCGCGGACCAGCTGCTCGATCTCGTCGCGGATCGGCCGCACCGCGTCGACGCCCTGGCCGGCCGGGTCGTCGAGCGGCCAGTCCAGGTAGCGCTTGCCGGGGAAGACCGGGCAGGCGTCGCCGCAGCCCATGGTGATCACCACGTCGGAGGCCTCGACGGCGTCGGTGGTGAGCACCTTGGGCCGCTGGTCGGAGATGTCGATGCCGACCTCGGTCATGGCCTGGACGGCGGCCGGGTTGACCTGGTCGCCGGGCAGCGAGCCGGCCGAACGGACCTCGACGGCGTCCCCGCCGAGGTGGCGCAGCCAGCCGGCGGCCATCTGCGAGCGGCCGGCGTTGTGCACGCAGACGAACAGGACGCTGGCGGTCATCGGGTGCTCCTGGTGGTGGCGGGGACGGTCGGGTCGCCGGGGAACCAGCGGCGGGCGGCCCAGAGCGAGACGTAGACGAGCGCGACCAGGACCGGCACCTCGATGAGCGGGCCGACGACACCGGCGAGCGCCTGCCCGCTCGTGACGCCGAAGGTGCCGATGGCGACGGCGATGGCGAGCTCGAAGTTGTTGCCGGCCGCGGTGAAGGCGAGCGTCGCCGTCTTCGCGTAGCCGAGGCGCAGCCGCATGCCCAGCAGGAACGACCCGCCGAACATGAGGACGAAGTAGGCGAGCAGCGGCAGGGCGATGCGGGCGACGTCCCAGGGCCGGGAGGTGATCGCGTCCCCCTGCAGCGCGAACAGCATCACGATCGTGAAGAGCAGGCCGTAGAGGGCGACCGGGCCGATGCGCGGCAGGAACGTGCCCTCGTACCAGGCGCGGCCCCGGCGGCGCTCGCCGACCGTGCGGGTGAGGAAGCCGGCCAGCAGCGGGATGCCGAGGAACACCAGCACCGAGAGCACGATCGCCCAGAAGCTGAACTCTGCGGAGGTGGTGGCCAGCCCCAGCCAGCCGGGCAGCACCTGCAAGTAGAACCAGCCCAGGAGGGCGAAGGCGAGGATCTGGAACACCGAGTTGATCGCCACCAGGACGGCGCCGGCCTCGCGGTCACCGCAGGACAGGTCGTTCCAGATCAGCACCATCGCGATGCAGCGGGCCAGCCCCACGATCACCAGCCCGGTCCGGTACTCGGGCAGGTCCGGGAGCAGTAGCCACGCCAGGGCGAACATCAGCGCCGGGCCGAGCAGCCAGTTGAGCACCAGCGAGGCGCCGAGCAGCTTCCGGTCTCCGGTGACCCGGTCCAGCTCGGAGTACCGGACCTTCGCCAGCACCGGGTACATCATCAGCAGCAGGCCGATCGCGATCGGCAGGCTGACGTCGCCCACCTCGACCGCGCTCAGCGCGTCGTCCAGGCCGGGCACCCAGCGGCCCAGCGCCAGCCCGAGCGCCATCGCGGCGATGATCCAGACCGGCAGGAACCGGTCGAGGGTGGAGAGCTTCTGCAGGACGGGCGCATCGGCCGGGGCATCGGGGCGGGCGGTCTCCCGGACGGCGTCACTCACGCGGGCACCGCCGTCTCGAAGAGGCCGGCGACGGCGCGCAGCGCGGCGGGCCGGACGGCGTAGTAGACCCACACCCCGCGCTTCTCCCGGTCCAGCAGCCCGGCGGAGTGCAGCACCTTCAGGTGGTGGCTGATCGTGGCCTGGGTGAGGTCGAAGGCGTCGTTCAGGTCGCAGACGCAGGCCTCGCCGCTCGCGCTGGAGGCGATGAGGCTCATCAGTCGCAGGCGGACCGGGTCGGCCAGCGCCTTGAGGAGGGGCGCGACCTGCTCGGCCTGCTCGGCGGACATCGCGGTGCCGGACAACGGGGTGCAGCAGGCCAGGGCCGGGTCGCTCATCGGTGCTCCTCTGTGGGATGTCGACCGCCATCGTAACGATGGGCATCGTATTGACAAGCATCGATGAACGGTGTCCACCTTGTGTTCAGACATCGACGCCTGTCTATGTCATCCGTCCCAGGAGGTCCCCGTGTCCCGTGTCCAGCTCGCCCTCCGCGTCGCCGACCTCGACGCCGCCGTCGACTTCTACTCGCGGCTGTTCGGCACCGTCCCCGCCAAGCGGCGGCCGGGCTACGCCAACTTCGCCGTCTCCGAGCCGCCGCTGAAGCTGGTGCTGCTCGAGGGCGAGGCGGGGGAGCCCACCCGCATGGACCACCTCGGCGTCGAGGTCTCCTCCACCGAGGAGGTCGGCGCCGCGACCGGCCGGCTGGCCGACGCCGGGCTGGCGACGCGGGTCGAGGACGCCACCACCTGCTGCTACGCCGTCCAGGACAAGGTGTGGGTGACCGGCCCGGGCGGTGAGCCGTGGGAGGTCTACACCGTCACGGCCGACGCGCGCCCCGACCTGGAGGGCCACACCGAGCCCGAGCTCACGGAGGTCGCCGGCGACGGCAGCTGCTGCCGGGCGGACGCCCAGCCGGCCGCCGCCTGCTGCTGACGCGGACCGGGCGGCGCGCCGTTCCTGGCTCACCCCACCGGGTCCTGGCTCAGCACCGATCCTGAGCCAGGACCCGTGTCGATCAGGTGACCTGATCGACACGGGCGGGCAGGATGCCGGCCGTGGATTTCGACGAGGTGGCCGACGAGCTGTACGCCGTCCCGCCCGAGGAGTTCGTCGCCCTGCGCACGCAGCGCCAGGACGAGGCGAAGGCGGCGGGTGACAAGGCGCTGGCCAAGGAGATCGGTGCGCTGCCCAAGGCCTCGGCCGCCGCCTGGGCCTGCAACCTGCTCGTCCGCGGGCAGCGCGCCGAGATCGAGGGCCTCGTCGAGCTCGGCGACCTGCTCCGGGAGGCGCAGGAGGGCCTGGCGGGCGACCAGCTCCGGGCCCTCGACGTGCAGCGGCGCCAGCTGCTGACGGCACTGACCCGGCAGGCGCGGGCGCTGGCGCACGCCGCCGGCCACCCGGTCAGCACGTCGGTGGCGACGCAGGTCGAGGAGACGCTGCGCGCGGCGATGTCGGACCCGGACGCCGGCCGGGCGCTGCTCACCGGCCGGCTCACCTCGCCGATGTCCTACAGCGGCCTGGGGACGACGGTCGCCCGGCCCGACCTGCGGCTGGTGCACCCGCCCCGCCCGCAGCGGACCGAGCGCCCCGCCGCCCGCCCGGCGAAGACCGCCGCGCCGCGGAAGCCGGCGGGGGAGTCGGCGGCCGACCGGCGGGCCCGCGAGCAGGAGGAGCGCCGCCGGGCCGCCGAGGAGAAGCGGCAGCGGGAACTGGCCGCCGCGCAGGAGGCGGCCGACCGGGCGGAGGCGGCCGCCCGGGACGCCGACGAGGTGCTCGCGGAGCACCGCCGCGCCACCGATGAGCTCGCCGCACAGGAGCAGGAGCTGCGCGCCCGCGTCGAGGAGCTGGCCGACGAGCTGGCCGAGGCGGAGCGGCAGGCGGGGGACGCCGCGGCGGCGCTCCGGCGCGAGGAGCGCCGCCGCGCCGCCGCCGAGCGGGACGCCGGCGAGGCGGCCGAGGCCCGCGACCGCGCCCTGGCCCGCTTCCGGGAGCTCGAGGGGGGCTGACCGACCCGTCCGGCGCTCAGCCCATGGTCCGCTGCCCGTCGAGGGACTCCCGCAGGATGTCGGCGTGCCCCGCGTGCTGGGCGGTCTCGGCGACGATGTGCAGGAACACGCGCCGCGCCGAGCGGGTGGCGCCCGGCTCGAACCACGGCGCCTCCGGCAGCGGGTGTGCGACATCCAGGTCGGGCAGGGTGCGCACGAGGTCGTCGGTGCGCCGCGCGACCTCGGCGTAGTCGGCAAGCACGCCGGCGAGCGTCTCGCCGGGGAGCAACCGAAAGCCGTCGGTCCACGCGTCCGCGCCGGCGGCATCACCCGGCGGCGCCATCGCCGCGGTGCCCTCCACGACGAAGCGGGCCCAGCGCGCCTCGGTGGCGGCCACGTGCTTGACCAGCCCGCCGAGGCTCAGCGCGCTCGCGGTGGTCCGCTGCCGGGCCTGCTCGTCGGTGAGGCCCCGCACCGTGTAGCGCAGGAACCCCCGGTGCGCGGCGAGCGTCTCGAGCAGATCGGCGCGCTCGCGATCCGGGGTACCGCTGGAGACGGGGGTGTCGGTGGTCATGGCTGCCGCCTTCCGCCGGGCCGGGTGTCACCCGGGACGCTAGGCGCGGGGTACGACGGTTCCCGCGGTCCCGGTCGCCCGGCGCCGGGCGTGCACCCGGCGGGCCACCACGCGGTAGCCGGCGATCAGCGCGGCGTTCCCCAGCAGCAGCCACAGGCCCAGCAGCACCGCCGTCGCCAGCGCCGTCGTCCCGTAGCGGGCGGTGAAGTCGGCGTGCTCGAGGTAGACGAGGTACCCGCCGGTGGTGACGGCCACCAGCCCGGTGGCGGTCGCGGCCCCGACGACGACGTCGCCGACCCGGGTCTCCCACAGGCGGAACAGCGTGTAGACGAGCCCGATGCCCAGGCCGAGCAGGAGCAGCGCGCCCAGCCCCATGGCCAGCCGCAGCGCGGCCCCCGACCCGAGCAGCCGCGGCACGAGGTAGAGCGCCGCGAGTCCCGAGAAGACCGCCAGGGGCAGGACGGCGATGATCGCCAGCGCGAGCACCCGCCCCTTCCAGCCGCGGATCCGCCGCTCGGTCTCCGGCGCCACGGCGCTGAACGCCCGGGCCAGGGCCGCGCCGTAGGTGGTCGCCGGCCAGATCGCCGCGACCGCCGCGACCGGCCCCGTCTGCCCGGCCACGTCGATCAGCGCGCGCAGCACGTCGGCGACGGGGAGCTGGTCCGGCGCCTGGTCGTTCACCTGCGTGCCGAGGTCCTGCAGCGCTGAGTCGTCGACCACCAGGCCGGCGACCCAGAAGCCGAGCAGCACCATGGGCGGCAGGGAGACCATCGCGTAGAACGCGAGGCTCGCACTCGTGGTCAGGAACTCGGGGCTGCGCAGCCAGGACACGAACCGCCGGACGGGCTCGGGCACCCGCCGGTAGCCCTCGCCCAGCCGGCGCCGGAGCTGCCGGACGCGCTCCCCGGCCTCAACCACAGGCGGGCCCGTCCTCCTCCGGCCGGGCGATCGGCTCCTGCGGCGGCGTCTCCTGGCTGACCTGCGGGAGGTCGGCGCCCGCGGTGCGACCGAACTGCTGGGTCGCCCACACCGAGCCGTCCGGGGCGCAGTGGAAACCGACGCCGATGCGGTTCCAGCCCGGGTTGAGCACGTTGACCCGGTGGTCGTCCGAGCGCATCCACCCGGCGTGCGCCGCCCCGGCCGGCACCGACCCGGACGCGGTGAAGATGTTCTCCCCGATCCCGGCGAAGCCGCTCAGCTCCTCCCGGTCGAGGAGCGCGCGGACGTCCTGGTGCCGCAGCTGGTCGTCGGCGGCCATCTGCTCGCTCCAGTCGCGGGCCACGCCCGCCAGCGACTCGTCCCACTCCAGCGGGGCCAGGTCGCGCGCCTCCCGCTCGTCGTTCACCCGATCGAAGACGGCGCGGGCCATCCGCTCGGCGGCGTCGCCCTCCTCGGCCGACGGCGGCTCGTCGGGCGCGGGCGTGGTGCCCGACCCGGTGCCCGTTCCGGGGGAGGAGGTGTCGACGACGACGCACCCGGTGGTGGGCAGCACGAGGACGGTGGACGCGAGCAGGAGCCGGGCGAGCAGCGGCCGGGTGGCGGTCATGCCCCTCCTCTACCCGGCGACGCCGGGGGAGCCGTCGCGGTGCGCGGCTGTCACGGGATCGTTAGCGTCGCCGCCATGGCGGGGAACAGCGGGCGGGTCGCCCTGGTCACGGGGTCGGAGTCGGGCATCGGGCGGGCGGTCGCGCTGGCCCTGGCCGAGCAGGGCTGCGACGTCGGCACCACCTGGTACCGCGACCGCGACGCCGGCGAGGCGACCGCCGAGCAGGTGCGGGCGCTGGGCCGGCGGGCGGAGGTCCGCCACCTCGACCTGACCCGGCTGCCCGCCGCGGCCGACGTCGTCGACGAGCTGGCCGACGCCCTCGGCGGCGTCGACGTCCTGGTGAACGACGCGGGCACCGGCCACTCCACGCCGCTGCTGGAGCTGGACCTCGCCACCTGGCGGGAGGTGCTTGCCACCGACCTCGACGGCGCCTTCCTGTGCCTGCAGCGGGCCGCGCGGCGGATGGTCGCCGCCGGCAACGGGGGGCGGATCGTGAACATCACCAGCGTGCACGAGCACGCGCCGCGCGTCGGCGCGGCCGCCTACTGCGCCGCCAAGGGCGGGTTGGGCCTGCTCACCAAGGTGGCCGCGCTGGAGCTGGCCGAGCACGGGATCACCGTGAACTCCGTCGCGCCCGGCGAGATCGCCACCCCGATGACCGGCCAGGAGGACGAGGACCCGACCGCGCCCGGCCACGAGCGCCCCGGCGTCCCGCTGCGCCGGCCCGGCGACGCCCGCGAGGTCGCCGCCGTCGTCGCCTTCCTCGCCTCGCCGGGTGCCGGGTACGTCACCGGTGCCTCCTGGGCGGTGGACGGCGGGATGCTGCAGATGGGCCCGATGGCCGGCTCCCACCTGGCCGCGGACGACTGGCGCCGCGGCTGAGCCGGGTGGCGGCTCAGCCCAGCCGGTTGCGCTTGCGCCGGTAGAGCTGCGCGTCGGCGCGGGCCAGCACGGTGGCGAGCTCGTCCCCGCGTGCCGCCGCGGCGACCCCGGCGGTCCAGGTGAAGGGGTGGACCTCCTCCAGCGCCGCCACGAGCTGCCACGCGGCGTGCTCGTCGGTCGCCGGCAGGCAGAGCACGAACTCGTCGCCGCCGTACCGGCCCAGCACGTCGGCCCGCCGCAGCCGGCGCCGCCAGCTGGCGGTCAGCTCGCGGAGGAGGTCGTCGCCCGCGCGGTGCCCCTCCCGGTCGTTGACCTCCTTGAAGTCGTCCAGGTCCAGGATCGCGAAGGTCACCGGTTCGCCGGTGCGCGCCGCGCGGGAGAGGTGCCCGGCGGCCTGCTCCTCCCAGGCGCGGCGGTTGGCCACGCCGGTGAGCGGATCGGTCGCCGCTGCCTTCCGCAGCTGCCGGGCCAGCCGCCCCTGCACCTCGGTCAGCACGAGCACCGACACGGCGAGGGCGACCCACGCGGAGAGGAAGCCCGTCGGCTCGGCGGCCCACGCGCCGACGCTGCCGGAGACCACGGCGAGGGCACCGTGCGCCCGGGCGGCCGGGAGCCCGAAAAAGTGCGCGGCGTACAGGCTCACCGCGATCAGCGCGGGCCCCAGGCCGACCACGCCCACGGGGGTCGCGGAGCGCCAGGCGACCACGCCGATCAGCACGGAGAGCTGGGCGACGGCGGTGTGCAGCAGCCATGGCGGCACCAGGCCGGCGGCCGATCGCAGCGCCGCACCGATCGCCAGGCCGATCCCCCCGAGCGCCCACAGCAGCCCGACGGGTGTCGCGTCGTCCATGGGGGCCGCCGCGCCGAGCCAGCAGAGGAGACCGCTGATGCCGTAGACCACCGCCAGCAGGGTCGCGGCCGTCCGTGGTCCGTTGTGCACCCAGTTCCTCCTCGTCCTCCCCCCGAGGTCGATGCCCTCCATCCTGCGGGTCGTGGGTGACAACGCGCCGCTCAGGGAGGGGAGACGACCCGTCCGGGTGGTCCGCGCAGCGCCGCCCGGCGGGGTGCGGCCCCGCCGCCGGGCCCGTACCGTGCGCGCAGGGAGCTGCCCGGGACAGGAGGGCGCGTGCAGTCCACCGCCGGTCGTCCGGGTGCCGCGGGCGCCACCGTCGGGGTGGAGGAGGAGTTCCACCTCGTCGACCCCGGGACATTCGCGCTCGCCCCCCGCCCGGACCTGGTCGCCGCCGCGGCGCGGCACGAGCTCGGCGAGCGGTTGCACGCCGAGATCACCACCACGCAGCTGGAGACGGCCACCGGCGTCTGCCGGTCACTCGGCGAGGTGCGGGCGGCGCTCGCGGGCACCCGGGCGGAGGCGCGGGCCGCGGCGGAGAGCGCGGGGGCGGCGCTGCTGATGGCCTCGACCCACCCGTCGGCCGGGTGGCGCGATCAGGTGATCACCCCCGAGCCGCGGTACGAGGCCATGGTGCGGCGGTGGGCGGGCCTGGCCCGGCGGCAGGACATCTGCGGCTGCCACGTGCACGTCGGCGTGCCGGACCTGGACACGGCGGTCGCGGTGATCGACCGGGCCCGCGCCCACCTGCCGGTGCTGCTCGCGCTGACCGGCAGCTCGCCGTTCCACGACGGCGCGGACACCGGCTACGAGAGCTACCGGACGCTGTGGTGGGGGCGGTGGCCGCACACCGGCATCCCCGAGCCGCTCGGCTCCGCGGACCGGTACCGCGCGGTCGTGGACGGCCTGGTCGCCGCCGGCGTCGTCGAGGACGCCTCCCACCTGTACTGGGACCTGCGGCCCTCCTCGCACCTGCCGACCGTGGAGTTCCGGCTGGCCGACGTGTGCACCGACCTCGACGACACCGTGCTGCACGCCGCGCTGGCGGCGTCCCTGGTCCGCGTCCTCGCCGCACGGGCGGAGCGCGACGAGCCCTTCGAGCAGCCGCGCACGGAGCTGCTGCGGGCGGCGCGCTGGCGGGCGGCCCGCGACGGGGTCTCCGGGTCGCTGTTCGACCCGGTCGCCGGGGTGCTCGTCGACGCCCGGACGGCGGTGGAGGCGCTGCTGGCCGAGCTCGCCGACGACCTCGCCGACCGCGGGGAGCTCGACGAGGTGCGCGACCTGGTGCAGCGGCTCCTCGCCCGGGGTACCTCCGCGGTGCGCCAGCGGGCGGTGTGGCGGCGCACTGGCGACCTGCGCGAGGTCGCCGCCTCGGTCGTGGAGGAGGGACGTGGACGTGGCTGATCCGGCGCTCGGGCAGATCCGGGAGATGGCCCGGCCGCTGCGCACCCCCGCGGACCTGGACCCCCTGCTGGAGCGCATCGGTGACGCCCGGGTCGTGGCCGTCGGCGAGGCCAGCCACGGGACGCACGAGTACTACGCCTGGCGGGCGGCGCTGACCCGGCGGTTGGTCGAGGAGCTCGGCTTCGACCTGGTGGCCGTCGAGGGGGACTGGCCCGACTGCTACCGGGTGGACCGCAGCGTGCGGCTGCGGCCGGGTGCCGACGAGGATCCCCGCGACGCGCTCGACGCCTTCGCCCGCTGGCCGACGTGGATGTGGGCCAACGACGACGTCGTCGACTTCTGCCGCTGGCTGCGCGACCGCAACGCGGGGCTGCCCGAGGAGGACCGCGTCGGCTTCTACGGCATCGACGTCTACAGCCTCTGGGACTCGATGCACGAGCTGGTCGGCTGGCTGGCCGAGCACGAGCCCGGCCACGTCGGGCAGGCCAGACAGGCGCTCGCCTGCTTCGAGCCGTTCGGCGAGGACGGTGCCGAGTACGCCTTCGCCAGCCGGTTCGCGCCCATCTCCTGCGAGCAGGAGGCGGTCGACCTGCTGCGCTCGCTGTGCGAGCGGCGCGGGGAGGCCGAGGCCGCCACGGGGGCCGACGCCCGGTTCGCCGCCGAGCAGAACGCGGCGGTGGTGGTGGGTGCGGAGCGGTACTACCGGGCCATGGTGCGCGGGTCGGCGGAGTCGTGGAACGTCCGCGACGTGCACATGGCCGACACCCTGGACCGGCTGCTGGACCATGCCGGGCCGAAGGCGGTCGTCTGGGAGCACAACACGCACGTCGGTGACGCCCGGGCCACCGACATGGCCGGCGCCGGGATGACCAACGTCGGGCAGCTGCTGCGCGAGCGGCACGGCGCCGACGACGTCGTCCTCGTCGGCTTCGGCGGCCACCGCGGCGGCGTGGTCGCCGGGCGGGAGTGGGGGGCCCAGATGGAGCGGATGGCCGTGCCTCCCGCCCGGGCGGGCAGCCTGGAGGCGCTGCTGCACGACGCGGTGGGTGCGGACGCGCTCTTCGTCCACCCGCGCGGCGAGCGGCCCGGCTGGCTGCACCGACAACTGGACCACCGCGCCATCGGGGTGGTCTACCGGCCCGAGCGGGAGCGGTGGGGCAACTACGTGCCCACCGTGCTGGGCGAGCGCTACGACGCCTTCCTCTACCTGGAGGAGACGACGCCGCTGCAGCCGCTGCACCTGGAGCGGGCCGACGAGCACGTGCCCGTCGCCGCCTTCGACGAGTGACCGGGCACGCCGACCAGGCGCCGGGGAAGGCGTTCCCCGCGGGGGCGCACCCGCTCGAGGGCTGGGCCGGGGCTCACATGGAGCGGGTCTCCCCGGCCCGGTCGGCGTAGGCGTCGACGAGCCTGCCCTCGAGCGCCGCGGTGACCTGGTCGCGGTGCCGGCGGACGTTGCCGGCGTCCGTCGCGCTCCAGTCCGGGGAGAGCTCCCCGGCGACCAGGTCGGCGGCCCGGGCGACCTCGGCCCGCTGCTCGTCGTCCCGGCAGGCGGTCGCCACGTCCCGGAGCATCCGCAGCAGCGCGGTGACCAGCGTGGGTTCGCTCCCGCCGAAGCGGGTCACCTGGCCGCAGGCCAGGTCGAGGTAGTACCTCATGTCCCGGTCGGGGACGATCGCCCGGCCGGTGCCCTCGTCGTCGGCGTGCAGCGTGGGGCCGAGGTGCCGGCCGGTCAGCCAGACCAGCAGGTCGCCCATGTGGCCGATGGCCGTCGCGGCCGTCACCGGGTCGTTGATGCTGGGGGACATCGCCTTCACCGCGATGTCCTCCAGCTGGCGGAAGCCGAAGGCGGCGTCCTGGTCGATGGTGCGCTCGTTGTTGAGGACGACCGCCGCCTGCACGGCGTCGTCGAGGTCCTCGCTCCCGCCCCACGTCGTGGCGATCGGGCTGCCCATGGTGATCATGTCGCCGGGGCGGACCTCGATGCGGACGACGGCGTCCCGGCGGCGGGCCGCCTCCACGAGGGTGTCCGTGTCGACCACCTCGACGAACCCGCTGCGGGGGGCGTGCACCGGCCGCCCTTCGCGCGACTCCAGGCGCAGCTCGTCGGGGGAGCGCTGCCCGTGGCCGGTGTAGGGGCCGTAGAACGTCTCGATCGCGCGCCGGGTGTCGTCGTGGACCCGCGTCATCATCGTGTCGACGCGCAGCATCCGCACCATGTGGCTGATGAACGCCAGCAGCGCGGCGACGCAGGCTGCGCCCAGGAGGGCCGCGACCAGCAGCACCAGGGTGGGCACGGGCTGGGCGGAGTTGACGCCGCGCAGGCCGGTGACCGCGAACAGGAAGGCCGCCGTCAGGACCGACAGCACCCGCTTGGTGACCCCGTCGCGGACGAAGTCGCGCAGCAGGCGGGGGGAGAACTGCTGGGAGGCCAGCTGGAGCGCCACGATCGTGATGCTGAAGGTCAGCGTGGCGATGGTGACCGCGGTGGTGGCGACGAGCTGGAGCAGCGTGCCGGCGGCGCTGGTGTCGGCCGGCCAGAGCCCGGCGAGGAACCCGCTCCGCGGCTCCACCTGGCCGAGTGCCCAGGACACCGCCACCGCGACGAGCCCGCTCGCGGCGGGCCAGACCCAGAGGGGACCGCGGGAACGGGCGGCGCTGCGCTGCCCTCGTCGTCCTGGCACGCCCGACCCGCTACCCGGTGGGGGCCGGACGATGCCCGGCCGGAGGGCGTTCCCCCGGCCGGGTGGTGGCTCAGGCGGAGTCGCGCTGCGTGACGTCCTCGTCGGCGGGGTCGATGTCCTTCGGCCCGCCGGTCTTGGAGACCTCCCACCGGGGGCCGAGCTGCTCGAGCGCGAGCCGGCCGTAGACCTGCTGCTGGGTGGCCACCCGTTGCGACCGGCCGCGGCCGAGGAAGCTGACCAGCCAGTGCAGCACGGTGGTGACCCGGCTCTTGAAGCCCACGATGTACATCAGGTGCACGACCAGCCACAGCACCCAGGCGATGAACCCGCTGAACTGGAACTTGCCGATGTCGGCGACCGCGGAGAAGCGGGAGATGGTCGCCATCGAGCCCTTGTCGAAGTACTCGAACGGCTCCTGCGGCTTCTTGCCGACGACCCGCCGCTCGATCGCCTCGGCGGCGTAGCGACCGCCCTGGATGGCGACCTGGGCGACGCCGGGCAGCTTGCCCAGCGCCATCATGTCGCCGACGACGTGGATCTCCGGGTGCCCGGGCAGCGTGAGGTCGGGCTGGACCGAGATGCGGCCGGCCCGGTCGACCTCGGCGCCGGTCTGCTCGCCGAGGATGCGACCGAGCCCGCTGGCCTGCACGCCCGCGGCCCAGATCTTGGTCGCGGCCTGGATGCGGCGGACCGTTCCGTCGGAGTCCTTGACCTCCAGCCCGTCGGCGTCGACGCCGGTGACCATCGCGCCGAGCTGCACCTCGACGCCGATGTCGTTGAGCTGCCGCCGGGCGCGGTCACCCAGCTTCTCGCCGAAGGAGGGCAGCACCGCCGGGGCGGCGTCGAGCAGGATGACCCGCGCGCCGGTGGGGTTGATGTTCCGGAAGTCCCGGCGGAGGGTGCGGCGCGCCAGTTCGGCGATCTGGCCGGCCATCTCCACCCCGGTGGGGCCGGCGCCGACGACGACGAAGGTGAGCAGCCGGTCGATCTCGGCCGGGTCCTTGGCGATCTCGGCGAGCTCGAACGCGCCGAAGATGCGGCCGCGCAGCTCCAGGGCGTCGTCGATGCTCTTCATGCCGGGGGCGAACTCGGCGAACTGGTCGTTGCCGAAGTAGGACTGCCCGGCGCCGGCCGCGACGATCAGCTCGTCGTAGGGGTGCACGGTCTGCCGGCCGAGGATCTCCGAGGTCACCGTGCGGGCGTCGACGTCGATGTCGGTGACCTCGCCGAGGACGACGCGCGCGTTCTTCTGCCGGCGCAGGATCTCGCGGGTCGCCGGCGCGATCTCGCCCTCGGACAGGATGCCGGTGGCCACCTGGTAGAGGAGCGGCTGGAACAGGTGCTGGGCGGTCTTGCCGATCAGCGTGACGTCGACCGGGGCCTTCTTCAGCGCCTGCGCGGCGAAGAGGCCGCCGAACCCGGAGCCGACGATGACGACGCGCGGCCGGCCGCCGGGTGTGTCGCTGGGGGCGGACGCCTGCGCTGGTGATGTCGTCATGATGTTTCATCCTTCCACTCGGCCCCGTGCCGGTCGGGAGCACCCCGGGAGATGCACGTCACAGCGCGTCGACCCCGGTCGGTTCGCGGTCCGGCGGCGGGGCCGGTAGACCCTCCGGGGTGCCGCGATCGGTGTCCGTCGTTCTCGTTCCCGGTCTCGGGCTGGATGAACGTTCCGCGCGCAGGTTGCGCCGAGAAGTTGCCGTCGACGTCGTCGTCCTGCCCGGGATGGGACGGCGGTCCCGGGTGCCCGCGGTCGACGAGCTGGCGCGGCGGCTGGTCGACGCGCTGCCGCCGGGGCCGGTGCTGCTGGTCGGGCACTCGCAGAGCTGCCAGGTGGTGGCCGCGGCCGCCGTCGACCCCCGGGTGGTGGGGGTCGTGCTGTGCGGGCCGACCACCGATCCGCGGATGCGCCGGCTGCGGGTGCTCGCCGTGCGGTGGGTGCGCACGGCGCTCGCCGAGCCCTGGTGGCAGGTGCCGCTGGTCGTGGGGCAGTGGCTGCGCACCGGGCCGCGGGCGATGCGCGCGCTGTGGCGGGCCGCCTCGCCCGACGCCATCGAGGAGCGGCTGGCCGCCGTCACCGCGCCGGTCGTCGTGGTGCGCGGGGAACGCGACGCGCTGTGCCCGGCCGACTGGGCGGCGCGGGTGGCCGGGGCGGCGCCGGAGGGCCGGCTGGTCGAGCTGCCGGGCGCGGCGCACATGGTCGTGCAGACCCACCCGGCGCAGCTCGCGGCGGTCATCCGCGCCCTCTGACACCTCGACCCCGCCGCGCACGCCCCACCCCGCCGCACACCGCGAGGTCCACCACCACACCACGCGGTCCGCCCCCGGCGAGGTGACGTGCTGGAACGGCCACGCTTCAGGGGCCCGCGCCGAGCGAGGTGACGTGCTGGAACGGCCACGCTTCAGGGGCCCGCGCCGAGCGAGGT
>NZ_SSXA01000011.1:0-21951 GCF_021698975.1 Blastococcus sp. KM273128 | reverse complement strand
CCGAGCGAGGTGACGTGCTGGAACGGCCACGCTTCAGGGGCCCGCGCCGAGCGAGGTGACGTGCTGGAACGGCCACGCTTCAGGGGCCCGCGCCGAGCGGAGCGAGGCGTGGGGGGAAGCGTGGTCCTCTTACTGGCCGTCGGTGCGGCCGCGGACCTCGGCGTAGCGCTCCCGCACGTGGGTCGCCGCGGGGGCGTCGAACTCCTGCAGCCCCGGCTGCGGCCACTCCGGCGGGGTGTCCGCCCCGGAGAGCACCCAGGCGGCCTGCCGCGCGGCGCCGTCGGCGACGTACTCGCCGGGCGGCGGGACGAGGACCGGCCTGCCGAAGATCCCGGGCGCGAGCTGCTGCACGGCAGCCGAGCGGGCGGCCCCGCCGATGAGCATCACCCGCTGCACGTCGACCCCCTGTGCGACGACGGCCTCGATGCCGTCGGCCAGCCCGCACAGCAGCCCCTCGACGGCGGCGCGGGCCCAGTGCGCCGGCGTCGAGGTGCGCAGGGTGAGGCCGTGCACCGAGCCGGTGGCGTGGGGGAGGTTCGGCGTCCGCTCGCCCTCCAGGTAGGGCACCAGCACCAGGCCGTCGGCGCCGGAGGGGGCGGAGAGCGCCAGGTCCGAGAGGGTGGCGTGGTCGACGCCGAGCAGCGCGGCGGCGGCGTCCAGCACGCGTGCGGCGTTGAGCGTGGCGACCAGCGGGAGGTGGTTGCCGGTGGCGTCGGCGAACCCGGCCACGGTTCCGGTGACGTCGGCGACGGCGGTCGGCGTCACCGCGGAGACGACGCCGGAGGTACCGATGGAGACGACGACGTCGCCCGGTCGCGCCGCGAGGCCGAGCGCCGCGGCGGCGTTGTCGCCGGTGCCGGGGCCGAGGGCGGCGCGGCCGCCGGCGAGGGTGCCGACGCGCTCGGCCGGACCGGCGACGCGGGGCACGGCCGGACGCCGGCCGCGCATCGCGCGCTCGAGCAGGTCGAGGCGGTACTCGCCGGTGCGCGCCGACCAGTAGGCGGTGCCGCTGGCGTCCCCGCGGTCGGTGACCAGCGCGCCGAGGTCGCGGTCGGCCTGCAGCCGCCAGGTCAGCCAGTCGTGCGGCAGGCAGACGGCGGCGGTGCGGTCGGCGTTGCCGGGTTCGGCGTCGGCCAGCCAGCGCAGCTTGGTCGCGGTGAACGAGGCGACCGGCACCAGGCCGACGGCGTCGGCCCAGGCGCGGCGGCCGGCGTCCTCGTCGCCGTCGCCGAGCTCGCGGATCAGGTCGGCTGCGGCGGGCGCCGAGCGGACGTCGTTCCACAGCAGCGCGTCGCGCACCACCTCGCCCCGCTCGTCGAGGCACACCATCCCGTGCTGCTGGCCGCCGACGGCGAGGGCGTCGACGTCGTCGAGCCCGCCGGCCTCTGCGGCCGCGGTCCGGAAGGCCTCCTCCCACGCCCGGGGGTCGACGGCGGTGCCCTCCGGGTGCGGCGCCCGCCCGGAGCGGACGAGCTCGCCGGTCTCCGCGTCGCGGACGACGACCTTGCACGCCTGCGTCGAGGTGTCGACGCCCGCCACGAGGGTCATCGGACCTGCTCCGGGCCCTGGCCGGCGGGACGGGCGGTGGACGGGGGTGCGGACAGGGGCGTCATGGGAAGGGGACCTTAGGCCGCCCGTCCCGCCGGCGCCGGGTGGAGGGGGGCGGGGAGCAGTGGCGGTCCGCCTTGACCGCCCGACCGGGGACCCCTAATTTGTTTGCGCAACCGACAAATCGGGTGGGGAGGTGGGCATGGGCGAGGTGCCGTCGCTGTACGACGGGTCGTCCGAGCGTCGCGCCCCGGCCGACCAGGCCACGGTGCGCCGCACCAACCTCGGGCTCGTCCTGCGGCACCTCCGGGACCACGGCCCGCGCTCCCGCGCCCGCATCGCCCAGGAGACCGGCCTGAACAAGACGACGGTCTCCAGCCTCGTCGCCGAGCTCGCCGACCGCCGGCTGGTCACCACCGGCGAGGTCGACCGCGCCGGGTCGGTGGGCCGCCCCGGGCTGACCGTGCACCTGGACGGCGGCTGCGTCTGCGGCATCGGCGTCGAGCTCAACGTCGACTACGCCGCGGTGCTCGTGCTCGACCTGCGCGGCGAGGTGCTGTTCGAGCAGCGGCTCGCGCTCGACCTGCCCACCCTCGGCGCCGAGCGGACCCTCGACGCGGTCGCCGGGCTGGTCACCGACGCGGTCGCCGCCGCCGCTGCCACCGGCGCCCGCCCCGCCGGGCTGACCGTGGCGGTCGCCGGGCTGGTCCGCAGCGTCGACGGCGTGGTCACCCTGGCGCCGAACATCGGCTGGCACGACGTCGCGGTGCTCGACGGCCTGCGCACCCGCCTGGGCGCCGACTTCCCGATCCGCGTCGAGAACGACGCCAACCTCTCGGCCATCGCCGAGTGGGCGATGGGCTCGGAGGCGCGCACCCCCGACCTGGTCTACCTGACCGGTGAGGTCGGCGTCGGTGGCGGCGTGATCGTCGCGGGCCGGCTGCTGCGCGGCGCCGGCGGGCTCTCCGGCGAGGTCGGGCACACCTCGCTGGGCGACCCGGATCTCGTCTGCGGCTGCGGCCGGCGGGGCTGCTGGGAGACCGTCGTCGGCATGGCGGCCCTGCTGCGCGCCGCCGCCGACCCGGGCGACCCGGTCGGCGACCCGGCCCGCGACCTGGAGGCCCGCCTGTCGGAGGTGGCCGCCCGCGCCGAGGCCGGTGACGCCCGCACGCTCGCCGCCCTCCGCCAGGTGGGCACCTCGCTGGGCACCGGGGCCGCCGTGCTGATCAACCTGTTCAACCCGCGGGTGGTCATCCTCGGCGGCTACTTCGCGGTGCTGGGCGAGTACCTCATGCCCCCGCTGGTGGCCGAGCTGGAGGCGCGCGTGCTCGGGCCCGGGGTGGCCGGCGCCCGCGTCGTCCTCTCCACGCTGGGCTTCACCGCCGCCGTCCGCGGCGGCGCGCACGTCGCCCTCGAGTCGGTGTTCGACGACCCCACGCTCGTCCCCGTGCCGGAGCTCAGCCCGGCCGGGGCTTCCTGACCGCACCACCCGCAGTCGATCGACCCGGACGGAGATCCCCGCATGACTGACTACACCCCCAGCAAGGACGACAGGTTCAGCTTCGGTCTGTGGACCGTGGGCTGGCAGGGCGTCGACGTCTTCGGCGGCGCCGTCCGCCCCCCGCTGGACCCGGTGGAGGCCGTGCACCGGCTGGCCGAGCTCGGCGCGGCCGCCGTGACCTTCCACGACGACGACCTGGTGCCCGACGACGCCACCCGCGAGGCCACCCTCGAGCGGTTCAAGAAGGCGCTCGCCGAGACCGGCGTCGGCGTGGAGATGGCCACCACCAACCTGTTCGGCGCCCCGGTGTTCAAGGACGGCGGCTTCACCGCCAACGACCGCGCCGTGCGCCGGTACGCGCTGGCCAAGGTGCTGCGCAACGTCGACCTGGCCGCCGAGCTGGGCGCGAAGACGTACGTGCTCTGGGGCGGCCGGGAGGGTGCCGAGTCCGGCGCCACCAAGGACGTCGCCGCCGCGCTGGACCGGTACAAGGAGGGGCTGGACGTCCTCTGCGCCTACGTGCGCGAGAAGGGCTACGACATCCGCTTCGCCCTGGAGCCCAAGCCCAACGAGCCGCGCGGCGACATCCTGCTGCCGACCATCGGCCACTCCATCGCCTTCATCAACGAGCTGGAGGAGCCCTCCCGCGTCGGGCTCAACCCCGAGGTCGGGCACG
Organism: Blastococcus sp. KM273128; assembly: GCF_021698975.1. Lineage (GTDB taxonomy): Bacteria > Actinomycetota > Actinomycetes > Mycobacteriales > Geodermatophilaceae > Blastococcus. The sequence continues at coordinate 18,226 of NZ_SSXA01000011.1, read as the reverse complement.
AGGAGATGGCCGGGCTGAACTTCGCCCAGGGCATCGCGCAGGCGCTGTGGCACGACAAGCTCTTCCACGTCGACCTCAACGGCCAGCACGGCCCGCGCTTCGACCAGGACCTCCGCTTCGGCGCGGGCAACCTGCGCGGCGCCTTCTGGACCGTCGACGCCCTCCTCGGCGCCGGCACCGGCAAGGCCTACGACGGCTACCTGCACTTCGACTACAAGCCGCCGCGGACCGAGGACATCGACGGCGTCTGGGAGACCGCCCGCGCCTGCATGCGCAACTACCTGATCCTGCGGGACAAGGTGCAGGCGTTCCGGGCCGACCCGGAGGTCGCCGAGGCGCTGGAGGCCGCACGCGTGGCCGAGCTCGCCGTCCCCACCCTGGGCGAGGGCGAGTCGCTGGACGCGCTGCGGAACGAGGCGCACGACCCCGAGGCGCTCGGCGCCCGCGGCCTGCAGTTCGAGCGGCTCGACCAGCTCGCGATGGAGCACCTGCTCGGCGTCCGCTGAGCGCAGCCCGCGCGGGCGGGCGGGGACGTCCCCGCCCGCCCGCGCGGGTCAGCGGCGCCGCGGCCGGGCCTCGACGGCGAGCACAGCCAGGACGACGACGGCCGCCAGCTCCACCCAGAACGACTCCCACCACAGCGGCGCCGCGGTGGACTCGACGAAGCCGAACAGGCCCACGGTGGTCGACAGCAGCAGGCCGGCGAGCGTGCCCAGCGCGGTCAGGGCGCCGAGCGCGGCGGCGAGCCACACCAGCCGCCGGGGCGCGACCAGCAGCAGCACCGCCAGCCCGAACCCCGCGATCGCGTTGAGCAGGAACGCCGGTCCGATCACGTCGATGTTCCGGTAGCCGTCGAACCACAGGTCCAGGTGCAGCCAGCCCATCACGGCCAGCAGCACCGCACCGACGAGCCGCAACGCCCACGTCAGCGCCCCGGCCCGTCGCTCCGGGGTGGTCGCAGTCATCACGAGACCTCCACGCTGACCTCCATGCCCATCGCCCGGTGGTTGCCCACGGAGCAGTAGAAGACGTAGGTGCCCGGCTCGAGGTCCACCGTGAGGGTCTCCGACTGGCCCGGTTGCAGGACCGCCGTTCCGGTGACGTCCTCGCCGTCGCGCTCGACGATGAAGTCGTGGCTCGCGTCGCCCTGGTTGGTGACGGCGAACTCGTAGGTGCCGGCCGAGTAGCTGTCCTCGTCGAGTTCGATCGCGAAGTCGACGAGCTGCGCCTCGACCGTCTCCGCCTCCTGCTCGCCGGACGGCGAGGACGCAGGGGACGACGTCGTGGTCTCCGCGGCGGCGGGCGGTGACGACTCCGTCGTGACCTCGGCCGTGGCCTCGGTGTCAGGGTCGTCGGAGCCGCAGCCGGTGACGACCAGCGCCAGGCCGGTGAGGGCGACGGCGAGGCGGCGGGCCGCGGGGCGGGTCTTCCAGGAGCGCACGGGGGACCTCCTCGGGGCGACCGCCGGCGGCGGCGGTCGTGGGACCGCGATCCTGGGGCCGGCCCCCCGGCGGCGGAAGGGGTTCCCGCGCGCCGGTCAGCCGTCCGTCGCGCCGTCGACGGGCGTGATCACCCGATCGCACCAAGTGACGACCGTGCCGAGGAGTTCCGCATCCACGGGGCGCCTCAGCTCCCGCCGGTAGGCGCTCAGCGACGCCGGGCCGGGCTGCCGGCGCAGCGTGTGCGTGAGGTCGGGGACGAGGTGGGTCTCCACCGGTCCGCGCACGGCTGCCGCGATGGTCTCCAGGTCCGCCGGCCGCGCCTGCAGGTCCTTCGCGCCGGTGACCGCCAGCACCGGCACCTCGATGCGGCGCAGGTCCTCCCGCGGGTCGTGCGCCAGGAACTCGCGGTGCCACCGGGCGTTGATGCGCGCGCCGCCGATCCGCGCCACGTCGGTGGTCGTGGCCTTGATCCGCCGGTGGTTGGCCGCGACCTTCGACTCCAGGTCGGTGCGGAGCAGGCGGAGCACGAACCGCACCGGGGCGGGGAGCGTCGGGGTGATCTGCCGGGCCTGCCACCGCAGGAGCTCCTCGCCGGGGCCGGCGCTCATCGCGAGCAGCACCAGACCGCGGACGGGCGCACCCCGGGCGGCGAGCGCGGCGGCGAGGATCGCCCCCTCGCTGTGGCCGGCCAGCAGCACGCGGCCGGCGTCCACCTCCGGCCGGGCGCGGAGCGCGTCGAGGGCGGCGCCGAGGTCGTCGACGTTGTCGTGCAGCCCGGCGGTGCGCCAGTCGCCGGGGCTGCCGCCGACGCCGCGCTTGTCGTACCGCAGCGAGGCGATCCCGGCGCCGGCGAGGGCGGAGGCCAGCTGGCGGGCCACGTCGAACCGTGCGCGGCGGTGGTTGGAGTCCCGGTCGATCGGGCCGGAGCCCGACGCCAGCAGCACGGCGGGTACCGGCTGCGGCGCGTCGGGGAGGGTCAGCGTGCCGGCCAGCCGGGCGGCGCCGGGGACCTGGACGTCGATGTCGCGCACGTCAGCGGGCCCGGCTGAGCGAGTCGGCCACGGCCGCGGCGTCCTCGGTGCCGACGAGCAGCGTGTCGAACCGCTGCCCCCGGAGGCGGATGCGCACGGCGGGCTGGCCGCGCCGCACGCAGACCAGCATCCGCTCACCGGGGCGGCGCCAGGTGCCGATCTTCCGGATGCCGGGCAGCGCCAACCCCGGGGCGCGCAGCCCACGGGTCGCCTCGACGGCGTCGTCCACCACCTCCACCTGCGCGACCGCGCTGCGCGGCACGGCGACGTCGCGCAGCAGACCGGCGATCTTCTCGCCGGGGGTGAGGTGGACCGAGAGCGTCGAGGGCGTCAGTTGCAGCGTGGCCATGCCGTCACTATTCTCAACTTTGAGACTGTTGTCAATCATGAGAACGGTGGTCGCGTGAACTCGGTCGACCTGCTGCTGCACCCGGTCCGGCTCCGCGTGGTGCAGGCGTTCCTCGGGGACCGCACCCTCACCACGGGGGAGCTGCGGTCCGCGCTGCCCGACGTGCCGGTCGCGTCGCTCTACCGGCACGTCGGGGTGCTGGCCGACGCGGGCGTGCTCGAGGTGGTGGGGGAGCGGAAGGTCCGCGGCGCCTCGGAGCGCAGCTACCGCCTGGTGCTCGAGGCGGCGGACGTGCCGGCCGAGGAGCTCGCCGCCCTGCCGGCCGAGGACCACCGGCGCGCGTTCACCGCGTTCGTCGCCGCGCTCCTGGCCGACTTCGACCGCTACCTCGACCGCGGGGAGCCCGACCTGGCGCGCGACGGCGTCGGCTACCGCCAGGTGGGGCTGTGGCTGACGGACGAGGAGTTCGCGGACTTCCTGGCCGACCTGCGCGGGGTGCTGCAGCGGCGGCTGGCCAACCGGCCCGGCGACGGCCGCCGGCGCCGGCTGGTCGGCCTGGTGAACCTCCCGGGGGACGACGCCTGACGCTCCCCGGCGTCGTCGCCCCGGCCGGGTGTCAGGGGTCGAGCCGCTTGCGCGCCTTCACGGCCCGCTTGCTGGCCTTGTCGAGCACCTTGCCGGCCCGGCGCACCCGCCGCTCCTGGCGGTCGACGGTGCCGCGCACCAGCAGGCCGATGCCGATGCCCAGCAGCCAGCTGTCCTTGGCGATGGACAGGCCCTGCTCGGTGGGCGCGAGGCTCCCCTCCTTCCGCATGCCGGGCGTCTTCAGGTAGAGGCCCAGCAGGCCGCCGGAGAAGGCGGTGAGCGCGGCCCCCGCGACGGCGGTGGGCACGAACGGGGTGAGCAGGGCGGCGCCGATGGCGATCTCCGCCGTCGACAGGGCCTTGGCGAACTGCTGCGGCGGGACGTTGCCGAGGAAGGGGTAGGTCCCGGCGGCGAAGCCGTGCATGCCGGCCGCGGCCTCCTCGTCGGCGCCGCGCTTGCCGAGGCCGCTGTTGAGGATGAAGGCGCCGGCGGAGATCCGGGGGGCGATCTCGGACAGGGTGATGGGCAGGCCCATGGGTGCGCACCTCTCGGGTTCGGGGGCTGGTCCAGTGCTCAACCAGCGTGCCCCGTCCGCGGGGCGTCAACCCTGGATGCCCCCGCCGTCGTCGCCCCGTCGGTCGACGTCCGCCGGGGTGGGGCGCCTCACGTGCCACTATGGCGGCGTGGCGTCCACCTCTGCCTCGGCCGGCGTGCTGCTGCGCCACGTGCGCACCGGCCGCGCGCGCAGCCGTGCGGACCTCGTCGCGCTCACCGGGGCGTCGCGGAACACGGTCAGCGCGCGTGTCGACCAGCTGATCGCGGCGAACCTCCTGGAGGAGGGTGGCCGGGGCTGGAGCACCGGGGGGCGTCCGCCGACGCTGCTGCAGTTCAACAGCCGCGCCGGTTGCGTGCTCGCCGTCGACCTCGGGGCGAGCAGCGTCGACGTCGCCGTCACCGACCTGTCCGCCTCGATCCTGACCACCGTCGGGCACCCGATCGACATCGCCGACGGCCCCGGCCCGGTGCTGGCCGAGGTGGACCGGCTGGCGCAGAAGGTGCTGGCCGACGCCGGCCTGACCCCGGCCGACGTGTGCGCCGTGGGCGTCGGTGTGCCCGGGCCGGTGGAGTTCTCGACCGGCCGGCCGTCGCACCCGCCGATCATGCCCGGCTGGCACGACTACCCGGTGCCGAGCGCCTTCGGGCGGTACGAGTGCCCCGTCTACGTCGACAACGACGTCAACGTCATGGCGCTGGGCGAGATCGGGATCGCGGGCTCGTCGCAGGACCTGCTGGTCGTGAAGGTCGGCACCGGCATCGGCTGCGGCGTGATCGTCGACGGTCGCGTCTACCGCGGGGCCCAGGGCAGCGCGGGCGACATCGGGCACATCCACGTCGCCCAGCCCGACGGGCGCACCGTCGCCTGCCGCTGCGGGCAGGAGAACTGCCTCGAGGCGATCGCCGGTGGCGGGGCGCTGCTGCGCGACGCGGTGGCGGCCGGCCTGCCCGTGGAGACGGTGCGCGAGGTGGTGCGGCTGGCCGCCGAGGGCAACGGTGTCGCGCTGGAGCTGGTGCGCGGCGCGGGGCGCACGATCGGCACGGTGCTCGCGGCGCTGGTCAACTTCTTCAACCCGCACCGCATCGTGATGACCGGCGGCGTCGCCCAGGCCGGCGTCCCGCTGCTCGCCGGCATCCGGGAGGCGGTGTACCGGCGGTCCATGCCGCTGGCCGCCCGTGCGCTGGAGATCACCGTCAGCGAGGCGCCCGACCTCTCCGGTCGCGTCGGCGCCGCCCTCATGGCCGTCGAGGAATTCCTCGACGAGGACTCCGTGGACGCCCTGGCCAGGTAAGGCCCCGCTCGCGCCGGGTGGGCCCCGGAGGGCTCTGCCGGGGACAGGCTGCACGGTCGCGCCGAGCGGGGCCCGGAGGGCTCCGCGCAGGCGCGACGCAACGGCTCCACGCCGGTCGGGACGGCACCTGGCCGCGGTGCGGTCCGGAGGACCGCGGTGTCTTCGCCGGTCTCGGTTCGGTAACCGCTGCCCGACGAGCTTGACCCGCTGTGATGCCCCCCATATGTTGCTGCGTCAACAGACTAATGGTCAATGGTGAGCAAAAGTCTCCGGAGGTGGCGACGTGGCCGGTGCACCAGGTGCACGGGGCAGGGACGGCGAGGGTGCGCCGCTGCTGGCGATGCACGGGATCGTCAAGACGTTCCCGGGGGTGCGGGCGCTCGACGGCGTCGACCTCGACGTCCGCGCCGGCGAGGTGCACTGCCTGCTCGGGCAGAACGGTGCGGGCAAGTCGACCCTGATCAAGGTGCTCGCCGGGGCCCACCAGCCCGACGGCGGGCGGATCGAGTGGCGGGGCGAGCCGGTCTCCCTGACCAACCCGCAGGCGGCCATGAAGCACGGGATCGCCACCATCTACCAGGAGCTCGACCTGGTCGCGGGCCTCACCGTGGCCGACAACATCTTCCTCGGCCGCGAGCGGTCCCGCTTCGGGCTGGCCCGGCCGGCACCGGCGAACGAGGCCGCCGGCGAGCTGCTGACCCGGCTCGGTCACCCGGAGATCCGGCCCACCGCCGAGGTCGGCTCGCTGCCGGCCGCCGCGCAGCAGATGGTCAGCATCGCCCGGGCGCTCTCCCAGGACGCGAAGCTGATCGTCATGGACGAGCCCTCGGCCGTCCTCGACAACGAAGAGGTCCAGCACCTGTTCGAGGTGATCCGGGATCTCACCCGCGACGGCGTCGCGGTCGTCTACATCTCCCACCGCCTGGAGGAGATCCGCGAGGTCGGCGACCGGATCACCGTGCTCAAGGACGGGCGCACCGTGGCCACCGGGCTGCCGGTCCGCGACACCTCCACCCGCCAGGTGATCGAGCTGATGACCGGCCGCGACATCGAGTACGTGTTCCCCGAGCGCCGGGCCGTCGCCGCCGCGGAGCCGCTGCTGTCGGTGCGGGACCTCAGCCTCCGCGGCACCTTCCAGGGGGTGTCCTTCGACGTCCGCCCGGGGGAGGTCGTCGGCCTGGCCGGCCTCGTGGGCTCGGGGCGGTCGGAGATCCTGGAGACCATCTACGGCGCACGCCGGGCCACCGGCGGCACCGTCTCGGTGGCGGGCGAGCGGCTGCGCCCTGGCCGGGTCGCCGCCGCGGTCGCCGCCGGCGTCGGGCTCGCGCCCGAGGAGCGCAAGAGCCAGGCGCTGCTCCTCGGCGACGCCGTCTACCGCAACATGAGCATCGCCAGCCTGGCCCGGTTCGCCCGTGGCGGGTTCCTCTCCGGCAGCAACGAGAAGGACGCCGCGCGCGAGCAGGCGCAGGCCCTCGACGTCCGCCCGGGCGACGTCACCCGCGAGGTGCGGACGCTGTCGGGCGGCAACCAGCAGAAGGTCGTCCTCGCCCGCTGGCTGCTGCGCGACTGCCGCGTGCTGCTCCTCGACGAGCCGACCCGCGGCGTCGACGTCGGCGCCCGCTCGGAGATCTACGCGCTGATCCGCGAACTGGCCGACCGCGGGGTCGCCGTCGTCGTGGTCTCCAGCGAGATCCCCGAGGTGCTGGGCCTGGCCGACCGGGTCCTGGTGATCTCCGACGGATCGGTCGTCGCCGAGCGACCGGCCGACGCGCTCGACGAGCACGCCGTGCTCGACCTCGTCATGGAGGGATCGGTCGGCCCGCGCCAGCGCGGCGACCGGCAGCAGCCCACCGCACAGCAGCACGAAGGGGACGTGGCATGACCGGCAGCACCGCGACGACCGGGGGGGCGGGCGCACCCGCGACGTCGAAGGGCCGCGCGCCCGAGGGGACGAACGGCAAGGGGCCGGGCTTCCTGGCCGGGCCGGCCGGGCGCCTGCTCGGCCTGGTCGTGGCCCTCGGCCTGCTCTGCATCGTCGGCGCCGTCACCGCGCCCGAACGCTTCGTCGACATCGACAACGTCCTCACGATCCTGCGGCTGGCCGCCGTCGTCGGTGTGGTCAGCATCGGCATGACGTTCGTGATCATCGGCGGCGGCATCGACCTGTCGGTCGGCGCGCTGGTCGCGCTGTCGTCGATCTGGGCCACGACGCTGGCCACCCAGGCGATGGCCGAGGACTTCCACTGGATCGTCATGGTGTTCACCGCGGTGGCGGTGGGCGCCGGGGCGGGGCTGATCAACGGCATCGTCATCGCCTACGGGCGGATCGTCGCCTTCATCGCCACCCTGGCCATGCTCGTCTCCGCCCGCGGTCTGGCCGAGATCATCGCCAACCGCCGCACCCAGATCGTGCAGGACCGGGACTTCCTCGCCTTCTTCACCGGCGACGTCCTCGGCATCCCGATGCTGGTGATCATCTGGGCCCTGGTGTCGGTCGCCGGCTGGGTGCTGCTCAACCGCACCACGTTCGGCCGGCACACCTTCGCCGTCGGCGGCAACGCCGAGGCCGCCCGGCTGGCCGGCATCCGCGTGCAGTGGCACACCCTCAAGCTCTACGTGCTCTCCGGCGTGACCTGCGGCATCGGCGCGGTGCTGCTCATGGCGCGGACGACGACCGGCAGCTCCACCCACGGCACGCTCCTCGAGCTCGAGGTGATCGCCGCCGTGGTCATCGGCGGCACCCTGCTCACCGGTGGCCGCGGCACGATCGTCGGCACCGTCCTGGGCGTGCTGATCTTCGTCACGCTCGGCAACGTCTTCACGCTGAACAACCTGTCCAGCTCGGTCCAGAACGTCGCGCGGGGCGTGATCATCGTGCTCGCCGTCCTGCTGCAGACCCGGCTGGCCGAGGGGGGCGGCTCCGGCTGGCTGTCCCGCCTGCGCTCCGGCCGGGGCGAGTCGTCGTCCGGGGGACCGGTCGCCGGGGGCACCCCGGCCGGCGCCGTGGCCGGCGGTACGAGCGCATCCGGCGCCCCCGGCGGCGACCGGCCCGGCGCCACCCACTGACCTGCTCCACCCCACCGTCCCACCGGCGACCCGCCGGAGAACGCACCCCGAGGAGAGAGAAATGTCTGCAGCGAGGCAGCGTCCCTACCGTCGCATGATGTCCACCGCGGTCGCCCTGGCCGGCGCGACCGTGCTCGTCGCGGGCTGCACCAGCAACGAGCCCGAGCCCTCCGCCTCCGGGGGCGACGGCGGCGGGAACGCGGCCGCCAGCTCGAACGACGAGACCGGCGAGACCGTCCGGATCGGGTTCTCCGCGCCGGCGGCGGACCACGGCTGGATGGCCGGCATCTCGGAGGCGGCGCAGGACGCGGCCGGCGAGTACGAGGACATCGACCTGATCATCGCCGAGGGCACGAACGACGTCAGCACGCAGATCAGCCAGGTCGAGACCTTCATCAACGAGGGCGTCGACGCGATCGTGCTGCTGCCCTTCGACGGCGCCGCGATGACCCCGGTCGCGCTGCAGGCGATGGAGGCCGGCATCCCGGTCATCAACGTCGACCGGGAGTTCAGCAGCCCGTTCGCCGCCCGCGCCACCATCCTGGGCGACAACTACGGCATGGGCGTCTCCGCCGGCACCTACATCTGCGAGCAGGTCGGCGACAACCCCGACGCCGTCGTCGCCGAGATCGCCGGCATCGACTCCCTGCCGCTGACCCAGGACCGCAGCCAGGGCTTCGCCGACGCGCTCGCCGACTGCGGTCTGGACGTCGACAACCGCGTCGCGGCGGACTTCACCGTCGAGGGGGGCGAGGAGGCCGCGGCCAACCTGCTCCAGGCCGCGCCGCAGATCGACGCCCTGTGGAACCACGACGACGACCAGGGCGTCGGCGTGCTGGCCGCGATCGCCAACGCCGGTCGCGACGAGTTCGTGATGGTCGGCGGCGCCGGCTCGGCGAACGCCATGCGCGAGATCCAGTCGGGTGACTCGGTCCTGCAGGCGACCGTCATCTACCCGCACACCCAGGCCGCCGACGGCATCCGCCTGGCCCGCCTCATCGCCCAGGGCAAGTCGATGTCGGACCTGGTCTCGCCCGAGGTCCCGCGCGAGATCGTGCTCAACGCCCCCGTCGTCACCTCGGAGAACGTCGAGGACTACATCGACCGCGCGTTCGAGTCCTGATCCGTCGGCGCGGCAGGGGAGCGCCCGCGTTCCCCTGCCGCGCCATCCCCGCTCCGGAGTTGCACATGACCCCCACCCTGGGCATCGGGCTGGTCGGCTACGCGTTCATGGGCGCGGCCCACTCGCACGCCTGGCGCACCGCCCCCCATTTCTTCGACCTGCCGCTGCGGCCGGAGCTGGCCGTGCTGGCCGGCCGCGATCCCGCCAAGGTGGCCGCGGCCGCCGGCCGGCTGGGCTGGCGCGGCACCGAGACCGACTGGCGCCGGCTGGTCGAGCGCGATGACGTCGACCTGGTCGATGTCTGCACTCCCGGGAACACCCACGCCGAGATCGCGATCGCCGCGCTGGAGGCCGGCAAGCACGTGCTGTGCGAGAAGCCGCTGGCCAACAGCGTCGCCGAGGCCGAGGCGATGGCCGAGGCCGCGGCGAAGGCGGCGGCCCGCGGGGTGCGGTCGATGGTGGGTTTCACCTACCGGCGGGTGCCGGCGGTCGCGCTGGCCCGCAAGCTGGTCGCCGACGGGCGGCTGGGCGAGATCCGGCACGTGCGGGCGCAGTACCTGCAGGACTGGATCGCCGACCCGGCGGCGCCGATGTCGTGGCGGCTGGAGAAGGACAAGGCCGGTTCCGGGGCGCTGGGCGACATCGGGGCGCACGTGATCGACCTGACCCAGCACATCACCGGGCAGGCGATCACCGGCGTCAGCGCGACGCTGGAGACGTTCGTGACCGAGCGGCCGCTGCCGACCGAGACCGGCAAGCTGGGCGGGGTCGGCGGCTCGGGGACGGGCCGGGTCACCGTGGATGACGCCGCGGTGTTCCTCGGGCGGTTCACCGGTGGGGCGCTGGCGGTCTTCGAGGCCACCCGGTTCGCGCTGGGCCGCAAGAACGGCATCCGCATCGAGATCAACGGGTCCCGGGGCAGTCTGGCGTTCGACTTCGAGGACATGAACGTGCTGCAGTTCTTCGACGGCGACGAGCCCGCCGAGACCGCCGGTTTCCGCCGGATCATCGTCACCGAGCCCGAGCACCCCTACGTGGGCGCCTGGTGGCCGGCCGGGCACGGGCTGGGCTACGAGCACGGCTTCACCCACCAGGTCGTGGACCTGGTCACCGCCATCGCCGCGGGCCAGGACCCGGCGCCGTCGTTCGCCGACGGCCTGCAGGTGCAGCGGGTGCTCGACGCCGTCGAGCGCAGCGCCTCGGACAGCTCGCGCTGGACCCCGATCGAAGACGAAGGACCCCGTCCTCCCCACCGCTCGCAGGCTCGCGGCGGTGCCCTGGACGGAGCCGCACCGCAGATCGAACTACGAGAGGACCACCGCTGATGCCCCGTCCCGTCACCCTCTTCACCGGCCAGTGGGCCGACCTGCCCTTCGAGGAGGTGGCCCGGCTGGCCTCCGGCTGGGGCTACGACGGCCTGGAGATCGCCTGCTGGGGTGACCACCTCGACGTCGAGCGGGCCGCGAACGACGACGCCTACGTGGCCGAGAAGCTGGACCTGCTGAAGCGGCACGACCTGCAGGTCTTCGCGATCTCCAACCACCTCAACGGCCAGGCGGTCTGCGACGACCCGATCGACGAGCGCCACCGCGGCATGGTGAATGCCCGCGTGTGGGGCGACGGCGAGCCCGAGGGCGTGCGGCAGCGGGCCGCCGAGGAGATGAAGCTGACCGCCCGCGCCGCGGCCAAGCTCGGCGTGAAGACCGTCGTCGGCTTCACCGGCAGCAAGATCTGGAAGACCGTCGCGATGTTCCCGCCGGTGCCGGAGTCGATGATCGCCGACGGCTACGCCGACTTCGCCGACCGGTGGAACCCGATCCTCGACGTCTTCGACGAGGTCGGGGTGCGCTTCGCCCACGAGGTGCACCCCTCGGAGATCGCCTACGACTACTGGACCACCGTCGCCGCGCTGGAGGCCATCGGGCACCGGGAGGCGTTCGGGCTGAACTGGGACCCGAGCCACTTCGTGTGGCAGGACCTGGACCCGGTCGGCTTCCTCTGGGACTTCAAAAACCGCATCTACCACGTCGACTGCAAGGACGCCAAGCGCCAGGTCGGCAACGGCCGCAACGGCCGGATGGGCTCCCACCTGCCCTGGGCCGACCCGCGGCGCGGCTGGGACTTCGTCTCCACCGGGCACGGCGACGTCCCCTGGGAGGCCTGCTTCCGGATGCTCAACACCATCGGCTACGACGGGCCCATCTCCGTGGAGTGGGAGGACGCCGGCATGGACCGCCTGGTCGGCGCCCCCGAGGCCCTGGAATTCGTGCGCCGGCTGGCCTTCGACCCGCCGTCGGCCGCCTTCGACGCCGCCTTCTCCAGCGGCAGCTAGCACGCCGGGGCGGCCGGAGACGTCCGGCGGCCCCGGTGGCACGGTGTCGACTCGTCGTCATGTCGTCCGGCTGACATGACGACGAGTCGACATCCGACGACGGATCAGCGGCAGACTGCGCCCCCACCGCACTCCGGGAGGGCGGCTCCACGGACGACGCCGAGAGCTACGACGAGTCGATGGCTCTACCGGCGCACTGGGTGTCGGCCTGTGGTCGTCTCGATCCAGTCGAGACGACCACAGGCCGACGGTCGACGAGGGGTCAGCGGCCCCGGCGGGAGCGGGCGCTGAACGAGGCGGCCGACGTCGTGCCGGCCCGGGCGGCGAGCTCGGCGCGGGTGCGCGCCGGGCCGCTCGCGCGGCCGGAGCCCGACCCGCCGCCGCGCACCGACGAGCCGGCCGGCTTGGCCGAGGCCGAGCCGGAACCCGAGCCGCCGCGTCGACGCCGGCCACCACCGCCGCCCTGCGGCTGCGGCTCCGGCGCGGGCGCCGGCTCCACGTAGGGCGCCTCCGGGCCGGTGAGCTCCGCGATCGCCGGGGAGCCCGGCCGCACCTGGCTGATCACCGGGGTGATCCCGGCCTGGCGGGTCAAGGTGCGCACCTCGCCGACCATGTCGGGGGTGGTGATGGTGACGACGGTGCCGCCGGCGCCGGCCCGGGCGGTGCGGCCCGACCGGTGCAGGTAGGCCTTGTGCTCGGTCGGCGGGTCGACGTGCACCACCAGCGCGACGTCGTCGACGTGGATGCCGCGGGCGGCGATGTCGGTCGCGCAGAGCACGCGGGACGAGCCGTCGCTGAACGCCTGCAGGTTGCGCTCGCGGGCGTTCTGGCTGAGGTTGCCGTGCAGGTCGACGGCGGGGATCCCGGCCGCCGTGAGCTGCCTGGCCAGCTTCTTCGCCTGGTGCTTGGTGCGCGTGAACAGCACGCTGCGGCCCAGGCCCGAGGCGAGCTGCCGCACGACCTCGCCCTTGTCGGCGGTGGGCACGTGGAAGACGTGGTGGGTCATGGTGCTGACCGGGGCGACCGCCGGGTCGACCGAGTGCGTGACCGGGCTGCTCAGGTACCGCTTGACCAGCACGTCGACGCCGTTGTCCAGGGTCGCGGAGAACAGCAGCCGCTGGCCGGTCTTCGGCGTGCGGTCCATCAGCCGCTTCACGCCGGGCAGGAAGCCCAGGTCGGCCATGTGGTCGGCCTCGTCGAGGACGGTGATCTCCACGCCGCCGAGGTCGCAGTGCCCCTGGCCGATGAGGTCCTCGAGCCGGCCCGGGCAGGCGATGACGACGTCGACACCCTTCGCCAGCGCCTGCACCTGCGGGTTCTGCCCGACGCCGCCGAAGATCGTGGTGGCGTTCATGCCGAGCGCGCGGGCCAGCGGGTCGACGACGGCGAACACCTGGTTGGCCAGCTCGCGGGTCGGCACCAGCACCAGCGCGCGCGGGCGGCGGGGCTGGCGGCGGCTGTCGGAGGCGGCCAGCCGGGCGACCAGCGGGATGGAGAAGGCCAGGGTCTTGCCCGAGCCGGTGCGCCCGCGGCCCAGGACGTCGCGGCCGCCGAGGCTGTCGGGCAGCGTCGCGACCTGGATGGGGAACGGCGCGGTGATCCCGCTGGCCGAGAGCACCTCGACCATCGGGGCCGGGACGCCGAGGGCGTCGAAGGTGGTGTCGGTCGGCAGGACGGTGGCCTCCGCCCCGACCGGGACGACGGGCGCCGCCGCGGGGACGGCGGCCGGGGCCTGCGCGGTGGTCTGCTGCTCGCCGGCGGGGCGGGCGCCGTTGCCCCGGCCGCGACCGCCACGGCGCCGGCGCGGGCGCCCGTCGGCGGCGGGGGTGGACGGGGTGGTGTTCTGCGAAGTCATCGGTTCCTCGGAGCTCGAGCGGCCGCACGAGCACCTCGGCACGGACGAGCGGCGCACCTGCTCGCGGGCAGGGCGGGCTCGCATCGTCGGCGAGACGTCGGTCAGCCTGGCGCGCCTCGGTGGCGCTGCCTGGGCCCGACGTCGATTCCTGCCGCTCCGGATGAGCGAGGGCGGCGCCGGTACACCCCACTCAACCAGACGCGACCCCCGCGTGGTCCCACCGGGAGGGAGTGTCAGGTCACATCGGGTGAGCGCGCGGACCCCGGCAAGCGGCGAAAAGTGCACAAATGGCCGGGAGGTTCAGTCGACGGCGGCGAGGGCGGGGTCGGGCGTCCGGCCCAGGACCAGGTCGGCGGCCCGCTCCGCGATCATGATCGTCGGCGCGTTGGTGTTGCCGCGGACCAGCGTCGGCATCACCGAGGCGTCGGCCACCCGCAGCCCCTCGATCCCGCGCACCCGCAGCTGCGGGTCGACGACGGCGAGCTCGTCGGTGCCCATCCGGCACGAGGACACCGGGTGGTACAGCGACTCGAGGGTGTCGCGCACCTTCTGCCGCAGCGCCTCGCGCCCCTGGACGCGTGGTCCCGGGGACCACTCCTCGCCCAGCACGGCGGCGAGCGGGCCCACCCCGGCGATCTCCCGCGCCTTCTCCACCCCGCTGACCAGCGCGTCGAGGTCGCGCTCGTCGGTGAGGTAGCCGGCGTCGATGGCCGGTGCCCACGTCGGGTCGGCCGAGCGCAGCCGCACCGAACCCCGCGACTGCACGTGCACCAGCACGACGGCCGAGGTGAACGCCTCGGCGTCGGGGTCGACCTCCGCCTGCCGCCAGAACTTGACCGGCAGGAAGTGCAGCTGCAGGTCGGGCTCGGCGAGCTCCGGGTTCGAGCGGGTGAACAGCCCCGCCTCGGCGAGGTTGGAGGTCAGCGGGCCGCGGCCGGTCGCCTTCCACCGCGCCAGGTTGAGCGGCGTCTCGGCCAGCCGCAGCGATCGGCCGGAGCGGACGTGCCAGATGACCGGCACGAGCGGGTGGTCCTGCAGGCCGGCGCCCACCCCCGGCAGGTCGTGCACGACGTCGACACCGACCTCCCGCAGGTGGTCGGCCGGGCCGATGCCGGAGAGCATGAGCAGCTGCGGGGAGTTGACCGCGCCGCCGGAGAGCACCACCTCGCGGGTGGCGCGGACCGTGCGCACCTCACCGCCGCAGCGGTACTCGACGCCGGTGGCCCGCCCGCCCTCGACGAGCACCCGGGTGGTCAGCGCCCCCGTCCGCACGGTCAGGTTGGGCCGGCCCGCGGCGGGGTGCAGGTAGGCGTCGGCGGCCGACCAGCGGCGCCCGCGCTTCTGCGTCACCTGGTACTGGCCGACGCCCTCCTGCGCGGCGCCGTTGAAGTCGGGGTTGCGCGGGTAGCCGGCAGCGACCGCCGACTCGACCACTGCCGTGGTCCACGGGTGCGGCGAGCGCAGGTCCTCGACGCGCAGCGGACCGCCCACCCCGTGCCACGCGTCGGCGCCGCGGGCGTTGTCCTCCATCCGCTTGAACAGCGGCAGCACCGAGTCGTAGGACCAGGCGTCGTCCCCGGTGAGCTGCGCCCACTCGTCGTAGTCGGCGCGCGCCCCGCGGACGTAGATCATCGCGTTGATCGACGACGAGCCGCCCAGCAGCTTGCCGCGCGGCCAGAACAGCTTCCGGCCGCCCAGGCCCGGCTGCTCGTCGGTCGTGTAGTTCCAGTCGTGCCGGGTGCGCCAGACCTTGTAGAGCCCCGCGGGGATCTTCACCTCGAGCACCGAGTCGGGGCCGCCGGCCTCCAGCACGAGCACCCGCAGCGACGGGTCCTCGCTGAGCCGGCCGGCCAGCGCGCTGCCGGCCGATCCGGCGCCGACGACGACGACGTCGTACTCGTCGGCGAGCACGTCCTCGCGGGCGCTCACCGGTGCCGCCCGTGGACCATGCCCATGACCCGGGCCAGCGCGTCGGCGGCGTTCGCGGGACGCCCGAAGCTCATCAGGTTGACCGGCAGCGGCACCCGCTGGCGGGTGATGGCCTTGGCGCGGGTGAACTCCTTCAGCCCGTCCTCGCCGTGGATGCGGCCGAAGCCCGAGTCGCCCACCCCGCCGAAGGGCAGGGCGGGCACCGAGGCGAAGGTGAGCACCGAGTTGATCGACGTCATGCCGCTGCGCATCCGGCGGGCGAGGTCCATCGCCTTCTCCTTGGAGGCGGAGAAGATCGAGCCGGCCAGCCCGTAGGTGGTGTCGTTGGCCCGGGCGAGCGCCTCCTCGGCGTCGCGCACGCGGGTGATGGTCAGCGTGGGGCCGAAGGTCTCCTCCTTGATGGCGGGGGAGTCCTCGGGCACGTCGAGCAGCACGGTCGGCGCGACGTACCCCTCGCCGGGGAACGCCTCGGCCGAGGGGCCGCCGGTGACCACCCGTGCGCCCGCGGCCTCGGCGTCGGCGACGTGCCGGCGCACCACGTCGATCTGCGAGGGCATGGTCATGGGGCCGTAGGTGGCGTCGCCGTCGGCACCGGGCCGCAGGTTGCGCACCTGGGTGGTGACCGCCTCGACGAAGCGGTCGTAGACCGCCTCGGTGGCGTACACCCGCTCGATGCCGATGCAGGTCTGGCCGCCGTTGCTCATCGCGCCCCACACGGCGGCGTCGGCCGCGGCCGCGACGTCGGCGTCGTCGTCGACGATCATCGCGTCCTTGCCCCCGAGCTCCATGAGCACCGGGGTGAGCGTCTCGGCGCACGCGGCCATGACCTTCTTCCCGGTCGCGGCCGACCCGGTGAACGCCAGCTTGTCGACCGGCACCCGGCATAGCGCCGCGCCGGTGGCGCCGTAGCCGGTGACGACCTGGAACGCGTCGGCGCTGTCGGGGACGGCGGCGCGCCAGGCGGCGGCCAGCCACGCGCCGACGGCGGGCGTGTGCTCGGAGGGCTTGAAGACGACGGCGTTGCCGGCGGCCAGCGCGTAGGCGATCGACCCCATCGGCGTGAAGACCGGGTAGTTCCACGGGCCGATGACGCCGACGACGCCCAGCGGCTGGTACTCCAGGTAGGCGGCGTGGTTGGCCGCGAGCAGGCCGGGGCTGACCCGGCGCGGGCCGAGCGCCTTGCGCGCGTGGCCGGCCGCCCAGGCCAGGTGGTCGACGGCCAGGGTGATCTCGAGGATGGCGTCGGCGTGCGGCTTGCCGTTCTCGCGGTGCACCAGGTCGGCGAGCTCGTGCATGCGGCGGGCGAGGTAGCCGCGGTAGGCCGAGAGCCGCTGCTTGCGCCCGTCGAAGCCCAGTGCCGCCCACTGCCGGGCGGCGGCGCGGGCGCGGGCGACGGTCGCCCCGACGGCGGCCTCGTCGTGCACGGGGAAGACGCCGACGACGGCACCGCTGGCCGGTGCGGTCGACTCGAAGGTCTCCGTGGTGGCGTGCCGGTCGACCGTTCCCGCGGCGGAGCCGGTGACCGTGTCCAACTGCTCGGCGAGCGACATGTGGCGCACGTTACCCGCGGGTCACAGGCAACGGGGCGGGGGTTCGCCCGGTCGGGGACCGGTTGCTCAGGCGCCGCCGTCGACGACCGCCCAGGCGGTCTTCGCGCCCGGCTCGGTGAACCAGCCGTGCGCCGCCGAGAGGTCGGCCACGAGGTAGAGCCCGAAGCCCCCCAGGCCGGGATCGCGGCCCTCCGCCGGCGCGGGCGGGACGTCGACCGCGGCGTCCCGGACGGCGATCAGCCACCGGTCCCCGTCGCGTCCGAGGACCGCCGCGACCGGGGCCCCGCCGTGGCGCAGCGCGTTCGAGGTGAGCTCGTCGGCGATCAGGACCAGCCGCTCGGACCAGTGGTCGCGCTCGGGCTCGGCGACGGTGCGGCTGCCGGTGGTCGACCGGCGGAGGCGGGCCCGCAGCGCGGCCAGTTCCGCCAGGGAGGTCAGCTCCTGGCACCACACCTCGGGGAACGGTCGCGGCGGTCGCGCGGCCTGCCAGATCCCCACCGGTCACCGCCTCCCCGCGCCGGCGCTGCTCACCGGTCGTGGCGCCACCCGTGCCCGTTCCGGAGGGTCGTGAATCCTCGTCTCACCCTCGAGTGGGGGTCGCGCTGGGAGGGCGGCACCCGGCGGCCGGGCGCGTCGTCACCGCCCGCCCGCGGCCCCACCGGGAACGGGTAGGGCCGCGGACCGGCGGGTGCCCGGGCTCAGCTGCCCCAGCGGGGGATGGCGGCGGCCCCCGGCGCGTGGCCGTGGGTCGACGGCCGGCCACCGGACCGGTGGTGGCCGGTGCCGGCGGCCCCGGGCGCCGGCGCCACCGACTGCCAGCAGCGGAACAGCGACAGCCACCGCTCGGCGGTCAGCTCGACCGGCCGGGTGGTGGGCGGCAGGCCCTCCTGGCGGAGCCAGCGGACACCGGCGGTCCCGGGCAGCTGGGCGCGCAGGAGCGCACCCAGCGGGGCCGACGGCGAGGCGAGGACGGCGTGGGCCAGCCGGTCGAACGCCACGGTCTCGCCCTCGGGGAGCGCGGTGCGGGCGTCGGCGGCCGGGCCGGCGGGGACAGGGGTGCTGCGTGACACGGGGTGCCTCCACGGAGGTGCGGTGCGGCGCGTCCCGCGGGCACGGG